>JAJFVB010000002.1 GCA_021372055.1 Desulfobacteraceae bacterium | reverse complement strand
CTCACGAATTTTCCCGTCTCTTCGGCCACTCGGCGCCTGATCCTTCCCGCCCGTTCGTTTCCGATTTTTCCCTCCACGCGGATGAGGAGAAGAATCGCGGCGGCGAACGCCGCGAAGATCGCCGCGGCGATAAGACCCATTTTCGTTACGTACGATGGAAAGGGGTGAAGGATCGCGGTGAGAGCCATCATGGCAAAAAAGAGAAGGAAATCGGCTGCCCGGTCCAGGGTGAGTGCTGAAAACGACCGGGAAAGCCCGATTTTTTCATTCCTGGCGATGTAGTAGGCTCTTGCGCCGTCCCCGAATCTCAGGGGAAGCATGACGTTGCCGATGATACCCACCAGCGTGGAATTGAATGCGCTTCGCACATGGAGGCTCCCCGTCAGCGGCAGCAAAATGACGGAGAGGCGAAGGCCCTCGACAAAGGTATTCACCACATTGAGCACGGGTACCCAGAGGGCCCACGTCCAGCGTATTCCGGCGAATGCCCGCCCGATCTTGTCGAGGTCGGCATAGAAAAAAATGAGGACAAACAGCGAGGCGATGAGCACCGGAGAACCAATGCGCGCTGCCTGCAGAAGTTTCATCCGGCGCTGTGCTCCATCATTTCCGATACCGTAACGAACCGGAACCCGCGATGCTTGAGATCCTCGATTATGGCGGGAAGCGCCTGGACGACCTGGCTGGAATCCGCCTGTGTCTCGATCCCTCTCCCGTCATGGAGGAGCAGAATGCATCCGTCCCGCACTCCCTTGAGAGTCCTTGCAATGATGACCTGCGCTCCCGGGCGGTCAGTATCCCATACCCCGAGAGTCCATGCCACGGGTTTGCAGCCGGCGCGGCGCACCGCCCCGTTGGTCCAGGGATTTCTCCATCCGTGAGGCGCACGGAAAAGAGCGGGCCACTCGCCCGTGATCTTCTCGATGACTGCGGATGTATTCCGGATCTGCATTTCGATTTCCGGGGAGCGCTTGAGGGGCAGGACCTCGTGGTCAAAGGTGTGATTTCCGATCTCGTGCCCGGCAGCCGCAATCTTTTTGAGCGCATCCGGGAATCTTTCGCAATTCATCCCGATGACGAAAAAAGTCGCCTTGATGCCGCTTCGCTCAAGGATGCCGAGAAGCTGCGAAGTATACGGCTCATTGGGGCCGTCGTCGAACGTAAGCGCCACCATCCCGGAACCTGCGGGACCTCGGTGGAAAATCTTCCCGAAAATCGGCGCGCGCCTCTCCAATACGGCGACGAGGAGAACGGACTCGCAGAGCAGGAGGACGACGAGAAAACAAACCGGAGCGCCGCTCCCGCCCGGCCCGGAACCGAGCAGCGTATAAAGGCCCGCGGCCGCAAGGGCCGCAAAAAGCGAACAAATCGTTATTACGGCAACCGTTTTCCACATGATCTTCTACTCAGTATTTCTTCATAAAAACGGGTAATTGACTCCGTTACCAGATCCCAGGAAAAGCCGAGGGCTTTCTGCCTGCCGTTTTTGCCCATCTCCTCCCCGAGGGCGGGATCGGTGAGCAGCCGAAGTACTGCGTCGGCAAAGGCGCGGGCATTGTGGGGAGGCGTCAGGAACCCCTCTTTCCTGCCGAGAAGCTCGCGGTAGCCGGTGTTGTCCGTGGCCACTATGGGCTTCCCGGACGACATTGCCTCGAGCAGCGTCATGCCGAAGGAGGCCGTTGCCACCGGAGAACAGAAAACATCGCAGCTTGCGTAATAGCGGTTTCTTTCCTTGAGAACGGGGCCGACGAGATGCACATCATCCTGAAGATGTTCCGGAACAAGCCGCCTGTAGTATGTCCCCAAAGGCCCGTCGCCCACGATGATCAGTCTCACGTTCGGATACTTCGCCTTGATGAGGCCGAATGCCTGGGTCATCAACGCAAAACCGTTTCGCGGGTCCAGTCTCCCAAGGAAGAGGATATTCTTTTTCCCGTCGTCAAAACGGGGCAGTCCGGGGGACTCGGGGCTGAATTCCGACGTGTCGATTCCGTTGGGGATAATTCTGGCGTTCACCTTGAAAAAAGGCGTCAGAGCGTCAATGCAACTCTGCGATACGGCTATCTGCCCGTCGAGCTTGTCTATGAGCAGACGCTGGGTTTGCGCGCCAAGGAGCGTGTAGCCGATCGTCGCGGGAATGCATTTCTTGTCGAAATACGTGTGGAAAGTGCCGACGGTCGCACACTCCGCGACGCGGAGCGCGAACATGGGAAGAGTCGGAACGAGGGGGGAATGCACGTGGAGGATATCGAATTTTTCACTCTCCAGGACGTTGCGCAGCTTGGCGAAGAGGTTGCGTCCGAGGGTGATCCTGGCAAGAGAGCCGTTCGTGAAAATCGAAGTGCTCCTGCCGATCCGGATAATATCCGTGGCGGGTTCGAATTGATGCACCGTTCCGTTGTGGCCGGTCTTGCCGTTGCCGTTCAGATTGGATGTTATGATTTTGACGGAGTGTCCCCTTTGGCGAAGCCGCAGGGCAGTGTTGTGCACGTGCTCTGAGATGCCGCCCAGGAGGGGATAATAGTACTCGGTTACAATTCCTACTTTCAAACTGGCCTCGCCTGTCGCCCGAATGGTCGGCACTCGAAAATGCGCCGGTTCAAGTCTCCCGTGGAGGGAAGCGCCGTTGCCGGACGTCCGCCTGTTCGGCATAAATCAAAAGTAAGATCGATCCTTCAGAAAAGTAACCGTAATTACACGAGCTTCGGCTCGGAGGATTTTTACTCTTACCAGCTAACTTCCCCGGAGTCCAATCGAAACTGAGGCGCGCCACCGCCGTAGCGCTTCGGTTTCCGGGTTGCGGCCGTTTTATGCGGACATTCGAAAGACCGCCTGCCTTTTGAATAGGACAATTGCGCTCAGCACAGCAACTCCCGAACAGAAAAATAGAGTCTCAAATCCAGCAAAATCGCCTACATAGCCGAGAAGAACCGATCCGACGAAAACCCCGCCGTCAATGCTTCCCGTGAATGCTCCGGTGATCTTTCCCCGAATCCGCTGCGGCTCCCCCCGGATCGCATAGACGTTCAGCGCCGGGTAGAGCAGTCCGTGGCCGCAACCCGTCACGAACCCGGAGAACATGAGCAAAGCCCAGCCCTTCATGAGAACCAGGGAGATCAAGCCGACCCCGATCAGGAGCAGCCCGTAGGGAATGATTCTGTCCTCTCCCATGCGGTCGGCCAGGCGTCCGCCGGTCAAACGGGTGAAAATCGCCGCACCGGAATAGGAAATATAGTAGAGCGAGATGAACTCGATCCGGCGATCGCCGGCATAGGGCGCCACGAAGTTGTTAACGGCGGCGAGTCCGAATCCGAAGAGCAGGGCGACCGCGACGACCATGAATATTCGCTTTTTTTGGAACACGATAAAGAAGGACGGCCCCGTCGTGCGGAGAACGTGAGCGTAGGATTCCTGCAGCGGCAAATGCGCTATCAGGCTGATTCCGGCAATGATGGAAGCGAGAACGAAAAGGGCGTCGAATCCAGCGCTGCGGATGACCACTTCGGCGACGAAAGGCCCTATGGCCGAACCGGCCAGCCCGGATATTCCGAAAACGCCCAAGCCTTCGTTCAGCCGATCCCTGGGGACGATGTCCGCGACATAGGTGAATGCGGCGGTTATGCAGATCGCAAAACCGACGCCGTGCACCACGCGGGCAAAAAGCAGCGGCAGGTAGAAACCGGCGAGGTCCCCCCTGAAAAGCAGGTAGGTGAGCGGCAATGCCGTCATTACCAGCGACCCGAGAGTGTAACTCCGCTTTCTGCCGATTTTGTCTATCATGTCGGAAATCCACGGACGGCACAGAACCGACGAGAGCGCGAAAGCGCCCATGATAATGCCGATATCCGCCTGATTGCCTTCATGTCCGCTTATGAAGAGGGGGAAAAGGTAAAAAATGGAGAAGCTTGACAGGCACGCAAGATTGGCGAGAGCCATGGCTAAAAACGCCCGCGAGTAAAGCATCGTTGGACCCCACCGGATGAATTGCGGCGGCCCTCCCAAAAGACGGGGGGCCTGAAACGAGAACGGCCTGACACCAAATTGCGTTCAAGTTGACAAACACCAATGTGCGGGGGAATGGTTCCCCCGCGCTTTTCGAAGAAGAAGCCGGGATCGACCGGCCTGAGGGTGGGAGTTCCCTCAGGCTGGCGAGCCGTTTCCCCGGAGTCGGTCTTCTGCGCCTTCGCGCCACCGAAGGCCGTCCATCACGCCGTGACACCGGCATGAGGTGGCGACAAGATACCGGCCCTGCACGGATGAAATCAGCGAAAAAAGAGCGTTCAGGCTCCTCACCGGGTAGCCTCCAACCCCGGGAGCCAGCTGCCAGCTCCGCAACACCGCCACTTCAAATTCCGGCAGCCTTATGCGCCCGAAAGTTTCGAAGAGATTCCCCGATCGCGCCTTGCCGGTGTGCGTGCAAATCGCCTCGGGCTCTTTGCAGTGGTCCGGACAGATAAAGGTCGCATAGCTCGCGTAGAGTGTTCCCGAAGGGGACCTGATGGGGTTCGGAACCATTGCGTCAACCTCGCCGGGAACCGCCAGCCTTTCCGCCGCTCTCGATCGGCTGAGCCGGGTGAAAAGCCATTCAAACCCGAGATGCACCGGAACGGCCGGCACAACCCAGGTATCCTCCGGCAAGCGGGCATTGCAGAAGTCTTCCACCGCATCCCCCGCTTCCGATAAAATTCCGAATTCAGTCGCCGTTTCGGCGGCTTTCCGCGAATCCCGGTCCGTTATGAATATCGGGGTGGTGGGAAAACGGGGTTGCAGCCGGGCTGCCGCGATGCGTCCGAACCGTCCGGCGCCGAGGATGCGTATTTCGCGCGGCGGGAAAATATCGGGGAAAGCCGATGAGGGATTATTGTCGGGCATCTTTCATTTGTCCTGTAAGAATCATATGTTACAATGGCCTCAGATTAGCCGGAAAGAACGTGAACCCCTCGTGCTTTGGAAGACTGTATGGCCAATATATTCGCGGTATTTGACAAAATTGCGGAACAGAAAATTCGGGAAGCCATGGACAACGGCGAGTTTGACGATCTTCCCGGGAAGGGAAAACCGCTTGCGCTCGAGGACGACCGTCATCTGCCCCAGGATATTCGCCTTGCCTACAAAATTCTCAAGAACGCCGATGTGCTTCCACCCGAACTCACCCTGAGGAAAGAAATACTCACGGTTGAGGAAATGCTTGCGGACGTCAAGGACACAAAAGAGAAATACCGGCAGATAAAGAAGCTCAATTACCTGATTATGAAGCTCAACATGACCCGCAATAGTACTCTTTCCCTGGAAAAGAATCAGCACTACTTCGACAAAATCGTCGACAAGATGGGGACGGGCGGGAAGAAGGACTGAGGCTCCGCCGGCTTCGAACCGCAGGGTCTTGCCTGGTCCGGTCCCGGCCGCTTCGAAAGCGACCCTATTTCGTATGGCCCGGCAATTCTATGGAAGTGCATGACTGGCCCGGTCCGCACGAGCGGGTGGTCGCCGAAGGGCCCGAGCTTTTGGAGGAACTCGACGATCCCATGGCATAGTTGGTGCTACTGAGGATTCTTTCAAGGTCTTCCGCGCCGCATCCCCTGCACTTCATCTCGATTTCCTGACCGGAATTGGCAACGATTATTTCCTGGATGTTGCCGCACTGGACGCACCTGAATTCGTAAATCGGCACTGTGATCTCCTCTTCGTGGATACCGGAATTTGGAACGCCTGATACCAATGAGCGTTCAAGATGATACTAGGCTTTCAAATCGTGGGGAGCCTGCTCCCCACACCCCACACGCAGCTGCGCTGCTCATTTCGGGGCTTGCGGCGTGCCGCGCATGCGCGTAAGGCCGAACCTGTGGGGGCGCGGGGGAAATCATTTCCCCCGCTCTTTTCCATTAGTTCTATCTTGAACGCAAGTTAGTATGAATTGTAATCAAAACCGAAGCATAGTGTCAATCGGGCGATGTCCCTTTGGCGGCAAGACCGCAACTCCGGCCGAACGGGCTCCGTTCCATCCGCCAAACCGGGGAGAGATTGCCCACGCTTGCTTTTGACATTGCCGAGAGTTAATTCTATAGCGATGGCTGCGGCATCCGCCGGAACCGCGCATCACTTCCTGCAGCCTGCCCGCAGCAGGTTTATTCGAATGCGGTTGAAGACGCCTACCCGTTAGGATGTCACAAATCTGAAAGAGCGCGAGAGTGCCCGAAAGAAACCACGCAAGGAAGTCACGGGCTGAGAAACAATAGCGACGCGATTTGCCGAGGTGACCCATGTCCAACGAAGTCTTTAGTCTGTGTTTCATGTGTACCGTCCGTTGCCCGATCCGGGTGGAAACCGGGGAGAACCGGGTGCGATGGATAGAGGGGAACCCGCACGTTCCCGGAATAGAAGGAGCGCTTTGCGCGAAAGGTTCCGCCGGAACGGCTTTGCTGGAGGATACGGAAAGGCTTCGTTATCCGGTGATCCGCACGGGGCCGCGCGGCTCCGGCCAATGGAAGCGCGCGTCCTGGGACGAAGCGCTTGATTTCGTTGCCGGTCGGTTGAAGGAAATTATCGCGAAGCACGGCGCAAGGAGCGTTATTTTCGGCGAACGCACGAATCTCAACACCCATATCAGCAAAGCCTTCATGAAGGCGCTCGGATCGCCGAACCACTTCACGCACGACGCGCTCTGCAAGGGGTCCGTCAATACCGCCTTCCGGACCCTCACGGGCCTCAACGACACCCAGTTCGGAGTGGACTACGCCAACACGCGCCACATAGTGCTCTACGGCCGCAATATTTTTGAGTCCCTGGAGATCAAACCCATCAACAATTTGCTCTCCGCGATGGAAAAGGGGGCCAAGCTCACCTATATCGATCCGCGCGCCACGATCACCGCTTCAAAAGCGGACCGCTACTGGATGATACGTCCGGGGACGGACATCGCCCTCAACTATGCGCTGATGCACGTGATAATAAAAGAAAAACTCTACGACGAGAGTTTTGTCCAACGCTGGGTGCTGGGCTTGCCCGAGCTCCAGGCCTTTGTCGAACCCTGCACGCCCGGGTGGGCGGAGGCGGAAACGGGCATCCCGGCGGGAGAGATCGTGACCCTTGCGCGGGAAATGTCCGCGAAAAAGCCTTCCGTGGTTTTCCACTACGGCTACCGGGGAACTCACCACGAAGACGAGATCTATTTCCGGCGCTCGATCATCATTCTCAATGCGCTCATGGGAAGCATCGAGGCAAAGGGCGGACTGTTTTTCAAAAAAGGCATGGCGGCTGCCGGTCGCAAAGACCTGCGCAAGTATACGGAACTCGAGTTTCCGAAGATCACCGAACCCCGCTTCGACGGATCGGGTCTTGCGAAGTTCCCCATTGCCGATTCCGCGAACGGGAATCCGCAGGCGCTTGCCGAAGCCATCCTCAATGAAGACCCGTATCCGGTAAAAGCATTCATCGTTAACCGCTTCGAGCCTCTCCAGTCCATTCCGGACACCCGGGCAACGCTGAAAGCCTTCGAAAAACTCGACCTGATTGTCACAATCGACATCAACTTCAGCGAAATTGCCTGGCAGTCCGACGTCGTGCTCCCGGAATCCGTTTACCTCGAAAGAGGCGATTCCATTCAGGCCGCATCGGGTCTCAAGCCCCAGCTCTACATCCGGAAACCCGCCGTATCGCCGATCTACGATACGAAACCGGGATGGCTCATCCTCAAGGAGCTGGCCTCGAAGCTCGGAACGGGCAAGTCCCTTCCCTACGAGAGCATCGAGGACATCTGGAAGTTTCAGCTGGAAGGCACCGGAGTCGCCGTGGAGGATTTCGACAAGACCGGGTTCGTACAGCTTTCGGAAAAACCCATCTGGTGGGACAGAAAAGACGGCTTGAAGCTCAAGACGCCTTCCGGCAGGATTGAGTTTGTGAGCTCGCTTCTCGAAAAGTCCGGGTTCCCTTCCTTCCCGCCCTATGTCCCGGTGCCGCGCCCGGAAGGGAACCGCTTCAAGCTGCTTATCGGCAGGAGCGCGCCTCACACCCATGTCTCGACGCAGAACAACATGTACCTCAGCGAACTGGTTCCCGAAAATGTGCTATGGATAAACACGGCCCGTGCCGAAAAACTTGGAATCCTTGACGGCGCCCGGGTGGAGATAGTCTCTCCCGTCGGTTCGGGACAGCTCAAGGCCAAAGTGACCGACTTCATTCATCCGGAGGCTGTTTTCATGCTGCACGGCTTCGGGAAAACGGTTCCCGTGCAGACGCGCGCCAATGCCCGAGGCGTCAGTGACGCGGCGCTCCTGGAAAACATCTCGGATAAGGTGGGTGGAAGCCCCGTATACGACAGCACCATGGTAAGCGTCCGGCCCGCCGCCTAGCGGCGGAAGGACGTCCGGCGATATTGCAAAGTGTGCGCGGAAAAGATATCAGCGGTTTTGCGGAGAAAACGATGAGTCAGTTCTATCTGTTCCAGGATCAGAAGAAATGTATCGGTTGCCTGGGGTGCGAAGTGCATTGCAAGGCGTACCAGGGAGTCCCCGTCGGGCCGAGATTGTCTAAAATTGTTCAGGTCGGTCCCAAGGACGTGGACGGAATACCCAAGATCTCTTTTGTCTTCATGCCCTGCTTCCATTGCGAAGAACCCTGGTGCGTGTCCGTTTGTCCCACCAGTGCCATGCGGAAGAGGCCGTCGGACGGCATCGTATACGTTGACGCCTCTCTGTGCGTCGGCTGCAAGAGCTGCATGACCGCCTGCCCCTGGGGCGCGCCTCAATGGAATGAAAAAACGGGCAAGGTCGTCAAGTGCAACTACTGCATGGAACGTGTCGACAAGGGCCTCAAGCCCGCCTGCGTGACCAAGTGCGTCACCCATTGCCTGCACTTCGGAAAAGCCGACGAGATCGAGAATATCCGGCGGGAGCGATACGCCCGCAGCATGGGCGTCGAAGGCTGAGAATTCCCGTCCGGCCTTGTCTTGCGGCCGGAACGCAAATCCAGAAGATGCAATCAGGCGGAAGCGAAAAAATGGCAACGGAAAAGAGTGGAAATGGGGCGAAGGCGGTATGGGTTCGAAAGCCCTCCGGCCCGATAGTGCCTCCTGAGGTCGCGGAATCCGGTTTCGCCTGGTCCGGCGATTCCGGTGACGTTCTCGATGCGGACTCCTGTATCGTTTCGGAAGTGCTCGGGGAAATCTCGCTGGCCCTTTCCGGGAAAGACGGCTTGTGCGGCAACTGCCGCGTGGATCTCGCAATCGCGGAAAAACTGCTGTCTGCCATGGTGCGCGGCGATGCCGAACCGGGGAGCGTCGAGCGTCTCTCGGAGCTTGCGGACGAGGCAAGTGCCCGGAATCACTGTTCTGCCGTGGCGGCCATCCTGGAGCCCCTTGTTTCCTCGCTCCGGTTTTTCCGGTCCGAATACGACGCGCACGTCCTTGCCGGGAACTGTCCCGCGGGAGTGTGCAAGAGGTTGCGTCCCGCTCCCTGTCAAAACGCCTGCCCGGCGGGAATCGACATCCCGGGCTACCTTGCCCTGACACAGCGGGGACGGTACCGGGAAGCGCTCGAGCTTATCCGCGAGGACAATCCCTTCCCCTGGGTATGCGGCCTGATATGCCCGCACCCCTGCGAGAAGGTCTGCGTCCGCGCAAATCTCGACGATCCGGTAAACATCCGTTATTTGAAGGCCTTCGTGGCCGAACGCGCCCTGGGGGACTCGGCATTCGGACCCGCCGTGACCGTTGCCGAACCAAACGGCCGCAAGGTTGGAGTGATCGGGTCCGGTCCGGCGGGACTCTCCTGCGCCTATTACCTCGCCGCAAAGGGATATTCCGTCACCATCTTCGAGGCCCTTCCGAATCCCGGGGGACTGCTGTTCTACGGAATCCCGGAATACCGGTTGCCGCGAGACATTGTGAAGCGGGAAATCGAAACGATGCGCTCGCTGGGCGTGGAGATAAAAACCGGCACAACCGTGGGACGGGACGTCACCCTGGATGCGCTCCGCCGGGAGGGCTACAGAGCCTTTTTCCTTGCGATCGGCGCTCACAGCGGGTTCAGGCTCGGGGTCAAGGGCGAGGATGATTTCACGCCCGTCTTTGATGCCATCACGTTCCTTCGGGAGATCAATTCGGGCCGGAAGCAGCGGCCGGGGGACCGCGTCGTAGTGGTCGGCGGGGGCAATTCGGCGATGGACGCGGCCCGTACTTGCCTTCGGCTGGGCGTTCGCGAAGTCCACCTGGCCTACCGCAGAACGAGGGCGGAAATGCCGGCCAATCCCCAGGAGATCGCGGAGGCAATCGAGGAGGGCGTGGAGTTTCATTTTCTGACCGTGCCGTTCGGCATCGGAGGGGAATCCGGCCGGGTGCGGTATCTCGAATGTCTCCGGGCCGAACTCGGAGAGCCGGATGCCAGCGGCCGCAGGAGGCCCGTCGCGGTCGAGGGCAGCAATTTCCGGATCGAGGCCGACGCGGTCATCGCGGCAATCGGGCAGCAGCCCGACCTTTCCTCTTTTGGCGGGCAAATCCCCTTTGCGGTGAGCCGCCGCAATCTCGTCCTCACCCAGGCGCCTCATGCCGCTACCAAAGCGCCCGATATCTTTGCGGGAGGGGACGCGGTCACAGGTCCCGCCACTGTCGTTCAGGCGATCGCAGCGGGCAAGCAGGCATCGATCGATATCGACCACTACCTGTCCGATGGGCTGGGTTTTGCGCCTCTTTTTATGAATCGAAAGAGAAGGCCGCGGGAGTTTGCTTCCATCCCGGCCGCCGAAAAAGCCCGGCTCCAGCGCGTTCCGATGCGCCTCGAGGAGGCCCGTGTCCGGGCGCGGAATTTCGGACCCGTGGAACTGCCGTACTCGGAAGAAGAGGCCAGGCACGAGGCCGGCCGGTGCCTGCGATGCGATGTCTGCATACGATGCGGCGCCTGCGAGCGTGTCTGCCGGGAGCAGATGCAAATCGAGGCGCTTTCGTTCCGGACCGTCGGCCCGCATGAGCAGATGCTCTACGATTATGAAAGACCCGCGAGCCGCTGCATCTGCTGCGGATCATGCACGCTGGCCTGTCCCACCGGTGCAATGGAGATCCGGCAGGCCGGCGGTTACCGGGAACTGAGCCTGTGCGGGACCGTGCTGAACCGGATGGAAACCATTCGATGCGCGTCCTGCGGAGAACCGTTCGTCACGCCCAGATACCTCGAGTTTGTCGTTGCAAGCAGCGATAAGTCCATGGGAAAGGAAGTCGTGCGCGAACTCTGCCCCGAATGCGCCAGAACGGTGCGTGCGCGTGAGTTTGCCTCCTCCTTCATGCCGGAGAAGCATTGAAAAAAGAGTGGGGAGCCGGCTCCCCACGCCCCACACGCAGCTGCGCTGCTCATTTTTGCGCTTGCGGCATAGCCTGAGGGGGCACGGCGGGGGAATCATTTCCCCCGCTCTTTTCCATCGGTTTCGTCTTCCAGGGGAATGCGTTTCAGGAGCTTTGCACCGAGATTCCTGAGTTCGGGGTCGGAAACGCCCTTCAAAAGCAGCTGTTCCTCCCCGGTCAGCTTCCTCACGGGCGTTTTCGGTTTCTTTCGGAGGGCGGGCTTCCTGCCCTTGAGCTTCTGAAGCTCCTTGTGGGCGGGGTTCACCAGTTCGGCGGCCTCCGGTATCTGGGCCACCTTGATAACGATCTGCTCGACAATCGGTTCGGGCCTCTTGCCGTTTATTTTTTCCGCCAGGACTTCCTTGAGCTGTTCGAGATGGTGTTTCCAGACGGAATCGTGGGCCGCGATCACGAGTACCCGCTGCTTCAGGGAACGCGGGCGCGTGTAGCGGGCGATCTGCTCTCCCACAAGCTCCTTCCAGTCGCCGATCGGATTGGCGGAAAAGGCGGGATGGCGCTGGAGGAACTGCTTGAGCAGCGTTCCCGCGGGGAGGCTTGGTCCTCCCCTGTCCGAAGGCGCCTTCAAGACGGAGTGCCTCCCTTTCTGCCGGGGAGAAGTTTTTCTTCGAGCTTTATCAAAGCTGTCTTCAGTTCGTTGAATTCCCTTTGAAGCGTTTGCAGGACGAGCAAGGTGTCCTTGCTCTGGAGCGGAAGCCTGGAGAGCAGCCTGTCGTAGATAAAAGCGTCAAGATTTGAGAGGTAGAGTTCTTCGATGCGCCTCAGCAGTGCGGCCGCAATTTTGAAGAAGACCACGATGCCTGCGGCCTGAATGAGCGGAAGCAGGGCCGTGGGCATGGTCTGAATCGTGTCGAGGATTTCTTTTTGCGAAATGGTTGCCGAGTGGAACTGAAAATAGAGAAGCCCGGCGGTCTGGGCGAGTCCGAGGACGGGGAGCATCCAGAAGAGCCAGCGGAAAGGTCCCCACGAGCTGTAGAGTATTTGCCAGTCCGACTCGACGATGCGGCGCTCTTTTTCGAAAAGTTCCTCGGATGAGACGTTGTCCTGAAAGCCCGAGAGCATCAGGCGCATGCGCAGGAAAGGGTGAAGGAAAAAGTTCAGGGGCACCCGATTGATCCGGTTCATCAGGGCTTGCCTCGGAAACAGCAGGGAAGGGTTTGTCCTGGCGATGTCCGATTTCAGCGGTTGCCTGTTCTCCACGCTTCCGGCCATGGTCGCCTGAAGAGCATAGCGCGCGATGTACTGGATAAGGAGCCACAGGAGTTTCAGTTCGAGGAACAGAAGGCCGATGCGAATGAGGTATATGAGGACCTTGGTCAGAAGCTGGAGATCTTTCTGCGTGTCTTCAATCTCCGTGGAGGAGCCAACCGGAGGTTTCACTCCGACTTTAGCGGGCGGCTTTTTCGCGTCCGGTTTGAAAGACGGGTCCACCGACCCCAGTTTGTCCTTTCCGGCGGCATCCGGCGGTAGAGGGGCCATGCGAATTCCATGCAGACCCATCCAGAAGTCAAGGTTTCTCAAGTCTCTGAGTTGCGGATTGGTCAGGGCCGTTTGAGAAAAGCTGCTCGAAAAGTTGGCTGCGACCAGGCAAATTATTATGAACAGAAACCACCAGAGCCTCTGGATCGCCTCATACCGCCTGAGTCCGTATTCCATTCAGATGACCTCTCTGGCCCCGATAAGGAGCAGGGCCGTCCTTTGCCTGTCGAAAGGAAATGACGGTCCGAAATCGTGATTTTGCCGGCATGCAAACGCCGCATTTTCTCGGTTGATTGGGCTCCTTTTATCAGAAACCCGGCAGTTTGAGAAACCTAAACAAAAGGTTGCGTTTCCGGTGCGGTGATGTCGATGTGCATGCGATCCCTGACCGCGTGGTCGAGCATGCGATCGAGCCCGCCGCGTTCCCGGGGCGAGAAACCGAACGATTCCAACCAAATGTCGTCTCCCTCCATGCAGAGGTAAGCGCAGAGGTGCGGGTCCGCCCGCCTGATTTTATTAATCATGAAAGAGTAGAACTCCACCCTTATGTCCCGGAAATAACGCATTTTACCGTCCAGCCCGCGGATGAACTCGCCGTAGGGTATCCGGCTCCGCCCGTGGTGCTCCTGGATAATGGATTTGAGCTCAGGCATGAACCGAAATGCGCCGAGACTCATCCAGACGATCCGCGAGGGATCGACCGCATCGAAGAGCCTGTCCAGGACCTCGCCGTAACCCGATCGCCAGTCCGGGTGCTCGATTATGGGATCGAAGTGGAAGGCGAGATAATACCCCCTCTCGGCGCAGAAGCGGGCCGCATTCAGCCTTTCCTTAAGCGTTGCCGCGAAAGGTTCCTCGCGCCTTCGGACGTGCTCCGCGTTGAGCGACCATGCCGCGATGGTGTGTCCGTTGTGTTCCAGGCCGTCGAGATTGCCGATGAAGTCCGTCTTCGTCTTGAGTTCGAGGACCGCGTTGGGTGTTTTCGCAAAGAAGGGGACTAGGAGCCGGGAGAGGCCCGTGTAGGGGTCAAGCAGCATGGAGTCGGTGAACTCTCCCGTGCCGATCCTGTGCAGGCGGCCGCTGTTTTCTTCGAGATCGGCCGAGAGTTCCCCGAGCATGTCGTCGATATTTCCGAACAGCCGGAGGTTAGGCTGGTTCAGATAGGCCTGGAGAATGCAATAGGAGCATTCCAGCGTGCACTGGGTGCCGAAGTGGAGAATCCTGTACCCGCAGCAATGGTAGTGGCGCGTGCCGGGGCAGGACTTCAGGAATCGGCCCCGGAACCTGACGACCTCCAGCACTCCCGGATCGCGGCACGGTTGTTCCGAGACCCTGTCCACCGTTTCGAAGACGGCATGCGGAAGGTTCGCTCTCAGCGAGGCAACAAGGGATCCGCCCGCGACCTCCGATTCCACGATGACGCGCCCGGGCGCTCGCCGTATCATCCGGTCCGTCCGCCGGTTTTTGGGGAAACCCCGGCCATGAGCGAATCCAAACCGTCGGAGTTCAAAAGTGTCCGAACCGCATCCACCCCCCCCCGGAGATCTTCCGCGCTCGTAAAGGCGAGTTCGAGTCTCCAGCCGTTTCCTTCAAAGGAAGGTGGAGGAAGGATCTTCAGGGAGCCCGGAAGTCCGAGCGCCTCCAGCTGCTCCCCAAAGCGGTGCTCGCGCTCCCGCAACCTCGGAAAGCGAAGCCGCCGGAGGTGATCGCGCAGCATCTGCGTCTTCTGCCTGTGGTTCATCTCTCCAGCGGACAAAATCGCCTCGGCCTCGGCGCAGTGCAGGATTTCCGCCCGCCCGGTCTCTTCCCTGAGGGAAATTTCGTTTATGCGTTCGACGATTTCGACCTGGATGCTCGCGCTGCACCGGAGTTCCGCAAGAACGGTCAATGCGGTCGACCTGCTCTCCGGGTCCCACTCCGCGAGTTCAAGTGCGGCGCGCTCGGCAATGTCCCCCGAAGCTATGACCTGGAGAAGCTCCGGGCCGAAAGAGGCGAGCTTCGCCCAGGCGTGGAGAACCTCTCTGCGCGGCGAGATGCGAAGCCTGTCAAAAAATTGCCGGGGAACCTCGCCGGACGGGAAAAGCTCGATCAGCACGGAAGCAATCCGGGCCTTTTCGGCCGGATTGAGGCCGGGTCCGAAGAGTTTCGTTTCGATCCTTTGCAGCCAAACGTCTCGCCGGGGAATCGTCCCGGAGAGGATCCGGCAGAAGATCGCTTTCTCCCCGCTCGCGGCGGACGAATCAAGCCTCTTGAAGCCGTCTGCGACAATGTATCCCCGGCCGCTCCTCTGAACCCAGGGAGGGACCAGGATGCCGAATCGCCTGAGCGATCCGGCAATATCGGCCGATTCCACGTATGAACGAATTTCAAAGGTGCGGTCCCGCAGGTCGATTTCGTCGCGCGGGACGAATCCGCAATCCATCTCCGATCAGATTTCCTTTCCCGAAAGCCGTTTGAGGGCTTCCATGTACCTCGCCCGGGTGTTCACAACGACATCTTCGGGCAGGGTCGGCGCAGGATCGTTTTTCGTCCAGCCGCTTCCGAGCAGATAGTCGCGCAGGAACTGCTTATCGAAGCTTTCGGGACTCGTTCCGGGCTTGTAGCGGTCAGCCGGCCAGAAGCGGCTCGAATCCGGCGTGAGCACTTCGTCGACAAGGGCGAGCCGCCCTTCGATGAGGCCAAATTCGAATTTCGTGTCCGCGAGGATGATCCCGCGTTGGGCGGCGTAGACGGCGGCTTTCTCGTAGAGCGCCACCGCGGCGCCGCTCATCCGCTCGGCAAGCTCGCGGCCCACCGCGTCGGCCATCTTTTCAAAGGAGACGTTCTCGTCGTGCGCTCCGAGTTCGGCCTTCGTGGAGGGCGTAAAGAGGGTTTTGGGCAGTTTCTGAGCCTCGATAAGTCCCTCGGGAAGAGCAATGCCGCAGAGTCGGCCGGTTTTTTTGTAATCGACCCAGCCGGACCCGGCGAGATAGCCCCGCACGATACATTCAAAGGGCAGCACTTTTGCCTTCCTGACCCACATGGAGCGTCCGAGGAGCTGCTGCGCATAGGGACGGCAGACTTCCGGAAAATCCCTTACATCGGCGCTTATCAGGTGATTTTCAATGATGTCCTTGAGATAGTCGAGCCAGAACTGCGAAAGCTGCGAAAGGATCTTTCCCTTGTCGGGAACGGGATTTCGCATGATAACGTCAAAGGCTGAGATACGGTCCGTGGCAACGATAAGAAGCGAGTCGCCCAGATCGTAGATGTCTCTGACCTTGCCACGGGAAAGGAGTTTCAATCCCGGAAAATTCGTTTCAAAAATCGCCTCCTGATTCATCTTTCCTCCTTGTCTGTTTCTGTTATCTACTCGGTGCGGCGCACCGCGGCATCCGCCAGAAGGCGGTTGACCGGGTTTGCGCCATTTGTTATCCTGTTTCGAAATGGATATCAATAAGTTCTGAACAAGATCCTGAGAGCGATATGGAAAGTTCGAGTGAAAAATCCGACGGGCTCAAGAGCATTGCCGCCCTGTTCAACGATGTAGAGCGGAAGGAACTTTTCCGCAAATACCTCTATTTTTTAGGCTGGGTCGAAATACTCATCCTCCTGACCTGCTGGCTCTACCAACTCGGGGACAGCGGCCGCGAGGGCGGAAATACATTTCCCTGGCGCCTCTATTTTATCGTGGCTTTTCTAGCCCCCGTTGGCATCACTTTCCTCATGGGCATCGTCATAGTCGGGTTCAACAAGTATTTCGCCGATCCCGGCGATGCCAGACCGGGAGGCGCGCAATCTCCGCAGGCCGAAGAATTGGGCGCGGGGAGAATCCAGAAGCTCAACCGGATGGTGACCTGGGTCCAGAGACTCCCGTTTTTGGCCCTGCTTCTGCTCCTGGGCGTCTCGGTCGGTTTCTTCTACAAACTGGATGCGATTGTTTCGCTCATCGGCAACATTGGAGAAAAATCCGTCAGAATTCTTCTCCTGACCGCCGGGGGCGTGCTGATCCTCCTGTCCGTGTTCGCCCTGATCCTTGTCTTCCTGAATTACAAGCTCCGAAAACGCGCGATGGAATACCAGTACAAGAGCCAGGTTGCCGAGCGATTCGGGCTGATAATACTCGAAGACAACACCGTCCTGAACAGCGCGGGAAAGCTCCTGGTGAACGGCAAGCGGTGGAAGGACGCGGTTCAGCTTCTTCCCGAGCCCCCGAAGGACGATAAGCCTGCGGACTCCTGTTCCGGAGGCGCAGGTTCCCGCCCGGCCGATCTGGATACATGACTCCGAAATCCCGGCCATTCGCGGACCGGGCTGCCGCATACATCAGGCAATACGGACTGATATCTCCGCGGGATGGAATTCTTGCCGCCGTTTCGGGCGGCCCGGATTCCGTGGCCCTCCTGAACGTCATGATCCAAATCCAGGAAATATTTGAAATTTCTCATATTTCTGTGGCTCATTTCGACCACCGGCTGCGCGGCCGGGATTCCGATGCCGACAGGGAATTTGTCCGCGATCTGGCGGGCCGGGCGGGCATGCAGTTTTATTGCGGCTCCGGGGACGTGCTTGCGTTTTCCCGCGCAAACAGGATTTCGGTCGAAATGGCCGCGCGGCAATGCCGTCATTCCTTTCTCAGGCGCACCGCCGGGGAGATCTGCGCAACGAGAATCGCGCTCGGCCATACGGCGACCGATCAGGCCGAGGAAGTGCTTCTCAGGATACTTCGAGGCACCGGACCGGGAGGCATCCGGGCAATGCTCCCCGCAACCGCGGACGGCATCATCCGGCCCCTGCTTTTCGCCACCCGGGAGGAGATTCTCCGGTACCTGGAGGAGCGCGGCGCATCCTTCAGAAACGATCTCAGCAACTTCGAACCCTTTTGCCAGAGAAACCGCCTGCGGCTTGAAGTATTCCCCCTGCTCAGAAGCGCTTTCCACCCGGAAATCGAGAGGACGATAGCAAGGCATGCCGAACTCGCGCGCGAGGAGGATTCGTGGTGGGAGGCCGAGGTGGATCGGGTTTGGGCGGATCTTTGCCGCGAGGAGAGCTCGAATGGAATATCGCTCAACGCGAACATGCTCGGGGGACTGCACAAAGGCCTCCTGCGGCGCGTTTTGCGCCACGCGCTCGAAAGAATTCGCGGAGATCTGTCCGGAATAGGAATGACGCACCTCGAAGCGCTGGTCGAAGCGGTGAGGGCCGAAAAGCGTCGCAAATCCATCCGGTTTCCCGGAGGGTTCGAGGCAATCCGGGAACAGGAATCACTGCTCTTCCGGAAAATCCCAGCCGCCGTTTTATCCGTCGATGACACAACCGTACAGGTCCCCGGGCCTGGTATCTACAGGATCGGAAATTACCAGGTGGAGATTAGCATTCGGGAAGGGGATGCGGCCACCCTGCCTCGTCCGGGCAAAGATGTGGCGATCATGGATTCGGCCAGGTTGAAATGGCCTCTTTGCCTGAGGTTCTGGCACCCGGGGGACCGTTTTCATCCTCTTGGCATGGAGTGTTCGAAAAAGCTCCAGGATTTTTTCACCGATGCAAAAATCCCGAAAGAGGCCCGCGGGGCCGTACCCCTCTTGTGTGACCGGGAAAAGATCTGCTGGGTGGCGGGTTTGAGGATGGACGAGAGGGTGAGGGGGAGGGCGAATGCCGGGGAATGGGTGATCGCGAGACTGAGAGCGGAATAGATTCCGGGGCTCGAAGGACTGGGCCGGGGAAAAAACAGGGCTGCCGGGATTTCCTGTCCCGGTTTTCATCAACCTGCCCCGAGGCGTTGCATGAGGAGAATCGTGCCGTGCAGGAAAAAATGGCTGAGATAATCAGGTTGCTTGAGAGCGCAGACGAGCTTTTCAAGGAGATCGACACAGGCGGCGAGGAAGCCGGGGCTCTCTGGAAAGCCGGGATAGACCGGCTTGCCGCCGCGATATGGATCTGCGGGCGCGGTGAAGAGGAGAAGTCGACGGACCGATAGACTGCGGGCGCGCGCCGCTCCGTCCGGGAAGGATTCGGTCCCGAAGGGGCCGCGGCGTTTGGCTTGGCGGCTTCGGAAGGGCGGGTTCTTATTGCTCTTGACTTCCGTTGCAGACCTCAATAGAACGTGCATGCAAATCCCCTGTTTCACATGTGTTTTTTGCATGAAGTCCCCCATAGAGAGGAGCTGGAATGAAAAAGTGGGTATTTCTTTTTCCCGGCCAGGGATCACAGTATGTAGGGATGGGGCGCGAGTTCTACGACAATTACAGCGAGATCAAGGATCTGTTCGCAAACGCCTCGGACATTCTCAAGATGGATGTTGCGAAGCTGTGCTTCGAAGGCCCGGAAGAAGTGCTTGTCCAGACCGAAAACGTTCAGCCCGCGGTAACCGTGATGAATCTGGCCTGCCTCGAAGTCCTGCGCATGCATGAGATCTATCCCGCCGCGGCCGCCGGACACAGTCTCGGCGAGTACAGCGCTCTGTACGCGGCCCGGGTCATGTCGCTGGAAGACACGCTCAAGCTGGTCCGTTACCGGGGCATGTTCATGCAGGAGGCGGCGGTCCGGGAACCGGGCGGCATGGCTGCGATCATGGATCTCCAGGAGGAAAAGATCCGGGAAATCTGCACTCTTTCCGGAGCTGAGGTGGCGAATATCAACTGCGCCGAGCAGATTATCATCACCGGGCCCGAGGCGGAGGTCAACAGCGCCTTCGAGATGTGCGAAAAGGCCGGTGCGAAAAAATGCGTCATGCTGAACGTGAGCGGGCCGTGGCACAGCCGCTGTATGCAGTCCGGCCAATTGCGCTTCGGGCCCTACGTTTGCGAGTGCCGTTTCTCCGACCCTCAGATACCGATCGTAAACAATGTCGACGGACAGCCCTTGCATACCGCGACCGAGCTTCCGGACAAACTGGTCCGTCAGATCTGCGGCACCGTTTTGTGGCGGCAGTCCATGGAATGGTTCATTCGCAACGGGTACACGAATTTTGTCGAAGTCGGGCCCAAGAAGGTTTTGCGCGGCCTTATGCGGAGAATTGACAGGAACGCCAAAGTTCTGAACGTCGAAGATGATGCGAGTCTGACGAGTTTTCTCCAGGCAAATTGATCCGGCTGCGAACTGAAAAAATACGTGGTCCATCCAATGTCGGCCGTGTGCTGAAGGCACGCGGCCGCGCTGTTTTTGCTCAAGGAATTGTTCCGCCTGCCGATAATTGAAATGAAATCCACTCTTCCAGGTATGTTTTTTTGCCTCCCTTTCGAGCACGCCTTTTGCATATCTTAGCAGCGTACAATTCTCCCGGAGGCATTTTATGGCAGCGAGATTAGATCAGATTGGGAAGGCCGGAAGGGTCGATTCGAACGGAAAACTGCCGCAGGCGAGGGCCACTGCTCAGAAGTCCCAGCAGAAGGTCAACGTGTTTCAAACGTTGCTGAACAATTTGAAATCCGCCGAAAAAACGCAGACCGGCACGGTCTTCCAGAATAGACCCGCGACGGCGAATATCATCAATAGCGATCGTCCCAAAACGCCTCGTGGAGTAAATCCCGTTCAGTCACAAACCCGGCAAGGTGTCAATAATCTGGCTACGTCGTCACTTTTTGCAATGGCCGCGCTATCTTCAGGCCCCAACCGCCTCAATGGCATGTATGCAAAGAACGGCGGCGTGATCGGCCGCACGGGAGGCATGGGAGCATCGCCTTCCGGCACCGCGGATCCCGCGAGAATGATCGTCCGCAGAGGGGGGCGGCAAATCGGCGCCCTGTCGGAGCATTTCGAATCGGGGGACAAGGGCCCCGATGTAATCGGCTACGATTCCTCCGGCGGCACATCCTACGGGACCTATCAGATTTCCTCCCGGGCGGGCACGATGCGGGAATTCATCGAATACCTCGCCGATAAGGCTCCGGACATGGCGTCGAAGCTCAAAGCCGCGGGTCCGTTCAATACCGGCGGTCGTTCCGGTAAAATGCCCGCGGTCTGGAAAAAGCTCTCCACCGAAGATCCCGAGCGGTTCTCGAAACTGCAATACGATTTCATAGAAAAGACGCATTACCTCCCGGCTCTTCAGGACGTTTCGGAACGCACCGGGCTCGATGTTTCCCGCGCCCCCAAGGCCCTCCAGGAGGTCCTCTGGAGCACCGCGGTGCAGCATGGTCCGCGCGGCGCGGCAAAGATCTTCTCAAGGGCGGTGGAAAAATCCCAGACGAAAACCGGTGTCCAGCTGGCTCAGCTTATCGGCTCGGTCTACGATATGAGAGCAGGTCAGTTCGGCTCCTCTTCTCCCGAAACGCGATCGGCCGTGAAAAACCGGTTCAAGGAAGAAGGCCGGCTTGCCCTCGCCATGCTTTCCGATCCATTCCTCAAGTCGGACGGAATGCGCGCCTAGCGCGGCAAGCGCCCCCCCCGGAAATTATTGCGCACCGGAAAGCAAAAAATTCCTCCCCCGAATGCCCATCTGCCCCTCCATGGATTCATTCCAGTCCTAAGTGCTTGATTTTACAGCTTCAGCTTTTCGATCCCGAGTTGGTATCATGTTTGCTCTAATATCTGCCGGAATATTCACTCACCTCTACGCAGACGGATGGAATTATGCAGGCAAGCTCGCTACAAGCATCGCAATTGCTCTCTACCTATCTTGGACGCAAGAACGAGAAAATCGGACAGAGCATAGTAAAGTCGGATTTTGCCGGTGAACTCAAGAAGCTTATGCCTGCTCCAAGCAACGATGCATCGGCGGTCTCGAGAACCGCGTCCGAGGATGCGGAAGAATCCGCATCCGCATCCAGCGCGTCTTCGGAGACGAAAACAAAAAAAACGAAGAAGCCTTCCCGGAATGCCGGGGAGTCGGAGAAGACGTCCGAGGGCACGAACGCTACGGATGCGAAGACGAAGCTCAAAAACATAAAGACGAGAGCCAAAAACAGCGAGACGCTCTACATTGCCAACCCTGCAATGATCGAAACCATTCTGTCGGACCTTCAGTACCCGGCGGAAACCATACAGGCATACAAGTCGCTCCAGAACAAAGAAGGCATGATTTCCGTCAAGGACCTCAAGAGCCTTCTTGAACGCCAGCCCGGCCCGGTTGGCGATGCGGAGCAGGGGCGAATCAGCTCGGAGAAGGCGCAGGCGCTGCTCGGAGCCATCGTGGCCAGAGAGGGCGGTCAGGTTACCCACACGTTGGGAAACGGCAAGCTCGCCGCCTCCCTGGGAGTCACCGCCAACTCGTCCTACTCCGCAAGCGAATTCCGCGACCTCGTGGACAGGGTGCTCCAAACGAATAACAAGCAGGCCGATTCGGGCAAAAATGGCCAGACCGAAGCCGGCATAGCATCGCAGATTGCTTCGAACGTCCAGAAGGGCCAGACGAAAAGTCTTGCTTCCAGTGCTCTTCCTTCCTTCCTGAAGGAAAAGGGCGAGACGACCGTGACGCCGGGCTCGGAAGCCGCAAAGACGCGCACGGCAACCGCCAATGCGGAAACAGCCTCTTCGGTTCCCGCCGCTGAAAGGAAACCGGGCGCGGCGCGTCCCGATGTAACGGAGGAAATCGCCGGCGCTTCGTCCTCGTCCGCGTCCCTGACGGAGTCTTCAGCGGCAAACATCGCAGCCGGATACGATAAAACGGTCAAAAATCCCGCGGATCGCTATGCGGTCGCCCCTCAGGGCGCCGCCGCGCCGATCGAGGAGCAGGCGGCCCCGGCGATGAAGATCGAAGATCTTGCCGCGGCGCTCGATCAATTGAACGGGAAAATCGTCTCGGTCGAATCCGCGACGGCGGCCGCCAAGGGTGAGAATCCGCTGCAATCGCCGACCCTGGAAGACATTGTCTCCCAGGTGCAGAATCTTTCTGTCGCGGCCAAGGACGCGGAGAAACAGGCCACAAGAATACCGGCGTCCGAACTCGGGGACCCGAGGGATATCGGCGAGATTCTCCACCCCAATCAGATAACGACGGACCCCGCAGACGGTGGTGAAGGACATTCCAAGGACTCCGGCTCAGAGAGCCCTTTCAGCATGATTGCCGACGGCATGAAGAAATCCGTCGAAGAAAAGCGCGCGTCGGAAAATCCGAGCAACAATTTTGCCTCGGTGGAACTCGGTGAATCCGAGGTGCTTCGAGAGGCGAGGGAAAAGGGCGCAACCGCCCCGGCCGTGATCTCGCAGGCAAGCGAGGATGCTGCTTCAGGCGTGAAAAAAGAAGCGGCGGAAAATAACGATCAGCTTGCGCAGTCGGGAACAGTCCATTCGGCAAAGTCCGCCTCCGGTGAAGCTGCCGAGGCCGAGGCTCCCGTCAAAGGAGAGAGCGGTTCCAGGGTGACGATGCCGGATGCGGGGAAGGCCGCACAGGTTCTTGGCAAAGGCGCAACCGAATCCGCGAACCTTGCCGGCGCCAATGCCGCATCCGCGCGGAGCTTTGACGCGGAGGCGGGATGGAGCGAATCCGGAGAAGTCCGCGGTACGGAACAGACGGGGGCGGGAGTCTCCGCTTCGGCCGCAAAGCTGGAAACGACCGGCCTGACCGGCGGAAAGACTCATGCCCGGCTGTACGAAGATATTGCCGCATCCAATGAGGTCAAGGCCGGAGGCGGGAACAGGGACGGCGCTCCGGAATGGACCATGGTGCAGAATCGGGCCGAAGACTTTCAGGGCGCCAGGATCAACGTCGGCTCCATGCAGAATACAAGCGGGAACGGATTTTCGTTCTATGACCCGTACCATGCGGTCGATCTGGCGCAAAGCGCCCGCGAAGCGGCCGAATCGGTCGAGAATGGACTTGTCCTGGATCTCGAGCCGGATGAGCTCGGGAAGATGAGCATCAAGGTCGGGGCAAAGGACAGCGATGTCTCGGCCATGGTGATGACCGAAAGCGAATCCGCCAGGCAGGCATTGGTAAAGGGCGCGCCGGAGCTGCGTCAGAACCTGCAGGACCAGGGACTCTCGCTCGGGAAATTCATGGTCGATGTAAACCGGGAAAAGACCGGCGGGGGAAATGATCAGGGAGCAGGGAATTCGGGCTCATCGAATTTTTCCTTCCCGCAATCGGACAAAGCGTCTCAAAAGACGGTCCGTACTCAAACCGTCTATCGCTCCGCTTCAAGCAACTCGCAGATAAACCTCTTCGCCTAGGACATCCTTGGCCGTAAGGCCACAAAGCCACAAATCAGGACACCAAAGAGCGGGGAATGATTCCCCCGCGCGCGCCCGCAAGCGTTCGGCGCCTGCGGTTGCGGCCAACGGCCGCAGCCGTGGCGCCCGAATGAGCCGCGTAGCGGCGTGGGGGCGCTGGGGGCGCAGCTCCCCACGCTTTTCAAAAGCGTGTTCTTTGGTGGGTCGTATTGTCGGGTGGCTTGAGGGCCTGGTTGGCCGTGTCGATCGAGTTCGAATTCGCGACGAAATCGGAATGGAAATAAAAAGGGCGGCCGAGGCCGCCCTTTTGGCAGGATTCAATACCGCTGCTTATCTGATAAGATTGGTTACGGTCTGGATCATCTGGTTGGCCGTGTCGATCGACTTCGAATTCGCGACGAAATCGGATTGGTAGAGGATCAGGTTCACCATTTCCTTGGCGAGATCAACATTGGAGCCCTCGAGAGACCCCGTGACGATTGTCCCGGCCCATCCCTCGCCGGCCACGGCCGTGGTTCCGGTGGCTCCGGTGTCGCCTGCGACATAGAGGTTGCTTCCGTTACGGATCAGCCCCTCGGGGTTCGTAAATGTGGTGACGCCGACCTGGGCAATCTTTGTTTTCCCGGTTCCGTTTATCCCGTAAATATTGCCGTGATCGTCGACAGTATAGGAGTTGTAAACCGGATTGGTGGGATCCGCTTCAATCTGGACCGGGTCGCCATTGATGTCGAGCACTTGAAATCCGTTCATGTTGACAAAATATCCATCATCATCGATATGAAACGAACCGTCGCGGGTGTAATAGGACGCGGTGTTTACCGCGTCGTTAACCTTGAAGTAGCCGTTGCCCTGGATCATGAGATCGGACCAGTTGCCTGAGCTGACGGAAGCGCCGGTCGTTAGATCGGTCGTCGTGCCGAGCAGGGTTGAGCCGATTCCCTCGGCTTTGGTCGTCAGAGCGCCGCCTGTCATATATCCGCTCACCAGGTCCCCGAAATGAGCGGTTTCGGACTTGTAACCGGTGGTATTGGCATTGGCGATGTTATCGGCCACGACCGATATCGCGCGTCCGAAAGTATCCATTCCCGTTACCGCGGTAAACATTGCGTTTGTCGACATTGTACTTCTCCTTTTTCGTATGGTCTTTTCAAGGCCCTTCAACTATCTGATGGCTTGGGTATCGGCGCCTTACGAGCCGATGTCGTAGACACTCGATACCGAAATCTTTGTTCCGTCCGAGAGCTTATAGGTCGGGGTGCCTTCAAGGTTGCAGGAGGACACCGCCCCTTCGAGATAGGTTGTGAGCGTCGAGGCTTCGCTGGTGCTCGAGTCCACGGCCGTAACGTCGATCGTATAGGTCCCGTCGGATACCCGGGTACCGGTCGAGTCGGTTCCGTTCCAACCCACACTGTAAATCCCTGCGGCTTGAGCACCCTTGTTCGTCGAGTACACGACGTTTCCGCTTGAGTCGGATACGGTGACGGTGACCGTTGCCGCCGAGTCCAGCTTATAGTTGAGCGCGCCCACGCTGTCGGCAGTGACGTCCACCGTGGATTGCGAGGCTTTCACATTTTTACCCACAACCGAAACCATCTCCGCATTGTTTACCGAGGTCGCATAATTTTGCAGATTCGTCAGCAGAGTGACCTGCTGGGTAAGCTTCTCAAGGGTCGAAAACTGAGCGAGCTGAGAAGACAATTCGTAGGATTCCATCGGGTTGGTCGGGTCCTGGTTCTGGAGCTGTGTCAGAAACATAGTCAGAAACGAGTTCGAATCCAGGGCGTTTGCCGTGGAATCGGTGGTCGTGGTATTCAGCGTCGTATATGTTGACCCAAGACCCGATACGGTTGCTGCCATTTGGTGACTCCTCGATGGGAAGATTCCGTTGCGCTTTGATCGCGCCACTTACCTGAGCAAAAGTGATACCAACCGGAATAAAAGGGAAATAGGTAGTGACTTCCAATACATAAAATCAAGCTCGGCCTGAAGAGGATGATTTTTCCGGAAATTTTTTCTCCTTGCCCATGCATTTTTTTCCCGATCGGGCGGGATGAAAAATTCCGGACGGGATGGCCTGTCGCATGTCCGAGACTGCCATGCAACGAGAAGAAACGTCAAAAGCTTGACCGGATGGGCTGGCCCGCCCCTTGGGAGAGCCGGAGCGGATAATCAAGAAATCGGCCGCCATGGCCGATTTATCCGAATTCTGCCGACGATGCCGACTGCTTCCGTGCCGGGTTTTCTTGCACTTTGATTCTGGCATGCTCATTGCTCAGAAGGGTCTTTCGAAGAACTGCATAAATGGATTTATAAAGCACTCTCTTAATATATACGCGAAAGGAATGACCGAATGGCTGAAGCCGACGAGAAAGAAGAGAAACCGAAATCCTCAAAAAAACTGCTGCTAATAATTGTGGTTTTGTTTGTGGTCCTGGCGGGCGGCGGTGCGGGCGCCTATTTCATGTTTCTCAAGGGCCCAGCCAAGGAAAAGGCCGCTGAAGCTCCCAAGGGCGCCGAGCAGGCCGTCATCCAGGATATGGAGACTTTCCTCGTGAACCTCGCAGACCAGGGTGGAAAGCGCTTCCTTAAGTTGACCATGAAGGCCAAGGTTTCTTCGCTCCCGGCTTCGGAAGAGTTCAAGTCGCGCCACTTTGAAATGCGGGACATGATTCTCATGATCCTGACAGGCAAGGAGGCGGAAGAACTGACGCGGGCCGAGGACAAGCTCAGTTTGAAAAAAGAGATCGTTGGGACCCTGAACAAGGCTCTGCAAAAAGGCCAGGTCTTGGACGTTTACTTCACCGAGTTTCTGATCCAGTAGGGACGGGGCTGCAAGCATGGAAAAGATACTTTCGCAAGACGAGGTCGATGCCCTGCTCAGAGGGCTCTCCGACGGCGAGATTGAGACCAAGAGCGAAAATGCTCAGTCCGAACTGAATGTAAAAAACTTCGATCTTGCCAATCAGGACCGCATAGTCCGCGGGCGCATGCCCACTCTCGACATCATCAACGATCGTTTTGCCAAGATTCATCGCATCGCTCTTTCGGGCTCCCTTCGCCGCATGCTCGACATAAACGTGTGCCAGGCCGAGATGATCAAATTCGGGGAATTCATCCGGACGCTTCCCGTACCGACCAGCCTTCACATCCTGAAAATGGACCCGCTCCGGGGGCACGTGCTCTTCATGATAGAGAGCCGTCTCATATTCAACCTCGTCGACTGCTTTTTCGGCGGATCGGGCCGCGGCAGCTACAAGATCGAAGGTCGCGATTTCACCTCGATCGAGTACAGGGTCATCAACAAGGTGGTCAAACAGGTGCTTCTGGATATGGACCAAGCCTGGCAGCCGATCACGCCCGTTACGTTCAATTTCGTGCGTTCGGAGGTAAACCCCCAGTTCGCCACGATTATTCCTCCCACGGATGTCGTCATCGTGGTGCGCTACGAACTGGAAATGGACCGGATGATGGGCAGGATGGCCCTCGTGCTGCCGTACTCGACGATTGAACCGATCAGGGCGAAGCTCTATGCGAGCTACCAGAGCGATCAGCTCGAAATCGACGAGGAATGGATCCTGCGGCTGAAGGGGTTGCTCAAGGATGTCCCGGTGGAAATCATGATCGAACTGGGCAAGACCTCCCTCAAGGGCGGGGAATTGGCGGACATGGAGGTCGGGGACGTCATCATGCTCGACAGCGACGTGACGCTTCCCCTGACCGTCAAAGTTGAAGGCATTCCCAAATACAAGGCCAATCCCGGGATTTATCGAGGCAAACAGGCATTTCAGATCTGCAGCGAAATCGAACCCACCGAATATTAGCGGGGCTATTACACGAGAATACAGGAGATGGGAGACCACATGGACAACAACGCTCAATTCCCGACGCTGGAAAAAGGCCACGGCCAGAAGACCATGAAGGACGTGGACTTTCTGCTCGACATTCCGCTGGAGATTTCGGTCGAACTCGGCAGGACGAAGATTCTGATCAACGACCTGCTTCAACTGGGGCAGGGCTCCGTCATCGAATTGACCAAACTCGCCGGTGAACCGCTCGAAATCCTGATCAACCAGAAGCTGATCGCACGGGGCGAAGCGGTTGTGGTGAATGAGAAGTTCGGTGTGCGCATCACCGATATCATCAGCCCCATAGAGCGCGTAAAGCAGCTTGGATAGGGTGGATTCGACTGCCGGGAAGGCAGGGACGGATTACCGGAGAGGCTTGGACGAATGGAGTACGGATTGGAGTTACTGCGGCTTGCGGGCAGTCTGGCACTCGTGCTGGGACTGTTTCTCGCGTGCATGTACGCGCTGAAAAGATGGGGCGTGAGGGTGAGAAGGCCCTCCCCGGATCAGTTGATGGAAATCGTTGCAAAGCAGTCCTTCGGTCCGCGCCACCACCTGATGCTGATCCGCGTACCCGGACAGCAGAGCGTGCTTGTCGGTATATCGCCGCAGAACATGAGCCTTATGCCCGTCACGACGGACAGCCCCGAAAAGACTGTCCCGCAAACAGTAGAGAATTCATGATCAACTTCACTGCAAGACGAAAGAGGCCGTGCGGAAAAAGCGGCGAGTCCTCCCGCGCGTTGTTCCCGGCGCTTCTCCTTACGGCGATTCTCCTTGTCCAGGCAGCGCCGTCCCTGGCCGCCGGAGCGGGATTCGATCTGCCGGCGCTGCACTTCAACCTCGATGAGGCAAAGGCTCCGCAACAGATTACCGGGGTGCTGCAGATCATATTTCTGATGACGATCATATCGATCGCCCCGTCTATTCTGATCCTCATGACCAGCTTCACCCGCTTTGCGATAGTGCTCTCGTTCCTGAGGCAGGCGCTCGGCACCCAGCAGGCCCCCCCCAACCAGGTCCTGGTCGGGCTGGCCCTTTTCCTCACGTTTTTCGTCATGCACCCGACCTGGCAGAGGGTTCATCAGGAAGCGATCGTACCCTACCAGCAGCAGAAGATCTCAAGCGAGGAACTCATCAACCGTGGCATGGTCCCGATCAAGGACTTCATGCTCAAGCACACGCGCACCGGCGACCTCGCCCTCTTCGTCTCCATTTCCCAGAAGGAAAAACCTCAAAACGCCGATTCGCTCTCCATTGCGACCATTATTCCCGCATTTGTGATAAGCGAGCTGAAAACGGCTTTTCAGATCGGGTTCATGCTCTACATCCCCTTTATCATCCTGGACATGGTTGTATCGAGCATCCTGCTTTCCATGGGCATGATGATGCTGCCGCCCGTGATGATCTCGCTGCCGTTCAAGCTGATGCTTTTTATCCTCGTGGATGGCTGGAACCTGCTGATCGGCTCGCTGGTCAAAAGCTTTCATTAGAGGAGAAGCATGAGCTACGAGTTTATCCTCGGATTCGCGCGCCAGGCCTTGGAGACCATGCTGCTGGTAAGCCTCCCGGTTCTTGGCCTGAGCATGGTGGTCGGTCTGGTCATCAGCATATTTCAATCGGTCACCCAGATCCAGGAAATGACGATCACCTTTGTTCCCAAAATCGTCGTGACTTTCCTTGCCCTTCTTCTCTTCGGTGCGTGGATGCTCGGCAAGCTCACGGATTTCTTGCGCGAAGTGATCACGAACATACCCAACCTCGCGGGGTAGCCTCAGGTGGGCCTGACGATAAATATGGTGGAGCTCGGCATTCTGCTGGCAATCCTGCTGCGGTTGAGCGTCATACTGTTCATGCTTCCCATTTTCAGTTCGGCCCAGGTCCCTCAGAACATAAAAGCCGGAATAATCATCGCCTTGTCCATGATGCTCTTTCCGCTGATACGGCAGGGCGTGCAGCCCCTGGAGATCGAGCCTTTTTCGATCATGTCCGTTGTGGTCGGCGAGGTCATCTTCGGCGTTCTTTTTTCCCTGTCGATGCTGCTGGTGACCAGCGCTTTTCAGCTCGCCGGGGAACTCGTCGGATTTGAAATGGGTTTCGGTTTCGCGCAGACCGCCGATCCGCAGTCGGGAACCCAGTTCGGCGTCCTGGGTGTCTGGGGGCAGCTTTTCGCAATCCTGATCTTCTTCTCTCTGAACGGCCACCATGTCGTGCTGCGGCTCATTGTCGAGAGTTTCAGCAACGTTCCGGTCGGTTCGTTCTCTCTGGCTTCGAACCTGTTCAACAAGATTCTCCTCCTTTCGGGCCAGCTTTTTGTTCTTGCCGTGAAACTTGCAGCCCCCGTCATGGCCGTACTCATCCTCGCCCAGGTCGGGATGGCGCTGATGTCCAAGTTCGCCCCTCAGATCAACATCCTCGCAACGAGCTTTCCCCTGACGATCGGGCTGGGAATCTTCTTTTTCGGCCTTACGATGATAAGCTGGGGTGACGTCGCCACCCGGGCTTTCACGGATCTTTTCACCATGCTCTCCAATTTCACCCGCTAATACCGAATTGCGTTCAAGATAGGACTAATGGAAAAGAGCGGGGACAACGATTCCCCCCGCCTCCCTCAGGCTCATTTCGGCGCTTGCGGCGACCCGGCTCCCCACAGTCTGAAAGCTTGGTATCGGCAACGACCCCGGCTTTGAATTTTTTGGAGCCGTCTCCCGCGCATTCCCCGCGGATTGGAACATTTCCCGCAATAGCCATCGGTGCGCATGCGGAAAGGAGTGCCAAAGCAGCGCGCTCCAAGGGGCCCCTGCGACCCGGAAAGACCGCGTGCGGGGTGCCCGGAGCAAAGCCCGGCGGCCGTCATTCCGCTCTGCATCGAGTCCTGTTTTTCGAGAAGTCCGGGAACCGCGGTTCGGACAAAAATTTGACCGAAGAAGTTTTTTTTGACATTCACCGGAGAATATCAATTTGTCGGCAGGTCAGGAAAAAACAGAACAACCGAGCGGAAAGCGTTTGGCGGATGCGCGAAACAAGGGGCAGATCGCGAAAAGCCGCGATCTCACCTCCCTGGGCGTTCTCATCTCCGGCTGCATGGCCGTCTATCTGTCCCGGAACATCATACTCGACCACTTCCGCCTAATTCTCGAAACCGCATGGTCCAAAGACGCATTCGAAATCCCCGGCTTCTTCGCGCTCTCCGGAATGCCGGCGAGTCTGCTGTATTCGCTCTTCGTCATGATAGCCCCCACGGTGCTGATCATGACGGTGGTTGGCGTGATCGTGAACCTGGGACAGATGCGGGGATTTCTGCTTTCCGTCGAGGCGATGCACATCTCGTTTTCCAACCTCAACCCCCTCGCGGGCCTCCGCAGGCTGGTATCCCTGCGCTCCCTGGTCGAGCTGGTCAAATCCGTGGCCAAGATCGCGATAGTCTTCTGGGCGGTGTACTCGGTCCTGTGGCCCGAGCGCTCCACGTTGCTCGAACTGGCGGCAAGGGACGTAACCGCTTTCATGCAGGTTACCGGCATGCTGATGCTGAACACGGTTTTGCGCGTTGCCGGCGTGATGCTGATCCTCAGCCTGCTCGATTTTCTCTACCAGAAATGGCAGACCCGCAAGGACCTCATGATGACCCGCCAGGAGGTGAAGGAGGAGGCCAAGCAAGGGGAAGGCAATCCGCAGGTGAAGTCGCGAATCAGGGCTCTCCAGCGGGCTCTTGCCCGGCAGCGCATGTTCTCCAAGATACCCAAGGCAAGCGTCATCATCACGAACCCCACCCACTTCGCCGTGGCCCTGCATTACAAACCCGGCATGGAGGCCCCCACCGTGGTGGCCAAGGGCGTTGATTTCCTCGCTTTCAAGATAATCCGGCTCGGGAGGAAACACGGCGTCCCGATCGTCCAGAATCCGCCTTTGGCACGTGCTTTGTATAAACAGGTTAAGCTCGATGAGACCATCCCCGGAGATCTCTATCGAGCGGTAGCGAAGATCCTGGCATTCATCTATCAGCAAAAACAATCAATGCGACGGAACTAGAATGGCTAAAGCGGAAGCAAGACCGAATGTGATCCTTGAGCGGCTCAAATCCATATCGGACGGCGACGCACTCATGGGAATCGGAGTGCTCTCGGTGCTGTCCGTCATGCTTTTGCCGCTACCGAGCGGCTTTCTTGACGTTCTGCTCGTCATCAATATCTCCTCGGGGCTGGTAATCCTCCTCACCGCCATTTACAGTTCCAAGCCTCTCGATTTCGTAATCTTTCCGTCCCTTCTTCTCATAACGACCCTTTTCCGGATCGCCCTCAATGTGGCTAGCACCAGGCTCGTGCTGCTCCACGGCCACGAGGGGGCGACGTCGGCCGGACTCATCATCCATGCCTTCGGCCAGTTCGTCGTGGGCGGCAACTACGTTGTGGGTTTCGTCCTGTTCATCATTCTGGTCATCGTCAACTTCATGGTCATTACGAAAGGTACCGAGCGCATCTCCGAAGTCGCGGCACGTTTCACCTTGGATGCCATGCCCGGCAAGCAGATGAGCATCGATGCCGATCTCAACACGGGTCTGATCGACGACCGCGAGGCGCGCAGGCGCAGGGATCTGATCCGGCAGGAAGCCGATTTCTACGGCACCATGGACGGCGCGAGCAAATTTGTTCGTGGCGACGCCATTGCCGGCATACTGATCACCATCATCAATATCTTCGGCGGACTGGCCATAGGCGTCATGCAAAACGGGATGCCGGTGACAGACGCTCTCAAGACCTACAGCCTGCTGACGGTCGGCGATGGTCTCGTCTCTCAGATCCCGGCCCTCGTCATTTCCACCTCGGCCGGTATTCTGGTCAGCCGCGCGGCCTCCGAAATGGGCATGGGGAAAGCTTTCGGAAAGCAGTTCAGCATGCATCCCAAGCCCCTGTCCATCACGGGCACCATGCTCTGCCTGCTTTGCCTCGTTCCGGGCTTCCCTGCGTTTCCTCTTCTCATGGTAGGCTCGCTTCTGCTCCTGCTCGCATCCAAAATTGCCAGGAAGCAAAAAGAGGAAGAGGCCATTGTCACGGCTGCCGAACAGGCCGAACAGGCGCAGCCGGACAGCGGGTCCGATCTTCCGCCTCTGCTCGACATCCTGGAACTCGAGCTGGGATACGGCCTGATTCCGCTGGTCGACGAGTCCCAGAAAGGGGACCTCCTGCCGCGGATCAAGGCGATCCGGCAGCAGCTCGCACTCGAATTCGGAATCCTGGTCCCGGCCCTCCACGTGCGGGACAACCTCCAGCTCAAGCCCACGGAATACAGGCTGCTTCTCAAGGGAAACCCCGTGGGAAGAAGCGAAATCATGATCGGCCATTACCTCGCGCTAAGCGGCGACGGCAACATAGACATCAAGGGCATTCCGACAAAAGACCCCGCTTTCGACCTGCCGGCCGTGTGGATTCCGGAAAGCAGGCGGGAGGAGGCCGCCCGGTCGGGCTACACCGTCATCGACCCCTCCACGGTCGTTGCCACCCACCTTACGGAACTTTTCAAGAAATACGCGGACCAGATGCTCACGCGCCAGTCGGTCCAGCAGCTTCTCGACAATCTCGCGCTCCAGCAGCCCAAGCTTGTCGACGAACTCGTGCCCAACGTGCTCTCGCCCGGCATCATTCAGAAGGTGCTCCAGAATCTCATCCGCGAAAGCGTTTCGATCCGGGATCTCCAAACGGTATGCGAAACGCTCGCGGACTACGGGATGCTCACGAAAGACCCCGACCTGCTCACCGAGTATGTCCGTCAGGCGCTGGCCCGCACCATTACGCGGCCCTACGAGACGGAAGACCACAAGTTCTCGGTGCTTTCGCTGCAGCAGTCGCTGGAAGAAAAACTCACACGCGGAATTCAGAAATCCGAGCACGGCTCCTACATGAGCCTGGATCCGGGATTCCTGCAGCAGTTCATTCAGGTCACCAGCAACGAAGTCAAGCGCGTGGTCGGAATGGGGCATCATCCGGTTCTTCTCTGCTCGCCTTCAATTAGACGCCATTTGCGACGTCTTCTGGAACGGTTTTTGCCAGACGTAGCTGTAATCAGCCACAACGAGCTGAGCAACTCTCTCGAAATAAGGTCGATAGGGATAATCAGGATGGACTATGCAAGTTAAGACCTACAAAGCTCCCACGATGGACAAGGCTCTGGCCATGGTCAAGCGCGAGCTGGGACCCGACGCCATAATCCTCGCCAGCCGCAAGGCTCCGGCCGGGGAAACGGGCTTCGAGGTGACTGCGGCCCGCGACCAGGCTTCCGCCGCCGCCGAGTCCGCAGGGCCATCCGCCGCTCCCCCGCCGCCGGTCACGGGCAAAGATCCGGTTTCCACCGAGATGCACAGCGACATCAAGGACATCAAGAGCTTCCTGTCTCTTCTCATTTCATCCAAGGATTATTTCTCCCAGCTCCAGATGCAGCAGCCGGTGGCCGAGCTCTACCACGGGCTCCTTGCGCGCGGCTTCGACGAAAAGCAGGTCTACCTGCTCCTGAACAAGGCGGTGTCGGATCTCAATGGCGGTTCCGATGACGCGCGTCAGATATTCGACGCTTTTTCCAGAAGGTTCCTGGAAAAGATCAACTTCGCCAAACCGTTCCGCACGATGTCGAGTTCCAGCGTCAACAACTCGGTTTTCACCTTTCTGGGACCGACCGGCGTGGGCAAGACGACCACCTTGGCCAAGCTTGCCGCCTACCTCAAGATCAAGCGCCAGGTCGAACTGGGCATCATT
>JAJFVB010000278.1 GCA_021372055.1 Desulfobacteraceae bacterium | reverse complement strand
ATACCTGATTAATTTCCACTTTGATAAACCAATGGTAGGAGTTAACATACAAGGTGAGGGAAAACCAGGACAGAAGGTCTTTCGAAATTTTTCGTGTTGCGGGATTTCAAGAGAAGGATTCTTTCCGAAAAAGGTTCCAGGTCCCCAAAATTTCAATAGCGGAGAGGTCACCCGATGTCCCTTTACATCAAAACCGATGATTACCGAAAACATGGAATCAGCAAGTACTCCGACCCGGCGGTGATTCGGGCCGTGGTGCAGAAGGAACTCAATATTGATCGAGTCTTTGTTTCCTTTGTCAATAAGCATGAGTATATCCGGGTAGACTTCCTGCGGCCCAGACCTCCACGGAGGCTGAGCAAGCGGCCCAACAGAAGCGCATCCTCGAGCTGAATTCCAAAGGCGCCTCCGGGCGCCTTTTCCTTTGCTCCGACGCCCCGGGGCCCGCGCGCCTTTGCGACGGCCGGGGACTCATGCGCGCAAAGCCCCGCTATCATCCTCCCCCAATGCCGTAGCCTCCCGAAAAGCCGGTCAGGAAATCCAGCTCATTTCGTTCTTCTGAAATTATCTCCCGGATCATCACCCTTACCGCTGGGTCCGTTTCGTCCTCCAGGCAGAAATGATAGTACTTGATCATTGTCCGTTCTATACCGAGTGCCCCTTCGAGGGCTACGATCTCTTCCGGTCCCGGGTTGAATGCGGCGCAGTCGGCGCAAGTGTGAGTTCGGACATTCTCCGCTCTCCGCCTGTCCCACAAACCCCATGAAATTGCCTCGAGGGTTGCCCCTCCGGAGATTTTCCCGAGGTTTTCTCCAAAACACCCCACCCGTGCCGATACCTGCTCGAGGAGAAAGGCAAAGAGCGCCGTTGCGGCCTCGCCTGAGCACGCGCGCAGCGCGCCGGCGTAGAGCGCAAGCTGCATCTGTTTGAACTCAAGCGCGGTGAGGAAAATTTCCCTGAGCCGATCCTCGGGTGAACGCATACGGTTTTCTCCACCCACTGACGCCACCGGACTGAAGAATTCGTCCGGCCATCACACTCGGAGAATAGATTCGCAGGGCGGGTGTCCTGCTTCCACCGGATCAGTTCCCCTTGAGCGCGTATCCTTTAGGCACCTTGAACAACTGCGGATCGAGCGGTTTTTGTTCAACCCTTTTCAGTGTGCTGACAACGGTTCCGCCCATGATGTGGTTCGTGGTCTGCACGGGAAAGCCGTCGAGCTTGTCCACCAGACCGGCCACGTTCATCTGCCGCATTACGGGATGGTTTTCAAGCAGCGAGCCGACCCTGGCGCCTATGGCCTTGAGTTCCCTGAAGCCTTTGACTTCCTGCGAAACCCAGTATTCCCCCTGAACCACGGCAATGTTCACCAGATATTTGCGGCAGGGATATCCCGCGACCGTCTTCTTTTCGTTCGTCGGGGTCACCTTGATGCCCATCATGCCGCCCATCAGCTTGCCCATCATTTCCCTGTCCGCGGCGGACATGCCGGAAGGCATGCCCACCTCGCTCATGTTGGTGACGGTATAGGTCCGGGCCTGCGGATGAAGTGTATACATTTTCAGCCCCTCGTAATCGAACAGCATGACCTTTCCATCCCCCATCTCGATGCGCGAGGCGTTGGCCATAAAGTAGTTCTTTTGAAGCGTGGTGCCGTTGAGCTGGTGGGGGACTCCTTTCGAAATGTTTTCGTTTTCCCAGTAAAGATCCGCATTTGCATTGCCCGTCAGCATGACAGAGACGAACAGGAAGAGGCCCAGAAGGATCAGGGAACCTGCCGTTCTTTTTTTCATCTTTTCCGCCTTGAGTAGAGGTTGATTTCGGGTCATCGAGCCAGACTCTTCTAACACGACCATGCGGCGAGTTTCAACCGTCCAGGCGGAAACCGGCGTCCATGCCCGGTATTCGATCCCTTTCCCACCGATTTTGCGTGATTGGTCCAGGTACATCTGTTATGGTAAACCGCTTTAGAAATCAAGGTTTACGATACCCCTCTCACATTCCCGCACACACCGAAAAGCGAAGGATGGAACCATGGACAGTTCGAGTCTTAAGGAAATGCGCCGCGCCGCGGAAAAGGGCCTTCCGCTCTCCACGGAAGCGGCATTGAAGATACTGCGCTCCGAGCCCGGGGATTTGCCCGAGGTCATGGCTTGCGCCAGTCTCGCCAGGAAGAACCGTTTCGGAGACGCCCTCTCCATGTGCTCGATTATGAACGCGAAAAGCGGTGCATGCAGCGAGGATTGCGCATTTTGCGCCCAGTCCTCCCGTCACGGGACCAATGCCTCCGTGTCGAGCATGGCGACGGCCGGGCAAATCGAATCCGCCTACCGGAAGGCTGCCGAATTGCCGGTCAGCCATTTCGGCGTGGTCACGAGCGGCAAGGCACTGAAGGACGGCGACATCGATGCGGTCTGCGATGCCGCCCTCCGGAAGAAACTGGTGCGCCTCAACTGGTGCGCCTCCCTCGGGTGCCTCGACGGCGACAGGCTGCTCGCGCTCAGGAAAGCCGGTTTCAAACGGTTCCATCATAACCTGGAAACGGCGGAAAGCTATTTCCCGCAGATATGTTCGACTCACTCCTACGCTCTCAGGCTCGATACGTTGAGAGCCGCGCGGGAGGCCGGGATGGAGGTATGCAGCGGTGGGATTCTGGGAATGGGGGAGAGCATGGAGCAGAGGGTCGAGTTCGCGGAGAGTCTTTCTCGCGAGCAACCCGACTCGATACCGCTCAATTTCCTGGTGCCGGTCGAAGGCACGCGGCTTGAGTCCATGGAGATCATGAAACCTCTGGACATTCTGCGAACCATCGCCGTGTTCCGGCTGATGAATCCCAAGTCCGAAATCAAGATCTGCGCCGGACGCATTCACTTGCGCGACCTGCAATCGATGGTCTTCCATGCGGGCGCCACCGGGATCATGCTGGGAGACCTCCTTACCGTGGCCGGCAGGGAGCCGCTGAAGGATCTTCAAATGCTGGAAGATCTCGGATTTACCCTTCGTTCCTGAACGAACAAAAAAGCCGGACCGGTTGCCCCGCGCAGTTTCGGTGCATCACCCGGCAGGGTGCAGGCCGTGGCGTTTCATCATTTCCCTGTAGATTATCAATTTCTGCACGTCCTGGGTCCCTTCCCCCAGGGATGAGGCCCAGGCATCCATCGGAAATTTGTGGACGGGGTGCTCGAAAACCACCGACGCCGCCCCGAAGAGGTCCGCGGCCCAGGCCCCCACAGCGCGGGCGAGATCGACGGCGAGATATTTCGAAACGGATGCCCCGAGCCGGAAATCGAGCCCCTCGTCCTTTTCCCAGCATGTCTTCCAGAGCACCGCCCGCGCGGCCTCGATCCTGCTGAAAAGCTCTGCGGCTTCAAAGGATTTCGCCTGAAAGTCGATCACCCTTTTCCCGAAGACATGCCGCTTCGCCGCGTGGTCGAGCCCGAGGCGGAAGGCCCCTTCCGCCGTCCCGAGCGTGAGAGCGCTTATGGTGATCCGGCTGTTCGAGAAGATTTCGAGCACCTGCTGCAGGCCCCGTCCGGGACTTCCAAGCAGTTTCCCGTCGGGGACAAAAACGTTTTTCATCTGAATTCTGGTCAGATCCGAGGGTATCCAGACCTCTTTGTGCAGCTTCGACCGCGTGACTCCCTCGGATGAGAGGTCCACGAGGAACATCGAAATCCGGCTGTTCTGTGGCGCATCGGGATGCGATACCGCCGTTATGAGTGCCATATCGCTTATATAGCCGTTGGTCACGTATGACTTCGTCCCGTTCAGGACCCACCCCCCGGCGACCTTCTCCGCTCTCGAAGCAAGCCTTGCGACATCGCTTCCGGCAAGGGGTTCCGAGTTGCCGAGGCAAAGGAGGATTTCCCCCCGCGCGGCCCTCGGAATGAGCGAGGATTTTTGCTCCTCGTTTCCAAACAGGACAACGCCCTTGGCGCCAAGAGAGATCTGGACGAGGACGGAAACACCGACTCCGGGCGAGATCGTACCGAGGTGTTCGAGGAGCATCGCCTGTTGGAGAGCGGGTTGTTCGCGGAACCCGCCGTCAACGGCATCAAAACCCAGCCAGCCCCGGGCAGCGAGTTCCGCGAAAAAGTCGCGCGGAATTACCCGTTCCGCATACCACCCGGCCATCAGGGGCGTGAGGCGCTGAGAAAGAAACCGGCTATACTCCTCAAGATTTTTGGCAAATTCGGCAGGTACCCGGAAATCCATTTCGCTCTCCTTTTCATGCTTCGCGGGTGTCGCAGGGGGCATGGATAATTGCGTTCAAGATAGAACTAATGGAAAAGAGCGGGGGAAATGATTTCTCCCGCGCCCCCTCAGGATTTCTGTCGCGGCCTTACGCGCATGCGCGTAAGGCCAAGCGCCACAATGAGCAGCGCAGCTGCGTGTGGGGCGTGGGGAGCAAACTCCCCACGGTCTGCAAGTCCGGTATCATCTATTATTAGTTACTCCAAATCCGGTGCTCAACATCGGCTGCGAAAAAAGCGAATTCCCGGAGCGTTCGGACCATTCCTCTTCAAATGGAGGGGGAAAGCTCGGCGGGGCAATCTCAAAAAAAACCGGCGATCTCGCATGAGACCGCCGGTCTTTTTATTCCCTGCGCTCGCGGAGCGCCGGTTTTGCTACTTCAACAGAGGCACGATCAGCAATGCCACGATGTTGATAACCTTGATCATCGGGTTGATGGCCGGGCCGGCCGTATCTTTGTACGGGTCGCCTACGGTATCGCCGGTGACCGCGGCCTTGTGGGCGTCGGAGCCCTTGCCGCCGTACATGCCGTCTTCGATGAACTTCTTCGCGTTATCCCATGCACCGCCACCGCTGGTCATGGCGATTGCCTGGAAAAGACCCGTGACGATGGAGCCGATGAGCACGCCGCCCAGGGCTTCCTTGCCGATCAGGAACCCGACGATGATCGGGGCCGCCACCGGGATGAGGGCCGGAAGCATCATCTGCCTGATGGCGCTTTTGGTAACGATGTCAACGCACTTGCCGTATTCGGGTTTTGCGGTGCCTTCCATGATTCCGGGAATCTCGCGGAACTGGCGGCGTACTTCCTCAACAACGCCACCGGCAGCCTTGCCCACGGCTTCCATCAGAAGAGAGCCGAAGAAGTAGGGAAGCAGACCACCGATGAAAAGGCCGACGAGGACCTTCGGGTTGGAGAGGTCAAATACGACCGGAGTGGGAAAGGAACGCGAATATTCCGCGAAAAGAACCAGGGCCGCAAGACCGGCCGAGCCGATTGCGTAGCCCTTGGTAACGGCCTTCGTGGTGTTTCCAACCGCATCCAGGGGGTCGGTAATGGCGCGGACGCTGTCGGGAAGCTCGGCCATCTCGGCGATGCCGCCCGCGTTGTCGGTGATGGGGCCGTAAGAGTCAATGGCCACAACGATACCGGTCATGGAGAGCATCGCAACGGCGGAAAGGGCAATGGCGAAAAGACCGCCGCCCGGGTTGCCGGAAAGACCGCCACCAAGCTGGTAGGCCCACATGATGGCGCCGCAGATTACCAGGGCGGGTGCGCCCGTCGACTTCATGCTGACCGCGAGGCCCGCGATGACGTTCGTGCCGTGGCCGGTGACGCTGGCTGCGGCGATGTGCTTAACGGGGTTGAAGCTCTTGGAGGTGAAATACTCCGTGATCAGGCAGAGCGCTCCGGTAAGCAGCAGACCGATCAGAGCGGTGGTGAAAACACCCATCGCCGTGAATGCGGGCTGAACCCCTTCCTGCGCAAGGAACCACTGCGATACGAAATAGAAAGCGATCGCCGCCAGAATACCGGCAACGGCAAGACCTTTGTAGAGGGCGCCCATGATGTACTCGTTCTTGCCCAGGCGCACGAAATACGTACCGATAATCGAAGCTATGATAGAGATACCGCCGATCAGAAGGGGGAATTCGACCCACGGGCTGTCAGCTCCGAAAACGGTTTTTGCCAGCAGCATGGCCGCTACCAGCGTGACGGTATAGGTTTCGTAAAGGTCTGCGGCCATACCGG
>JAJFVB010000264.1 GCA_021372055.1 Desulfobacteraceae bacterium | reverse complement strand
GATTGCCTGAGAGGTAGGAGTATTCCAGGGGGAAAGTCCGGTTTCCTGCGGACCTTCCGCATTCGGGAAAAAGGCATGCTGTTTCACAGGTCCGCGCCGGTTTTTTTCCGAAGCCATGTACAGAATTCAAAAATCGCTTTTGCGCGGCTCTCACCCTGGATGAGGCCACGGCAAAGCTCGAAAAGTTCCCTGTGCACGGCCACGGACTCTTCCTTGTTGTCCGCCGACCGGTAGAATTCTTCGACCAGCGCCCTGGCCCGGACCGAAGCGGAGCTGAAGATTCGTTCCCGCGGGTCCTTGGGCATTTCGAACGGATCCCAGTTCTCGTAGCCGATCCTCAGGATTCGTTCCCGGCCGCGCTTGCCCATGGCATCGAAGATGGCCTTTTTCTTCAGCTCGTATTCTTCTTTGTTTTGATCGCTCATATTTGGATTATTCCCAGAAGAGCTTCAGCCGGATTTTCTTGAATTCCTTCGTGCTGAACAGAATGCGGAAGGTTTCCAGGCCGATGTCCGAGGCGAGTCTTTGCGCAACGCTCCGGCATTCTTCCTCGCTGCGCCCGTGTATCATTGCATAGAGGTTGTAGGGCCATTCAACATAGGATGGCCTGTGGTAGCAATGGCTGACCTCCGCGTGAGTGGCCAGGATCTTGCCTTTTTCGTCGATAAGGGCCTCGGGGCAGTTCCAGACCACCATCCCGTTGGCGCTGAAGCCGACCCGCCTGTGATTGAGAATGGCGGCAAAGCGCCGTATGGTGCCGGCCGCTGTCCATTCGGAAACGGTCTCGAGCAGTTCGTGCTCGCTCATCCGGAGCGAATCGGCCCAAGCCGCGAACGGCTTCCGGACCAGGGGCAGGTCTTCCTGGATGCATTTGACTATCCGGATGTTTGCCGGCGTCGGCCGAAAGCCGGTGTCTTTTTCCCCGAGTTGAATCTCAGTTTTGTCTTCGGTCTGTTCCGAGTCGCCCTCTTCCAGGAGGTCCAGGACGACCGCAAGCTTGTACTTCTTCTTCGCGGGAAGCACCAGGGCGGGCCATCCTCCGGCATCCTCGGAAATCTGGGCGACTACCTCGCCAATGTTTTGTCCCGGTGGAACCGCTATGGTAAACCACATGTTGAAGTTTCCCGGCCGCAGGTAATTGTGGCTGACCCCGGGGTAGGCGTTGACCGCCCCGGCGGCGCGGTCGAGAGCGTTTTCCGGGACCGCCATCGCGACCAGGCTGCTGCGGTAGCCGAGCGCGCCGGTATTGAAAATGGCGCTGATTTGCCGGATTGCCTTCTGCTCCTTGAGTTCGCCGATCCAGGTGCGGACATCTCCTTCGGAAATCCCGAGGCCCTCGGTAAGGGCCCGAAAGGGTTCCGAAGTGATCGGAAAGGACCGCTGGACCCGGTCGATGAGAATCCGGCTCGTTGAATCCAAGACAATGCTCCTCGAAAAATGATAGTATGGAACAGAGAGAAGAAGTTTCCGCGACAAAACTGTCAACTGACGAATATAAACCGGCGCATCCTTCCTGACAAGCAAAGGCTTCGCCATTATTATCTTTGTGCGGCTCTTTGGCCGCGACGACATGACGGATTTGTGTGCGACCCATGAAAAGAATCGCCCATTGCAACACGGAGCCGGCCATAGAACTTTTCATCCATCTGCCCGAGGGGATCAAGCCGCTCGACCCGGAAAACGAATCAGAGGCCGTGCCCCTGGACTGTCCGCCCGACGCCGGGCCGGTGACGTACGGGCAGTACCTGCGAAGCGTTGCGCGGTATCTGGGCCATAACTGCCGTCGCACCCTCCAAAACCTGCTCGGCGCCCAGCCCGTTCCGATCGGTCTGGATAGCGCGGTGCGGATAATGCTCACGAGCGAAAAACACGGAGCGCTCTACAGCGTATCCCGCCTTACCGTGCACACGCACGACGCGGTCCGGTCCTTTGCGGTCAATACCGCCTTCCGGCCCGAGCAGCAGGCCTTTGTGCAGCTTGAATACCGGCTGCTCGGGGAGCTCTACCGGAAATTCCGTTTTCCCTACCTGCCTCGTCCCTTTCTGATCGGGAGGCCGGTGCTCGAGGGAACGGACCTGAGGGTAAAGCTTTTCATCACCGAATGGTTCGAAAACCATCACGAGTTTCACCACACGGGCGCCGGGTCCGGGGGCGGCGCGATGCCGATCGGGATATGGAACGGCGGCAAATCGCCAAGATTTTTGGATGCGGGTCAGAAGGAGGGCGTTTTCGCCGGCGCTTCGGCCATTTTGACCGCGCTGCTCGATACCCACACCTTCCGGCAGATTTATCCCTGGCACCATGCGGCGGGGGATTTCGTGGTGGACGAAAGCTGCGATCCGGTAAGCGTCAGGCTCATTACGACAAGGGGTTACCGCAGGCTGCTTGGGAAGAAGTCCGACGCGCGGGACAAGGTCTTGGGCTCGCTCCATTTTTTGGTGAACCTCAGCATACGGATGAGGATCGACAGGCTGGACGGGACCGGCGAGCTCGTCTTCGCCCCGGCTCGCGAATGCCTGGGCGGGTTTATCCGAGGCTTTTGCGCCTCATGGAAACAGAAAACTCAAAAGGACCCCCGGTTGCCGGAAGCCACGGATCTTTTCGCGCTGTTCCTGGGGTTTTCCTTTGAGGAGAGGATGGCATTCACCGAGGTTGCGGCAGCGGACGGGCGCGTCGAGGCCTCGGAGGCGGATTTTCTCGCCGCTCATCTATCCGGTCACGTGCGCGAACTTTCCGCCGCGCTGGAACATGCCATGAGCGCCCTGTCCTGAACCGCATCAGCGCGGATTTACAGGAGGACATCAGATGGTCGATATGCCGCTGGTCGATTACTCGGCACTGGACAGGCCCGAAGTCCTGAACAACATTTTTCATCCCAGGCAGGAATGGCACGTGAAGGAGAGCGCCCGGGTGACGGATCTCGCCATCCCCGTCGGGGAGTCCGTCACGGTAGGCGCTCGTTTCCACCTTGTTTCAAAGGACGGAGCGAATATCCTCTTCTTTCACGGAAACGGAGAAATAGTCTCGGACTACGACGACCTTGGGCCTTTCTACAACAGGATGGGCATCAATTTCCTGCCGGTCGATTACAGGGGGTACGGCCGATCGGGAGGCTCCCCGAGCGTCAGTTCCATGATGCGCGATTGCGTGACCATCTATGAGTTCGCGAAAAAGTGGCTTGCCGGCAACGGTTACTCCGGGCCTTTCATCGTCATGGGAAGGTCTCTTGGAAGCGCTTCGGCTCTTGAGCTCGTGAGGGCATATCCTGAAGGGATAGACGCGCTGATAGTGGAGAGCGGCTTTGCCTATTCCGAACCCTTGCTGAGGCTTCTCGGGGTCGATCTCCGGGCGGTCGGTTTCCAGGAGGAGAAGGGCTTTCGAAACCTGGACAAGATCCGCGATTTCCGAAAGCCCGTGCTGATCATCCACGCCGAGTACGATCACATCATCCCGTTTACGGACGGGCGGGCCTTCTTTGAGGCTTCGCCTTCGGCGGACAAGACGCTCCTGAAGATCCCCGGCGCAAACCACAACGATATTTTCTCAAGGGGGCTGGCGGAGTACATGGCCGCGGTGAAGTCCCTGACAGTGAGAGTGGCGGAGGGGAAAAGATAAAAAGAAGAACAGGCAAGAAGGACCGGGGCGGGAATGCTCCGGAAGGGCTCGCTTCCGGTTGCCGCCCCCCCCCCCGCAGCTTTGTCTAGTCGTCAAGAGGCTGGGCTTTCCCGTGCTCGCAGGGGCGGATCTCTTCGAGTTCCTCTTTTAGCGCCTCCCGCACGTGCACGACTTTTATTCGGTAGTGCAGGTTTTTTCCCGCCAGGGGGTGATTATAGTCGAGTTTTATGGAGGAATCGGTTTTCTCGAGCACCAGGTAGCTGTACTGCGCCTGAGTGTCCTCGTTTCTCGCCACGGCCCATTTGCCGATTTCAAGCTTTCTGCCGGCGGGAAAATCCTCGAATGTCATGGTGCGAACGAGTTTTTCTTCGTGATTGCCGAATGCGTCGCCGGCTGGGATCACGAACTCCAGTTCAGCCCCTTCGGCGGCCCCCAGCAGTTGCTTTTCCAGTGCCGGCAGGACCTGAGCGTAGCCGGCCACGAAGTTCATGGATACGGGTCCGTTTCCACCTTTGACATAGGACCCGTCCTCGAGCCGAAGATCGTATTCAACGATAACGAAGCGGTCTTTTGAGATTTCCATTGTTTCCTCTGAATGTTTGAATTTCCGCCCGCCGGGCTACTCTGCCGCGGATTCCGCCTGCGGTTCTTCTTCAACGGGGTAGCCCAGGTCCCTGGCCTTCCGAAGATGCGCGTCGGCTTCGTCGTCGTTGCCGAGCATGCGCAGGGCCTGGCTGAGGTTGAAATGGGCGGGGGCGAAAGAGGAATTGGAGGAGAGCATGTCACGGGAAAGCTCTGCGGCTTCATCGGCGCGGCCGGAGAGGAGATACGCCGAGGCGAGAACGCTGTATGCCTGGATGGAGCCCGGTTGCAGCGCAAGCGCCTTTGAGCTGTGGAGGATTGCCTTTTCGATATTGCCCGTTCGCATGTAGGCGAAGCCGAGGTTGCTGTGGGCCGGCCCGAATTCGGGACTGATCTCAAGCGCCTTGAGGTTTGCCTCGATGCAGGCTTCCACGTGATCCTTCTCCAGGTGGAGACCTCCGAGGTTGACATATGCCTGGGATAGGTCCGGGGCGCACTCGATTGCCTGCTTGTATTCCGATATCGCCTCGTCAAGGAGTCCCTTATGTGTATAGGCAAGACCGAGATTGTAGTGCAGGGTGGCCGATTCGGGCTCGAAGAAGAGCCTTTCTTTCAGGAATTTGATGTAAAGATTAAGTTTTGCGGCATCTTCCTTGGTTCCTGTATTTGCCATTGAGCTTTCTCTTTCTTTAGGGTATATAGTCATGTCTGAGTCACGCAGGCGGAAAATGCAGTTCAAATTCGGTACTTTCCGCGATGAGGGCAAAGATTACTGCTCGTCAAAACTTTGATGAAGCCAAGTATTCTAACTGATAGTTTCCCTGTTGAAAAGTGCTAACCGCTCCGAAGCGCCTCGTTGCCCCGGGCTCTCCGATCATTCTTTTCGCCAACAATTTGATAGTGTTAGTAAATCTCGACTTTTTTGTTGACAAAGCGTTTGTACAGAGTTAAGCAGTGCTGTCAGCCGATATTTTTAGTAATTCTTAAGGGTTGGCTGGATATTGCGCCTTCACGCATTGCATGCGAGACCGCGTTTTGTCCGGGTGTTGTGTGATGCAAACGAGTCCACAGGAGAGCAACGAATGAGCGAGGAAGCAAAAACACGTATTCTGGAATGGGTAAAGCAACAGAAGAAAACGAAACATTATTTCAACGATCTTTGCAAAGCCGTGCCTGAAATCAAGATGATGGCGGCCAAGAAGATCGTCAACGAACTGGTGAATGAAGGCAAATTGAAATACTGGTCGAGCGGCAGCACCACCATGTACATGCTCCCCAGCGAAGGCGACGTTGACAAAGAAGAAAAGGGTATGAACTAGCCCTCCTTCCCCCCACCTGCCGATGCTCTGCCGTAATGGGTACTAGTAACATGCTCTGAAAATCAAGAAGCTGTCTTGAGCAGCATAAATTTGTTCCGGAAAAAGGAGGTGAAAGAAGCAAGGCATTGATTTTCCGAGGCAAGTGTGTGTTCGAATGAACGCTATAGTTGAAACGGTTAATGGAGGTTAAACGAATGTCACTGAAGCACGCAACCCCTATGCTTGACGAGCTCGAGAAGGGACCATGGCCGAGCTTCGTTAGCGATGTCAAGAGAATGGCGGCCAAAGGCAACCGCATGTGTGAAGATTGGCTTGGCCTCATGGAAATGTCTTACAGAGACAAGGAAGGCCACTGGAAGCATGGCGGTATCGTCGGCGTACTCGGCTACGGCGGAGGCATCATCGGCCGTTACTGCGACCGGCCCGACCTCTTCCCCAACGTTGCTCACTTCCATACGGTGCGTGTAAATCAGCCCGCGAGCAAGTACTATAATACGGAAGTGCTCCGGAAGATATGCGCTCTCTGGGAGAAGCGCGGAAGCGGGCTTACCAACATGCACGGCTCCACGGGCGACATCGTTCTTCTCGGCACCACCACCGACCAGCTCGAACCCCTTTTCTACGAGCTGACCCATGAGCTCAACATGGACCTCGGCGGCTCCGGTTCCAACATGAGAACCCCCGAAAGCTGCCTTGGCAAGTCGCGTTGCGAATGGTCCTGTTTCAACACGCAGGATGTCATTTACGATATTACAAATGAGTACCAGGATGCGCTTCACAGGCCGATGTTTCCCTACAAGTTCAAATTCAAGGCCTCCGGTTGCCCGATGGACTGCGTTGCGGCCATCGCACGGTCCGACTGCTCGATAATCGGCACGTGGCGTGACGATATCCGCATTGACCAGGCAGCGGTCAAGGCGTATGTCGCAAAAGAAATCGTACCTCACGGCGGCGCTGACGGGCGTGAAAACCGCGGCTTCGACATCAAGGCCGAAGTGCTCGACCTGTGTCCGACGAAGTGCATGGAATATGACGGCACGCTCAAAATCAACAACAAGGACTGTGTCCGCTGCATGCACTGCATCCGCGTTATGCCTCGCGCGCTGCGGCCCGGACTCGATACCGGCGCAACGATTTTGGTCGGCGCAAAAGCCCCCATTCTCGACGGCGCACAGCTTTCGAGCGTGGTGATTCCGTTTATAAAAATGGAACCCCCCTACACCGAGTTCAAAGCGTTCGTCGAAAAAGTGTGGGATTGGTGGATGGAAAACGGCAAGAACCGTGAACGCCTCGGAGAGACCATTCAGCGCCTCAGCCTGCGCGAATTCCTCAAGGCGACCGAGCTCGAGCCTGATCCCCGCATGGTGAATAGCCCCAGGTTCAATCCCTACATTTTCTACGATCCCGAGACGGTTCCCGGCGGCTGGGAGCATGATGGTGTTGCCTTCCGTCAACGGCATCAAGCTTAGGAGGTAAAAAAGATGGCTTTTGATCCGAACAATCTTATGAAAGACCGCATTACAGACATCGGCCCCCCGAAGTACGATACGTTTTTCCCTCCGATTATCAAGGAGAACTTCGGTAAGTGGAAGTATCACGAAATCCTTGAGCCGGGTGTCCTGGTGCACGTGTCCGAAACCGGAGCGGAAGTCTATTCCGTCCGCATCGGCTCGGCCCGCCTTATCAGCATCGACTACATCCGCGAAGTGTGCGATATCGCCGACAAGTACTGTGGCGGCTATCTGCGCTGGACCACCAGGAACAACATCGAGTTCCTCGTAAGCGACAAGACGAAGCTGCAGCCGCTGCTTGCCGATCTGCGCGGCCGTGGCAACTGGTTCCCCATCGGCGGAACCGGAAACAGCATCACCAATATCGTCCATACTCAGGGATGGGCTCATTGCCATACTCCCGCCATCGACGCTTCCGGTGTTGTGAAGGCCGTCATGGACGAACTGTTCGGCTATTTCGGTTCGCATAAGCTGCCCGCGCAGATCCGCATCGCCCTTGCGTGCTGCCTCAATATGTGCGGCGCCGTTCACTGCTCCGATATCGCCATTCTCGGCGTACACCGCAAGCCGCCCTTCGTCGAGAACGATCGCGTGCAGAACGTATGCGAAATTCCTCTCGTTGTCGCCGCATGTCCGACCGCCGCTATCAAGCCCAAGAAGGTCGGCGAGCTGAAGAGCATCGAGATCAACAACAACCGCTGCATGTTCTGCGGTAACTGTTACACGATGTGTCCCGCTCTGCCTCTGGCGGACGGCGAGGGCGACGGTATCGCTCTGTGGGTCGGCGGCAAGGTTTCCAACGTGAAATCCGCTCCGATGTTCTCAAAGCTTGCCGTGCCCTTCATTCCCAACGAGCCGCCCAGGTGGCCCACCACGGTCAACACGATCAAGAAGATCGTCGAGGCCTACGCTGAAGGTGGCCGCCGCTACGAGCGTATCGGGGAATGGATCAACAGGATCGGCTGGGAACGCTTCTTCGAGAAGACCGGACTCGAGTTTGGCCATGAGCACATCGACGACTATCGTCTTGCCATGACAACCTGGAGAACGACCACCCAGTTCAAGTTTTAGTGAGAGAGTATCCGGCGGGGGTCCTTCCGGTCTCCGCCGGTATCTCGGTCTCGGAATTCATATGGAATTCAACAGACCGCGCCTGATTATCGCGGCTCTGCGGGGCGGTGCCGGCAAGACTGTGGTCTCGCTGGGGCTGACCGCCGCGTGGAGGCAGCATCTCGGGTTGCGCATCATTCCCTTCAAGAAGGGCCCGGATTATATCGATGCGGGATGGCTGGGCGTTGCCGCCGGCCACTGCTGCTATAATCTCGACCCTTTCCTCATGAGTCCGCAAGAGATCGTGCACTCATTCGTGCGACACTCCGGCGGTGGAGATGTTAGCCTGATCGAGGGAAACAGGGGGCTCTACGACGGAGTGGATGCCAACGGCAGTTACTCGACCGCCGAACTGGCCAAGCTTCTTCGCTCACCTGTGGTTCTCGTTCTGGATGCGACCAAGGTCACGCGCACGGCTGCCGCTCTTGTGCTCGGGTGCCAGCACCTCGATCCGGGGGTGGCCTTGGCCGGCGTGATCGTAAACAGGGTCGCGGGCAGCCGTCACGAGAAAGTGCTTAGAGAGTCCATCGAGCGATGCTGCGGAATTCCCGTCCTCGGAGTTGTGCCGAAGGAAGTCCGGAACTTTTTTCCGGAACGGCATCTGGGGCTGGTTCCGCCGCAGGAGGCCGGGGACATCTCCCGAGCGGTTTCGGATGCGGCGTCCAGGATGAAGGGCTATCTCGACCTGGATGGTCTTCGCGCAATCGCCGGAACGGCGGGGCCGCTTGAGTGGCCGCTTTCGGCCTTTGAGCCGCGGAAGGACCCGTGCGGTGAGACTGTCAGGATCGGAATAGTACGGGACTCTGCGTTTCAGTTTTATTATCCTGAAAATCTCGAAGCGCTTGAGGACAGGGGTGCGGTTCTGGTGGAGGTGTCGAGCCTCAAGGCCTGCCCCCTGGCCCGGGTGGATGCTCTCTATATCGGAGGAGGCTTCCCGGAAACCCATCTGGAAAGCTTATCCGCCAATGCCGTGTTTCGCGATTCGGTCAGGGATGCTGTCGAATCGGGTTTGCCTGTCTATGCCGAGTGCGGCGGGTTGATGTTTTTGTGCCGCTTTATCGTGCATCAGGGCAGGAAATATCCGATGGCCGGGGTGTTCCCCTTCGAAATCGTCCTTGGACCCAAGCCGCAGGGACACGGGTATACCGTGATGGAATGCGTGGCCGAAAATCCTTTCTTCGAAAAAGGCGAAGTAATTCGGGGGCATGAGTTTCACTACTCCCGGATTGTCGGGCAGCCCGATCCCGGGCTGCACCCCTTTGCCTTCAAGATGAGCAAGGGGCACGGTGTTGTAGCCGGTTGGGATGGGATATGCTATAAGAACGTCCTTGCCGGGTATTCGCACATCCATGCGGTTGGAAACGGACGTTGGGCGGATGGCGTCATTGCCGCCGCAAGAGAGTACAAGAGAAACAGAATCGGCATGTCTGCTGATTCCGGGGCCGCTCGCACGGGGCTGACGGAATCTCATGGTCACCTTTCGGTCTGATGAAGGAGGAAAATTCATGGGCCAGATTGAATTCAAAGGCAAAACTTTTGAAGTCGATGAAGATGGATTCATCGCAAGCTTCGACACTTGGTGCCCCGAGTGGGTCGATTACGTTAAGAGCTCCGAGGGGATTTCGGAGCTGACGGAAGAACACTGGAAGATCATCCACGTTCTGCAGGATTACTACAGGAAGCACGGAATCGCTCCCATGGTCCGGATCCTCACCAAAGTCACCGGCTACAAGCTGAAGTACATCTATGAGCTCTTTCCCTCGGGACCGGGCAAGGGCGCATGCAAGATGGCCGGCTTGCCCAAACCGACCGGTTGTGTTTAAATCATGATGAAAAAGGCCCCGGCGAATCTGTTCGGGGCCTTCTTCTCCCGCCCCCTGCGGCGGTATATGGGATTCGGGTAAGGTGCTTTTCTGTGCGGGTGAATATTTTTCTTTCCAGAACCTTCGAAGTGGTTTAATAGTGTTGCTGGGTCTAGCTTTGTATTTAATTTCACGCTAGAGCGGCTTCGTGCTGTGCAAAGATTTTCGTCCCCCTTGCGGAAGGCGATTTTGAGCCCCTCCGTTTACAGCCGGATCGGCGTCCGCTGTGGACATAATGGGCTTGACAATCCTTGTGATAGGGGGTACGAGAAATTAACCACAACGGTAGCACTGGAAGAGAAAATTCCTTGCGCGATTGCCCGAATCGAAAACTTCAAGTGACCACGGAGGAAAAAATGAGCTTTAAGGTAACGGTTGACAAGGACAAATGCACTGGCGATGCCGAATGCGTAGATGTTTGCCCCGTCGACGTTTATGAGCTGGTGGACGGCAAAGCCGAACCGGTAAACGAAGATGAGTGCCTGGGCTGCGAAAGCTGTGTCGAGGTATGCGAGCAGAGCGCAATCACAGTCGAGGAAGTCTAGGCTTATCGAGTCTTAGCCTGCAACGCAATCGCAGTAAAATGAGGGTCCGGCTCTTCATCGGGTTGGGCCCTTTAATTTTATGCGACGGCCCGTTTGCGCACGCGCCAAAAAAACCCGCCGTGAAAGGCGGGTTTTTTCTGTAATCTGTGGAGGCTTGGCCGGTTATTCGGCCTTTGCTCCGGGGTGGCACTGAGCGCACGTGACCGGCGCCTTGCTGTCAGCCTTGGACTTCTTGGTGTCCTTGTGGCAGTCTATGCACTGCTTGTGGAAAACCAGCTTCAGATTGAGCTTCTGCTGATCGGGCGGGAGCTTCTTCTCGCCCTGAATGGTTTTTTCGTTGTGGCAGGCTTCGCACTTCTGGACTTCATCGCCCTTCTTCCACACGTTCTTGCCATCCTTGAACACGTGGTGGCACTTGTCGCACGCGATCTTGTAATCCTCGGCGTGCTTCTTGTGGGTCAGCGCAACCGGGGCCTTTGTCAGGGTCGGCCAGAGCGCGGACTTGATGGTGATGTCATCGGGCGCCTGCGTTGCGGCAAAAGCCAGTATGGTTACAGCAAACACGAATGCGGCTGCAACCGACAAGCATGTGGTCAACTTTCCTTTTCTCATCCCGTGCTTTCCTCCTTTTTTCCAGTTCCTGCCCAAAATCCCAAAAAACAATTTGCCACTATACAGAATGGGACAAGCCTATTCAATCCGCTCGCATTCTAGTGAACTTTTTCTCTTTCTGCAAGAAAGTATTTGTCGATATCCATCCCTTTGCGCGCCGCCTGTTCCAAGAGTGAACAGTCCCGGCGATTGCGTCATAGTGCAAAATGATTAACCTTTCTCCATGGTTGTAGATATTGCGTCCGTCACGGGGCGTTTCTGCCCTTTTCCGTAACCCCCAGCGTCCGAGGCCAATATGCAGTTTCAAAAACTCTCGTTCCGGAACGTGGAAGGGAAGCTCCTTTCAGCGAGGCTCGATCTTCCTGCCGACCAAAAACCCAAAGCATTCGCCATATTCGCCCACTGCTTCACCTGCACCAAGAACTTCAATGCCGTCGTAAACATCAACCGCGCCCTTGCTGTGCACGGGATAGCAGTGCTGCGGTTCGACTTCACCGGGCTGGGGGAGAGCGAGGGCGATTTCGCCGAAACGAATTTTTCGACCAACGTTTCCGATCTTGTAGCGGCTGCGGAGTTCCTGCGGGAGAACTACCAGGCGCCGACCCTGCTCGTCGGTCACTCGCTCGGAGGGGGAGCCGTGCTCCTGGCCGCCGGAAAGATCCCCTCCGTGCTGGCGGTCTCGACAATAGCAGCTCCGGCCAATCCCGTGAATCTGGTTAACCTCATGAATGAAGACTCGCGGAAGCGCATGGAGAAGGAAGGCGAAGCCCTGATCAATATATCGGGCAAGGATTTCCGGATTCGAAAGCAGTTTCTCCAGGATCTGCAGCAAAACCGGATTGACGACGCAGTCAATTCCCTTAGAAAACCACTGCTTATCTTCCACTCGCCCGTGGACGGGATAGTCTCGATCGACAATGCCGCGAGGATCTTCATGGCCGCCAGGCATCCGAAAAGCTTTATCTCGCTCGATACGGCCGACCACCTGCTCTCCAATCGCGGGGATTCGCTCTACGTGGGGTCGGTTCTCGCCTCCTGGGCGCAGAGATACCTGAAGCTCCCGGAGCAAAGCGGCATGCCGTCAGACGATGGCAAGAGCCAGGTCGTTGCGCGTATCGGCAGGAAGGGGTTCCAGACGGAGATCGTTGCCAACGGCCACAGCCTTATTGCCGATGAACCGATACCGGTGGGCGGTGCGAACACCGGTCCCAACCCCTACGATCTGCTGGTATCCGCGCTCGGCGCCTGCACCGGAATGACTTTGCGCATGTACGCCGACCGGAAGAAAATACCCCTCGAAGCTGCCGTCGTGAGGCTCACCCACCGGAAGATCCATGCACAGGATTGTGCGGAATGTGCGGAGAATACCCGCACGATAGATTCCATCGAGCGGGAGATTGAATTACAGGGCGATCTTGACGGTGAAGCGCGCAAGCGGCTGCTCGAAATTGCGGACCGATGCCCCGTGCACAGAACCCTGCAATCGAAAATACAAATCGAGACGCGCCTGAAAGAATAAAAAATCGTTGCATTCTTGGCACGGTGGCTGCTAAATGAACGTTTCCCATTCGATTGGGTGAAATTATAAGGAATGCAAGGGGGAGATAGGATGAAATTGCCATTGGAGATCAGCGCGCGCGATGTTCGGCTCAGAGACGAGACCGAAGATCTCATTCGCGAAAAGGCCGCCAAACTCGACAGACTATATGACCGGATAATCAGTTGCCGTGTCAGGGTGGAGATGCCCCACCGCAGCCAACGCAGCGGTATGACGTACAACGTGAGAATCGACATCACCGTACCCGGGGGCGAGCTGGTCGTAAAAAGGGAGCCGGATGCGGACCTGCACGTCGCTATCGTGAACTCATTCGACACGGCGCAGCGCCAGCTCAAGGAATATGCCGAAAAGCAGCGGGGCGAAGTCAAAGTGCACATGGACAAGCCTGTCGCCCGGGTCACGAAGCTGTTCCCCGAGGAGGGATACGGGTTCCTTCAGACCGCGGAAGGCCGTGAGGTCTATTTCCACGAAAATGCCGTCCTGGATGGAAAGTTTGCGGCCCTACAGGTTGGCACCCCTGTGAGCTTTATTGAAAAATCCGGGGACAAGGGGGCGCAGGCCAGTTCGGTTTCCGTCGAGTAGCTTCCGACCCGGAGAGTTGTAGGGTAGACCTGAAGAGGCGGGCTTTCACCGCCTCTTTTGCTTGAGACCGTCTGCACGCCTCCCCTCTCGAGCGCACGGAGAGAAGAACACATGCTTTCGGGCATTCTTGACGTGTTTGTGGTGGGTGTTCTCATCCTGCTGAACGGCATATTCGCGATGTCCGAGCTGGCGGTGATCGCATCGCGGAAGGTCCGCCTTCAGCAGCGCGCGGAGGAAGGCGACCGGCGCGCCGAGGCGGCGCTTGGGCTGGCAGGAAACCCGCAGCGGTTTCTGTCCACCATACAGATCGGGATAACTCTGGTGGGCGTGCTGAGCGGAGCTTTCGGCGGGGCGAGCCTCGCCAGGGATCTGGCCCAGCCTCTCTCCTCGGTCCCGTACATAGGTGAATATAGCGAGTCCATTTCCCTTGCGATTGTCGTGGGGTTCATCACCTACCTTTCGCTCCTCTCCGAACTCGTTCCCAAAAGACTCGCTCTGTCCAAACCGGAGGACATCGCCTCATCCGTTGCGGCTCCCATGAAGGCACTGTCCCGCGTGGCGGCACCGGCTATTTATATACTGAGCGTTTCGACGGAATTCTTGCTCCGATTCGTGCGGTTTCGCCCCGCGCAGGAGCCTTCCGTAACCGAGGAGGAGATCAGGGTACTGCTTGGGCAGGCCACCCTCGCCGGCGTATTCCAGGAAGCCGAACAGCAGATGGTCGAGAGGGTTTTCCGGTTCGGCGACCGGCGGGTGGGCGTCATGATGACGCCCAGGAACAAGGTCGAGTGGCTCGACCTCGGCGATCCTCCCGAGAAGATCCGGCGAAAGATCGCCCGCAGCTTTTTTTCCCGCTTTCCGATTGCCCAGGGCAGGTTCGGGAATATCCTTGGCCTCGTGCACGTGCGGGACATTGCCGCGCGACTGCTGAGCGGCAAACCGCTCGATCTCAAGGCGTGCATGCACAGGCCGCTCTATGTTCCCGAAAGCATGCATGCGCTCAATGTGCTGGAACTCTTCAGAAAATCCGGGCAGCAGATGGCGCTCGTGGTCGACGAATACGGCACGATAGAAGGGATTGTCACGCTCAGCGATATTCTCGAGGCGATTGTGGGAGATATCCCTTCGGCCGAGTCTCCCGAGAACCCGAGAATATTCCAGCGAGATGACGCATCATGGCTGGTGGACGGCATGCTGCCGGTCGACGAGTTGAAAGATCAGTTCCACATCAGGAAGCTTCCCGGGGAGAGGGCCGGCCGGTTCCAGACCGTGAGCGGCTTTGCGATGGCTCATCTCAAAAGGATTCCCGTCGAAGGGGACAGATTCGAATGCTGCGGGTACCGCTTTGAGGTCGTTGACATGGACGGGCATCGCGTGGACAAGGTCATAATCGAGAAGATGGATCCACCTTCGGATGCGGAGCCGCCTGAAAACGAGGCAAACTAGCAGACCGCAACAGAGATACCCCCGAAAGGGACGGCACTTTACAAAATTCTTCACGCGCTCTAAATTCTCAGGGATTGGGCTGTAGCCAGCCCTCCGCGTTCCGGCTTCTCTCTAATCGATTACTTTGCCCATGTCGACATTTCGGGCCCGTGGGGAGGATAACAAGTTCATGCTCCGACTCCAGAACTCCATGACTCGGACGGTTGAAACCTTTGAACCGAAAAACGGCAAAACCGTCAAAATGTTCACCTGTGGTCCCTCGATCTACCAGCGTCCGCACATTGGAAATTACCGCACGTTCCTGTGGGAGGACGCCCTGCAAAGATACCTGGAATATCTGGGATACAACGTCCACAGGGTCATCAATTTTACGGATGTCGAAGACAAATCCATCGAGGAAGCCGAGAAGCGGGGAGAGTCGGTCACCGATCTCACGGAGGCCGTTGCAAGGCGGTTCATGGAGGAAACCGGGCGGCTGAAGATAAAGCTCCCCGAGGTGATTCCCCGCTCATCGACCAGTGTTGAAGACGCCGCGGCAGTGATTCGCACGCTGCTCGACAAGGGAGTGGCCTACTGGCACGACGGCGATGTCTTTTTCGATCCCCTTAAGTTTCCCGGTTTCGGAAGACTCTACGGGCTGGACATGAGCAGGTGGCCGAAAGAAAAAAGACGCTTCAAGCGGGACACCTATCCCGGGCAGCGCTGGAACCTGGGGGATTTCATACTCTGGCATGGCTACCGCAAGGGCGAATCCGTTTATTTCGACTCGGAGATCGGACGCGGACGTCCTTCGTGGAACATTCAGGACCCCGCAATCATATCCCGGCAACTCGGCTTTTCGATTGACATCTTCTGCGGCGGCATCGACAACAAGGTCCGGCATCATGACTACAATATCGCCGTGATGGAGTCCGCATCCGGCGAAGAACTCGCCCGCTACTGGCTTCACGGCGAGCATGTGCTCGTGCGCGGCAAAAAGATGTCCAAGAGCCTGAACAATGTGGTCTACCCGGAAGATCTTCTCGGCATGGGACTGTCATGGGAACAGATCAGGTTTTGCCTCCTGCAGAAGCCTTACCGAAAGCGCCTGAACGCCACCCGGGACTACCTGCTGAGGCTGGGTGCAAGGTACGATGCGTTCAGGGAGCGGTTGAGCGGACTTCTCGGAGCGTCCCGCGCGCAAGGCTCCGGGGATGAAGCGCTCAGAGGGCTGGCCCATGAACTCACGGCCGGGTTTGAAGCGGGCATGGATGACGATCTGAATACGGAGGCCGCATTCGAAAACGTTTTTGAAACCGTGTCGAAATTGCGCGATCTGGCCGTGGTGGGACGGATCGGTTCAAAGGATTGGGAGGATATTGAAAAGCGGCTCCGGAAGATCGACAGAGTCTTCCAGGTTATCTCCTATACCAATGAGCTTTCAAGATGATCCCGAGCTTTCAGACCGTGGGGAGCCTGCTCCCCACACCCCGCGCGCAGTTGCGCTGCTCGTTTCGGCGCTTGCGGGGACTCGATCCGCTTATCCCGCGAACTCTTGCCCGAAGTGAAACCGGTAGAGCATCTCTATCCGGACCAGCGATTCGGCATGAACGTCCCGCAGTGCGGAATCGTTTCGCAAGTGGGAGTTCAGGCTTTCGGAAAAAGGTTTGAGGCTCTCGCTGTTCTGGCAGAGCAGGAAGAAATCCGTGCTGCAGGAAAGCCCCCTCTCGACGATGAAGTCGGGAGTGTAATTCTCCTTTATGGCGGCCATATCCAGGTCGTCGCTGAAAAGAACCCCGCCGAAACGCAGCTTTTCCCTCAGCCAGCCCCGATTGATCTCCCGCGACAGGGTCGCGGGCACGCCGGGGTCTATCGCGGGATAGACCGCATGGGAGGTCATCACGCAATTCACCCCGGCGGTGACGGCGGCGTGAAAGGGAATGATGTGCTTCCGGAATTCCTCGGTGGTGTCCCCGTTGATAATGGGGGAGAAATGATGCGGGTCCCTCTGCGCTCTGCCGAGGCCGGGGAAATGCTTTGCCGTGGCGGAAATCCCGTTTCTCTGGAGCGCTTCGAGCCAGGTCCTTCCCGCTTCGGAGACTTTCCCAGGCGACGAGCCGAAGGTGCGGGACTCCATGAAGTGGTTTTCCCCGGCCGGAACGATATCGAGCACCGGTGCAAGGTTTATCTGAATGCCTATATCCCGGAGGTCGCGCGCGCACACCTCGGCCCACCGGGAAATTTCGGATGGGGTTTGCCCGCCCAGTTCCCTCGCCGCGGGGAGGTTGGTAAAGTGGGGAACGAGCCTTTGGACCGTTCCGCCTTCCTGATCGATTGCGACGAGCAGGGGCCGCTTGAGTTCACGGTGTGCAAGCTCCTGCGCCCCGGCTACGAGATTTCTAACCTGACCCGGTCCCTCAATGTTGCGCCTGAAAAGGACTATTCCACCGGGGCGTATTTCCCGGATGACATCTCGGAGTTCCTCTTCGATGCTCGTGCCTCGGAAGCCGATAAACGCGTGAATTCCCGGTTCGTCAAAGTTCAAGGGAGTCTCCATGGGTTCTGGTGATTGGGGTATCGAGGTGAATGAGTAATGCCAAATTGCGCTCGGGGCGCCAAAGAGCGTGGGAATGATTTCCCCGCACCCCCGCAAGCGCCCGGCGCCGTAGGCTGCCGGCCAACGGGCGCAGACATAGCGCCAAAATGAGCCGCGTAGCGGCGATAGGGGTGTGTGGGGCGAGTTCCCCGCGTTTTTCAAATGCGTAAAAGATCTTTTCCGCTCCTCGGATATTCTTCCACCCGGATCGGTGCGCGACACGGGCTCGGCATGGGTTACCCCACATGTCTCAACGCCTCGGCTATGCGGACCCGGCTTGCCTTCCATATCGGGAGCAGGGCCGATGCCAGACCGATGCCGAAGCTGACCAGGATGCAAGTCACGATCGTTTTCCAGTGGATATGGAAAACCGGCAGAAAGTCGCCCATCTTCTGCGAAAAAACGCTCGCCACGGGATAGGAGATGACAACTCCGACTATGCCTCCGAGCGTTGAGAGGAATATGGATTCCCCTGCTATCAAAAGCCAGAGATATTTGTTGCCGAACCCCATTGTTTTCAGAATGGCGTACTCGGGCATACGCTCGCGGGAGGTCATGGCCATCGTGTTGGCCAGAACGACGAGGATCACGCCGATGACGACGAAGGAAACCACCCGGATCGCGATAACGATGGCTTCCGTCATGGCGACGAAGCCCGCCTGAAAGGCTTTCTCGGTTTCGGTCAGAGTCTCGGCCAGCGAGTTTTTGAACAGGGCGTCCACGGCCTGGGAAATCTGGGCGGCATCCGCGGCGTTTTTCACCTGAGTGATATACCATCCCACCTGGCCGGCTCTTTGAGGGGCCGTTTTCCTCAGCTTCTCGTCCAGATAGTCCCAGGTAAAGAAAAACTGGGTCTCGTCGGTAGTCTTCGTCGCCCCACGGTATATCCCCCGCAGGACGAAACTCCACTCCCCGGGGTAGATATTTCCGGTAAGCGTTATCGTGTCGCCCAGCTTCCAGCCGTATCTGTTGACAATCTTGCGGCCGGCCACGCAGGCGTTTCGCTGGCTCTTGAAAGCTTTGAGCTCTTCCGGAGATATCAGGAATTCGGGAAAAAGGTTGAAGAAATTTTCCGCCCCCACCGCCATCCTGGGGAAAAAATTCCGTTCGTCGATGTAAACCCCTCCGAACCAGCTCGCATATCCCACGGCCGAGACTCCCTGCACCTGCTGTATTTTGGCCCGGTAGCTTATGGGGAGAGTGAAAATCATGGAGATCGCGTTGCGCGTGACCAGTCTGTTGGGAGAGGCCGTGTTCACGCCGAGGTACCATGCATCGATGACCGTGCTGAGAAGGGAAAAGGCGAGAATCGCCACCGCCATCCCGAAAATGGTCAGGACGGTCCGCAGTCTTTGCCTGAATGTATTGCGAATGATAAGTTTGAAAAACTGCATGGCAAACGTCAACACCTGCCGAGTGCATCGGACTCTCGTACCGGTCGGCCGTCGGAAGGAGACGCGGGGTTACTTCATGTTGCGGATCCGAACGTCGGTGTCCGACTGATTCTTGAGAAGCTCCACGAGTTCGGACAGGTCCGTGTCGCCGGTATGGTAGGGATAAAAGATCTTCGGCCGGATGGTTCTTACCGCATCCGCCGCCATTTCCACCGTCATGGTATAGGGGAGGTTGACAGGCAGAAAGGCCACGTCTATTTCGCTCAGTTCCTTCATCTCCGGGATATTCTCGGTGTCCCCGGCAACGTAAATCCGCCGGTCTCCCAGAGTAATGATATACCCGTTGCCGATTCCCTTAAGATGGTACGGGAATCCGGATTTGCGTTTGTGCACGATATTGTAGGCGGGCACCCCCTCGATTTTCAGTCCCTGCACTATTTTGACGTCTTCGTTGCGCATCACGATGCCTTCCTGGTACTGCGCCGCGCAGGATTCCGGCATAACGACCAGCGCCTTCTCCCCGGCAAGCACCCGGATTGCATTCAGGTCGAAGTGATCTTTGTGCTCGTGCGTGATCAGTATGATGTCCGCTTTTGGCAGGGTCGTATAATCCACGGATTCCCCGACCGGATCGATGTAGATTTGCCGGTCGTTGAATTCCATCTTAAGGGACGAATGTCCCAGAAACATGATTTCAACCGTGCCGGCGGATGTCTCGATAACATCGGTCTCGAACTGAGCCGCCTTGCCGAAGACGGGAAAGAGGAACATTGACAGAATCGTAAGGGACCAAATTGCGATTTGCATCTAACGCTCCAGGAAGTGCCAATTCTGTATTTGCGTACGGTGCCTCGGTGAGTTTTGCGGTAAAATACTCCTATCCGGACCGATGCTCAACGAAAAACCTGAAAGTGCCCGGGATGGGATGATGCCGGGTGGCGGCGCCGCGTTTCAATTCCTGTCCGGAGGTGCTGGGCGGCGCGTGGCAAGGGGCGCGAGGCCCCCCTGAAAGCTCCCGGCAAAGAGATGAACGCGAACGGATCAGACCGTGCACAGGAAGATTGCGGGCCAGTTGCCGAGTCCGGAGACTCCGGGCGCTCCGAAGATCTCGAGGAGGAGAGAAACGGGAATGTTCGGGCAGATGACCAGGTCCAGGCCCGTCTGGCCACGGTCGGGGACTTCGCAGATCCCGCAGACTATTTCCAGCTGGCTCCGGAGGGGAACGCTCCTGGTCTGGAGTTCTTCGATGCTCTCGCCTCCCGCGGCCGCTTCAATGAACGATTCGAGGTTGCGCCAGTAGGCGAGGAGGATGTCCGTCGTGCCGGGAGCCTCTATAAGCGAGCGGAACTGTTTCTCCCCGAGGCCTTTTAGCCTGGGGCACATGCCGAGGGAAAAACGGCTGCAGGAGAAGTCGATGCCCTTTCGGTACGCGCCCGCGCGGATCCTTTCGAGCACTTCGTCGATGACCTCGGGGCCAAGCGCCGTGAAAACGGGGTTTGCGATCCGCTGCAGGGACATCAGCCGGAACCAGCTCTCCACCCGCCTGGAGAGCATATACAGAAAGCCGGGCCTGTCCGGTATCAGAGGGGAGATGAGCCCCGTCTCCTGGGCTTCCAGCTCCTCCTCCGGCGAAATGCCCAGAATGCCGCGAAATTCTCCTTCCAGGGCATTGAGCTGGGTATAGCTCGCTTCCAGATCGATTTCCTTTTGGTCCAGTTCCATGGCCATTTCGAGGAAAACCGACGCCCTGAGCGTCTCCACCGGGAAACCCACGCCCTCTTCGGATCTCTTCCTCCGAAGCCTTTCCTGGATCTCCAGCCTCGACTCCATCTCTTCCTGCATCGCCTGACTCAGGTGAGCAAGAGAGCCTCCGGGACCGCCGCCGTGGATTTCGGCGAACTTGCCGTAACCCCGCACATTGGACCTGATCGTGGAAAGGGCGTCCTCGTCGCTCACCGCCTGCCAGAAGACGAACTTGTCGCCGCCCCATTCGGGTATGGTCCCCCGGGTGGCGATTTCGAGCAGATAAAGCTGCGGCAGGAAGAGGTAAATGTTCCTGGCGTCCGATTCGGACAGGCTCATATGCGGAAAGAGGAAATAATTGGGTGATTGGCTTTCGGTCATGTCTCTTATACTCTCGTGATGTTAGCGGCTGAGTTTAGCGGAGGAAAAGCGATTTGCCGTCAAATTTCTTTCCCTCCAGTCCGGAGGCGGCTTCGAGCAGGTGCGCGAACGCTCGCTCGCCTTCCTCCCCGGCATCGATGCTGAAGTCGTTTACGAACGTCTCTATGTGGCGGCGGATTACTTCGGGTTCCATCTCCTGTGCGTGCCGCGCTATGTAGGGCCATGCTTCGGCCGGATTGGCCCGCGCGTACAGGATGCTCTCGCGTATCTTGTCTTCGATCTGTGCGGCCACATCCGGCCCGAGTTCGCGCCTGACCGCTATCGCTCCGAGAGGCAGAGGAAGGCCCGTTTCGATCTCCCACCACCGGCCGAGGTCAAGCACCAGGTGCAGTCCGTAGGAACCGAAAGTAAAGCGGCCTTCGTGAATGATGACCCCCGCGTCCACCTCGCCCGAGGATACGGCGGGCATGATCCTGTCGAACTGCATCGGAATGCACGCGCCGCGGTGGGTTCCCTGCAGGCGGAGCAGGAGGTGCGCGGTCGTGAGTTTACCCGGCACCGCCATCTTCGCGTCGCGGAGATCCTCCATCGCAGCGGGAACCTTTGAGACGACCAGCGGGCCGCAGCCCCTGCCGATCGCGCCCCCGGAGCGCAGAAGGGCGTATTTGTCAAGAATGTGCAGGACCGTGTGCGCGGAGAGCTTCGAGACATCCAAAGCACCCTGCATCACCAGGCGGTTAAGCATTTCCACGTCGGCAAGCAAGGGCTCGCGGAGGCGAAAAGGCAGATCGATCCGTCCTTGCGCCATGGCGTAAAAGATATGGGTATCGTTCGGGCAGGGGGAATACCCCAGGGACAGTTCGCGCATATGCGTCTTTCTTCCCGTTCCGGCGGGAGGGCGAAACGGGGGCCGTTCGATAGACTTGCGAAATGGCCGCTCCCCCAAGCCGGGCCGGATCAGGAGCGTGCCAACAGGTGATAGACGACTCGTATGGAATTACGGACCGCCCGCGGAATGTTCCAGAGTCCTCTTTCGCGTTCGCCCGCGATGTTGCTGACGCCCCGGATCTCCAGGAAAGGAACGTTGAAAAGAGCGCAGCTCTGGGCCATGGCGCTCCCTTCCATATTTTCCGCCAGAGCGCCGTGAGTGCGGAATCGGGCCGAGGCTGTTTGCCGGTCGCCGCTCGCCATGCCCACGGTAAGGCTTGAGCCGTATCTGAGTGAAAAGCACTCATCCCCGTCCGCTCCCGGGAGACAGGGGCGAAGGGTCCGCGAACCATCACCGGCGGCGGTGTACCGGCCCTCCGGCAGAAGGGTCGCGATCTTCCTTCTCTGCAGAAATTCTTCAAGCGGAAACCCGTCGAAAAGCGGAAAGCCCTTCTTTTTCAGCAGGGGAATTCCGATTGTGCTCATCGGGTGCGCGGCCCGGGAATCGAGGACGCCCTCGTCCCCGCAGACGCAATCGGTGCTGATGAGCACATCTCCGACGTCCAGGCCCGAGCCGCCGTAGGAACCCGCGCATCCGGCGTTCCAGACCTCGCCGGCATTGAAGCTGCAGATCACGGCGGAAGTCACCGCCGCCGCGTTCACCTTGCCTATTCCGGTGGTCCCGGCCAGGATGCGCAGCCCGCGGTATTCGCAAAGCATAAAGGGGCAGGCGCCAATTCCCGTTCTTCCCGAGACGGGAAGGAATTGGAAGAGCGGAGCGATCTCGGCCTCGGTTGCGCCCAGTAGGGCTATATCGATGCTTTTCATCTCTTTTTCGCAGTCAGGTCTTACAGAAGCTAACAGAGAGTGCCATGCGTGTCAAACCCTGGAAGGCGCGGAGCCCGATCGCCGAGCCTTTTCTTTCCTTGGGGCCATGCTGTCCGGAAAATCCCCCCGGGCAAATTCGCATCGGGGAAAACCGTTTCAGGCAAGCCGGCGGTGGCGGAGTGGATCCGGCATGTGGTGAATGCTTCCGTTATCGAGCAAAAGCGGATGGAATATTTTCATTTTATTTCCAGTTCCGAGTGAAGAAAAAATCGCTCCTGCCGATTAATACAGTGGGGAAGAAGTCAGAGTCAACCGGGTTACCGCAAGATCATGCCTCAGTCGGGCCGAAACGGGATACGAGGCTGGAGAAACGGTGCAGTTGCGCGGTTTGTGAGGTCCTGGAATTCAAATGATCGAATAGGCCATAACGAAAGGAACATGGATGAAAAATGCGGATGAGCATCGGCCGGGAAGCTCCGGGCAGGAGAGGGAAGGCAAGTACCTCACTTTCTCCCTTGGCGACGAGGAATACGGCATCGGGATTCTGAAAGTCAAGGAAATCATCGGGGTGATGAAGATAACCCCGGTCCCCCAGACACCCGATTTCGTAAAGGGCGTGATCAATCTCCGGGGCAAAGTGATTCCGGTCATCGACCTGCGGCTGAGATTCGGGATGATGGAGGCGGATTACACCGACCGCACCTGTATCGTGGTCGTGGAGATAACGGGTTCGACCGGCAAGCTCCACATCGGCGTTGTGGTCGATTCCGTATCGGAAGTGCTCAATATCAAGGGTTCCGACATAGAAGACACTCCGAGCTTCGGCACCACGCTGAACACGGAATACATCCTCGGCATGGCCAAGACGGGCGGGGGAGTCAAAATTCTGCTCGATATCAATTGCGTGCTCAGCAGCGAGGAAATGGGACTTCTGGACAATGTAGCCTGACGGACCCGCAGGAGAGTGAAGGCGCCACGGACCGAGGCGTGAGCCGTGTGGTCGAACCGCCCCCGGTCCCGTGCCCTGGAAAATTCGGGAAAATTCGAGTGGATTGTGCCGCCCGCGCCCAAAAGGGAGGCGATGGGGGCATCGAAATGGATCGATATATGGAAAATTCTTTACCCGACCGCCTGTTTCAACAGTTCAGCCAGTTGGTCTACGAGC
>JAJFVB010000255.1 GCA_021372055.1 Desulfobacteraceae bacterium | reverse complement strand
ACCACCACGCTGTCCATCCTGGAATCACGGGGCAGGACCCATTCCCCCCGATCGATGTGGAAGTACTCGGGATAGATCGATGTGGCATGATAGTCCTCGGGTGCGACCCCGGCCTTTTCCACTCTGCGGAAAACCACTTCGGGGGCATCGGAAAGAGGAGAAACGGTGAAGTCGGGAGGGCAAAACGGAGGCAAAACGAAGGAAGTCATCGTGTGGGACCTCTCGTGCTAGGGCATGGACGATCCCCTTCGCCTGGCTTCCCTGTAAAAATTCAGGAAATAGTCGAAAGCCGAAACGTAGCCGAGGAACAGCGAAACCCAGAGGAACACGGTTCCCACGAGGTCGAGCTTGTCCTGAATCTGCGGGATGGCGGGAAGCAGGAAGGCAAAAGCAAGACTCTGGGAGAGCATTTTGTTTTTCCCCAGGCGGCTTGCGTCGAGGATCAAACCATGGGCTGCCGCAATCGAGCGGAGGCCGGTTATGGTGATTTCGCGGCCGACAATGAGAAAGGCCAGCCAGGCGTCGACCTTTCCGTGTGGAATCAGCATGATGAGGACGGCGGAGGTAAGAAGCTTGTCCGCCAAAGGATCGAGCAGTTTCCCCACGGAGGTTACGGTGTTCCTGCGCCGGGCGAGAATCCCGTCGAAAAAATCGGTGAGAGAGGCAAGGACGTAAACCAGGAACGCCAGATTTCGGGAAAAATCGGATGAGGGCGGAACCAAAAGCACTATTATTACCGGAATAATGGCCATCCTGAGGTAGGTCAGGACATTCGGCAAGGTGGTAAGGCTTTGCCTGGAAAGATCAATTCGGTTCAAAGCGAGCATAACCTCGGACTTCCATCAGAGATACTCCGTTTCCTGCCACGATCACTAACGGTAACGGTTGTAAAAGTCCATCACCCTCTTAACATAAATCTGCGTTTCGTCAAAAGGAGGAATCCCGCCGTGTTTCTGGACCGCCTCGGGACCGGCATTGTAGGCGGCAAGCGCGAGCGGCAGCGTGCCGAACCGGTCGAGCATCATCCGGAGGTAGCGGGCGCCGCCGTCGATATTCTGGAGCGGGTCGAACGGATTGAGTACGCCCAGATCACGGGAGGTTCCGGGCATCAACTGCATCAACCCCATGGCGCCCTTCGGCGAAACCGCCTGAGGATTGAATCCCGATTCGGCGTGAATGACAGCCTTCACAAGACAGGGCTCCAGGCCGTACTGCCGGCAGGTGAGCTTGATGTGCGGATCATATGCGGCCAGGTTGGCCGGTGTGAGAAGAGGCCCCATGGATCGCTGGTAATAAGAGTACTGATTCTGATAGGACGGAAAATATTTCTGAAAATTCGCCTGGTTGAGCGGCGGCAGTGCAACCGGCGCGGACTGCTTTGCAGTGGGCGCGTTGGTAAAATGAATCACGCCGTCCTTGTCCACGTAACGAAAGATCTCTGCATCTGAAGACGCCGGGTATAGAATTGCCAATATGAGGATCGCCTGGAAAAAAAGAAGATACTCGGCAAGTCTTGCCAGGTGCTTCATAGTCCCTCCCCACAAACCCCAAGAGAACTTGTATGACAGTTTCGTCCTCTCTATTCTTCTACTTTTTTCCAATCTTGCAAGAACTTTTCTATCCCTATTGTCGTTAAAGGATGTTGAACAAGCTGTTCGATAACTTTATAGGGAATCGTTGCAATATCCGCACCTGCCCGGGCTGCGCTTAGAACGTGGATGGGATTCCTGACGCTGGCGACTATAATTTCCGTTTCAAAGAGGTAATTCGAAAAGATATCAATTATTTGCTTGACCAGATCCATGCCGTCCTGAGCTATATCGTCAAGCCTCCCCACGAAAGGGCTAATATAGGATGCCCCGGCCTTGGCGGCAAGAAGGGCCTGAATGGGAGAAAAAACAAGCGTGACGTTTGTCTGAATTCCTTCTTCCGTCAGCGTCTTGACGGCCTTCAGTCCCGCGGTGGTCATAGGGATCTTCACAACGACGTGCTCGTCTATCGCGGCCAGATCGCGCGCTTCATCCAGCATGCCCTGGAGATCGCAGCTCACCCCCTCCGCGCTCACCGGACCCTGGACGATTTCGCATATCCGCTTGATATGCTTCTTGAAAGCCTCTCGTCCGGAAATGCCTTCCCGGGCTATCAGGCTGGGATTGGTGGTAACGCCGTCGAGAACGCCGAGAGCATTGGCATCTTTAATCTCGTCTATATTGGCAGTGTCTATAAAAAACTTCATAAAAACCCGGCTCCCTTGCTGGCAGATTGTTTTTTATGACCGAGATTTCCGCTTCAGATATTTGTCGTAGCACTCTTCGCTGCAAAAGTGCATTGCCTTCCCTTCCACCACGCCCTTTATCCCTTTTTGACGCATGAAATAAGCTCCGCACTGCGGATCGCGAACAAGTTCGGCTTCGCCCGGCGGCGGGGCCGGCCGGCGGTCCCCTCCCTGGTGGTAGCCTTCCAGAAAAGACCTGGCCACCTTTTTGATGAAAAAGTACGCTGCACACAGCAGAAAAGCATAAACCAAAAGCCGAAGCATTTTGCTCAATCCAGTTTGCAGATTTGCTGCTGGTGGTCGGACCGGAGAAGTTGCTCAAGCAACTCGCGAACGGAGAGCCCCAGCTCCGGGTGTATCCACTCGGGAGCGATTTCGCAGAGGGGCGCCATCACGAAAAGCCTCTCATGCATCCGGGGATGCGGAACCCGCAATCCCGGAAGACGAAGCACCGTATCGCCGTAAAACAAAATATCGAGATCGAGAGTGCGCGGTCCCCAACGTTCGGCGCGCACCCTTCCAAAGCTCTGTTCGACCCGCATCAGGAGTTGCAGCAGCTCAAGCGCCGGGAGGCTGGTTTCGCATAGCAAAACGGCGTTTACGTACCAGTCCTGCCCCGCAACTCCGACGGGCTCCGTCCTGTAGAAGGACGAGATGCCGAGAATGTGAACCGCCGGATCGTTTCGCAGCGATTCGCACGCTTCCCTGCAAATCCGCACGGAATCGCCCTGGTTGCTGCCCAGACCGATTGCCGCCCTCACCACCCGATTCCGACCCTAGAACGACAGACGGCCAATGCGTTCAACCGCCTCGCCGATGCGTTCCTTCGACACCGTAAGGGCCATGCGCACGTACCCTTCGCCCGGTTCGCCGAATCCGCTGCCGGGGGTCGTCACGATTCCGGCCTCGCGGAGAAGCAGCGACGTGAATTCCTTGGACTTATACCCCTTGGGAGTGGGGCACCAGACGTAGAAAGTCGCCTTCGGCACTTCCGGGTCCAGCCCGGCCTTTCTCAGGCCCGCGATCAGAATGTCCCGCCGCTCTTCGTAGACCCGCTGCATCTGGGCAACCGGGGCCTGGTCGCCTTCCAGGGCGGCAATTCCCGCCCACTGAACCGCGTTGAAAGCCCCGGAATCGATGTTGCTTTTTATCTGTCCAAGACCTCCAATGATTTCCTTGTTGCCGACTGCAAATCCGAGCCGCCAGCCGGTCATATTGTAGGTCTTCGAAAGCGAATGAAACTCGATGCCCACCTCGCGGGCTCCGGGAACTTCCAGGAAGCTCATGGGCTTGTAGCCCCCGAAAGACATCTCCGTGTACGCCGCGTCGTGGCAAACGATAATATCATACTCGCGGGCGAAATCGACGACCCGCTGGTAAAAACTTCTATCCGCGGTGGCCCCGGTGGGATTGTTCGGGTAATTGATAAAAATAATCCGCGCCCGTCTGGCTACGTCGGGCGCAATGGCGTCGAGATCCGGAAGGAACCCGTTGTTCTTCACCAGGGGCATGAACCGGGACTCGCCACCGGCAAACATGGTCGCTATGTGGTAGACCGGGTAAGCCGGGGAGGGGACCAGGGCAAGGTCTCCGGGGTTGATGAAGGCGAGCGGCAGGTGCGCAAGTCCCTCTTTCGATCCGATCAGGGTGAGCACTTCCGAGCTCGGGTCGAGTTCCACGCCAAACCGCTTCCTGTACCATGCCGCGACACTCACGCGGAAATCGTTCATCCCCGAGTAGGAAGGGTAGATGTGATTTGCCGGGTCCTTGGCGGTTTGCGCAAGCTTCTCGATAATATGAGGAGGCGTGGGGAGGTCGGGATCGCCCACTCCCAGATTTATCACGTCAACGCCCTTTGCCATCAGTTCGGCCTTGAGCCGGTCGATTTCCGCAAACAGGTAGGGTGGGAGCTGCCGCAAACGGTCCGCTTGTGCAAGTGCCATTAAGTCCTCCGAATTATTTGATGCCGAGAACATCGCTCATGTCATAGAGCCCGTTGGGTTGGCGCACAACCCATCCGGCCGCGTGAATGGCGCCTCGGGCAAAGTTATCGCGGCTCTGAGCGCGATGAATCAGTTCTATGCGTTCACCGAGGGCGGCGAAGATTACCGTGTGCTCCCCGACAATATCCCCGCCCCGGATGGTCTGGATGCCAATTTCCGTCTTCCCGCGTTCGCCGATCATCCCGTGGCGCGAGTAGACGCCCACCTCCCCGAGATCGCGATCGAGCGATTGCGCGACGATCTGCGCGAGCTTTACCGCCGTACCGCTCGGCGCGTCTTTCTTGAGACGATGATGCGCCTCGATGATTTCTATATCGCACGTATTTCCGAGCAACCGCGCGGCGTCGGCCACCATCTTGAAGAGGATGTTCACCCCGATGCTCATGTTGGGCGAAAGGACGCAGGGCACTCCCAGGGCGAGCTTGGCCGCCTCGGCGAGTTGATCCCGCGTAAAACCGGTTGCCCCGATGACCATCGCCTTGCCGTGGGCCGCGGCTTTTTTCAGGTGTTCGAGGGCAGCCGAGGCAGTGGTGAAATCGATTATCACGTCGGCCGATTCAAGAACACTGTCGATTCCGGCCCCGATGAGCATGCCCGAGGGGCTGCCTCCGATCACCTCCGTGATGTCCCGCCCGATCTTCGGAAACTGCGGATACTCAAAGCCTCCCGCCAGCTCGATGTTGTCGGTCTCCCCGATGAGCTGGGCGATCCTGGAGCCCATTCTTCCGGCTATTCCCGCCACGGCTGCACGGACCATCATCGTCCTCCCTAGGCTCTTGTGGCCGACCGGGACAAAAGCCCCCGGCTTTCAAGCACTGCTCTCAGGCGCTCCCGGTTGCCGGCGGACATGGGTGCCAGCGGCAACCGAACCTCATCGGATTCAATGAGGTTCATCATGGACATGGCCGCCTTCACCGGCGACGGATTTGTCTCGAAGAAAAGCGCGTGGCAAAGAGGGAGCAGATCGTAGTAAAGCTTGCGGGCCTGCTCTATCTTGCCGTCCAGATACAGGGAGCAAAGATCCGACATGCCGCGCGGATCGACATTGGAGACCACGGAGATCACACCCCTGCCGCCCACGCACATGAGAGGAAAGGTGAGGAAGTCTTCGCCCGAAAGGACCGTGAAGTCATCGCCGCACATGCTGATGATATCCGTTATCTGCTTCATCGATCCGGAGGCTTCCTTGACCCCGATAATGTTGTCTATGCGCGCGAGCCGGGCGATGGTGGCCGGTTCGATATTGACGGCCGTCCTGCCCGGGATGTTGTAGACGATGATCGGAATGTCGACCGATTTTGCGACCTGCTCGAAATGGAGGAACAGTCCTTCCTGAGTCGGCTTGTTGTAGTAGGGGCTTATCATCAGGACCGCATCGGCGCCGGACTTTTTCGCGTGCCTGGTCAGATTGACCGCTTCACGCGTGTTGTTTGAGCCGGTGCCGGCTATAACGGGAACGCGCCCTGCGGCCTGTTCGACCGTTATCTCTATGAGGCGCTCGTGCTCGGCAATCGACAGCGTCGCCGATTCGCCCGTCGTCCCGCAGGGGACAATAGCCGTGGTTCCGTTTTCGATCTGGAACTCGATAAGTTGTCTGAAACCGGCTTCATCCAGTTCGCCGTTCTTAAACGGCGTCACGATGGCCACCATTGCTCCGTGAAACATGAAAAGCCTCCTCTTTCTTACGGCCTCAGGGTCTCGTCCCAGAGTTGCGCATCATAGACCACCCGGGCATCACCTTCCAGGTAAACGCCGGACTTCGTGATTCCGCCTTCCTGCGGAGCCTCGTCGAAGTGAATTACAAGAGTCTCGCCCCCCCGCGTCAGCATCTGGACGGGAGAGCGGACTAGACCTTTCGCGGCCGCTACCAGTGCGGTTGCGATCGAGCCGGTGCCGCACGCGAGTGTTTCGTCTTCGACGCCACGCTCGTAGGTACGCACCGTAATATTATGCGGGCCGTGCACGAAGGCGAAGTTTGCGTTCGTCCCGGCCGGTTGAAAACGCTGGTGATAGCGGACGGATCGTCCCACGTTGAATATGTCGAAACCCTCGAGCTGGTCGGCTGTTTGCGTGAAATGAACCGTGTGCGGAACGCCCGTGTTGATGAAGTGAAGATCGAGCGAGCGTCCCTCCAGATCCACCGAGATATCGGTCTTCAGGCTGTGCGGGGCCGTCATGCGCACCTTCACGCGCCGCTCCCCCAGGATCTGCGCTTCGATGATCCCGGCAAGCGTGCGGAAGGTGATGCTGTCCTTGTCCACGATTCCGTTCAAACGGGCGAAGCGGGCCGCGCAACGGGCGCCGTTTCCGCACATTTCCGCCTCGCTGCCGTCGGCATTGAAGAAAAGCCATCGGAAGTCGGCTTCGGGGTCGTCTTCGATCAGGATAAGGCCGTCGGCTCCGACGGACAGCTTATGCCGGCAGGCCATGCGGGCGAGTTGCCGCCCGCTCTCCTTGTCGAGCTTGAGTTCGCGGTTGTCGATGATGATAAAATCGTTGCCGGTTCCCGTCATTTTCATGAAGCGGGTGCCTTTTAGTGTCGCGGCCAATCGAAACTCCTTGAAAAAAGCGTTACCGGGTCAAGCCCTGCTTTCGAACCTTGTGTACCGTTTAGCGGGCGCAGGCCTCATTCAGGTACGGGGGCAGCGACTCCGGAGCCACGAGGTCTTCCCATGTCTCGCGCCGTCTGATCAGGTGGTATTCGGAGCCGTTAACGAGGACTTCCGGAGCACGGGGACGCGAGTTGTAATTGGAAGACATCGTGAACCCGTAGGCTCCGGCGCTCATGACCGCGAGGTACTCGCCAGCCGTGGGCAGGGGCATTCCCCGGTCCCTTGCCAGAAAGTCGCCGGATTCGCAAATCGGGCCCACCACATCGACGATTTCCGTGTTGCGCTGCGACTTCATCACGGTCTGTATGTAGTGATAGGAGCCGTAGAGGCTCGGCCGGACGAGATCGTTCATGCCGCCGTCCGTGATGACGAAATTCTTGGTTTGAGTCCTTTTCGTGTACAAAACCTTCACGGCCAGAATGCCCGCGTTTCCGACGATAACCCTGCCGGGCTCGAATATCAGCGTGCAGTCTATGTCGACCAGCTCGCGCAAAATCGCATCCGCGTACTCACGGGGCTGGGGAGGCGATTCCTGATCGTAGACGATGCCGAGTCCGCCGCCGAGGTCGAGAAAGCGGATCGCAACGCCGATCTTCCTCAGTTTGCCGATGAGCGTCCGGAGCCGCTTCAGGGCGTCAACAAAAGGGGTTACCTCCGTGAGCTGGCTCCCGATGTGGCAATCTACCCCGAGGATTTCGATATTGGAGAGCGCCCGCGCCTGTTCGTAGGCTTTCAGAGCGGTGTCTATGGCGATGCCGAATTTGTTCTTATTCATGCCCGTCGAAATATACGGGTGCGTATTCGGGTCGATGTCCGGATTGACGCGAAGGGCGATCTTGGCCTTGACTCCTTTTGCAGTCGCGCGCCTGTTGATCTGCTCGAGCTCGTCCGTGGACTCGATGTTGAACATAAGGATGTTCTCGTTCAGTGCAAAGTCGATTTCATCGACTGTCTTGCCCACCCCGGAATAGACGATTTTCTCTGCGGGGATGCCCGCCTTGCGTGCCCGGAACAACTCGCCGCCCGAGACGATATCGACCCCTCCGCCAAGAGAGTTGAACAGCTTCAGGACGGCGATATTGGAGTTTGCCTTGACGGAATAGCAGGTGAGGTGGGGGACATCCTTGAATGCGGAGTCGAAAACCCTGAAGTGGTGACACAGCGTTGCCTTGCTGTAGATATAACAGGGGGTCCCGGCCTCTTCGGCGATGCGCCGCACCGGGACATCCTCACAATAGAGTTCGTCTCCTCGATACTGAAAATGATGCATCAGAAGTCCTCTGTCATAGAGTGGCAACGATAAACGCCCGTGCGCGCAAAAAGACGCGCGCCGCCTCGTGGCGGCCCCGGATTTGACCGGAACTCGGCGGTCCTATTCGGCCAATAGATTCCTTACTTCCGTCCACTTGGAAAGCAGACCCTCCTTGTGGTCCGCCGTTCCGGCGACGGCCGATACCGCATAGAAATAGGTCGCGCCCTTCTTTGCCCCCTGGTCTATAAAGGGCGGGTGCTGGACCGGATTGGCGGTCATGCGGATGATTTCCTTGCCTTCGCGTCTATAGACGTGATAGCCGCCGTTTTTCCCGTCGCTCTCCGTCCATCGGATTTCAAGCGCACCCTTTGCCGGAACGATCCAGACCTTTGCGGGCGGGGGAGGGAGCACCATTTCGGGCGATTTGACGAGCACAACCTGGGATGGTTCTCCCAGGATGGAGCTGTTTTCGATAAACAGCACCGGGACGACTCTATAACTGTAATTCTGGTCCGAGGCAATCAGCTGGTCAAGAAATGTATTGCCTTTGACCGGCGCGGGCGAAGCCTTTTCCCAGCCCTTGCCGTCGGACATTCTTTCGACCCGGAAGGAAAGATCGCCCTGAACGTTATGGCCTTCGCTGTCCTTGTTGACCGGCTTCCAGCGTATGAGTACTCCCTGCTGCTGAGTCGCTGCGGCCACATTGGCCGGCGCGGCCGGGCTGGGATAGACCTTGGCCACAATCGGATTGGACATGGAAATCGGGGTACCCGACGCATCGGATACCGCTACCTGATAGCGGTAGGCATGGCGGACGACCACGTTGGGATCGGCCCATTTGAGCCTCCGGTCAGCCGGGGAGACCATCTTGGCCGCGGTGGCCGCATCGATGCTCTGAACCTCATGCTGAGAGGTGCCGGGGCAATCCATGCAGTTGCGGCTGTCCCATGGGAGTTCGGTCCTCACGATCGAGTACCGCAGGTCGGCGGTCTGCTCGGGTGAGGGAACCGTCCAGGAAAGTTCGACCGCGCGGGGCATGGCGACGGCCTGAAAATCCCGCACCTGCGGCGCGGCTTCGCCTCCGGAGGGTTTTGGAAACAACTTCTTGCCGCATCCGGAAGTGAAGAGCATGAGGGTGCAGATCGAGAAAGTGCACAGAATGTCCATATAGAAGGCGGATTTTGACCTAATTCGCATATTGTCTACTTTTTTGGTCTAAGTTCCGGGTTTAGCAACTTTTCGGAAGCCCTGAGATCCTCACGGGCGGCGGCGATAGCCCGCGTGACCCGCGAAGTCGCGGTGCCTCCGACGGAAGTCCTCTGATCGACTACGCTCTGGATTTGAAGATAGGGGAAAACATCTTCGTCGAAAGCTTTGTGGAATGTGCGGAACTCTTCGAGCGAACAGTCTCCGAGTTCCTTTCCTTCCTGGATGCAGTGCTGTACGACCTGACCGACTATGTAGTGGGCCTTGCGAAAAGGCACTCCCTTTCTGACAAGGTAGTCGGCAAGGTCCGTGGCCAGGGTGAACCCCTGACCCGCCATGCGGGCCATTACCTCGCGATGCACCTTGATCTCGGGCAGGAGTTTGGAGAGCAGCCGAATTGTCGCCAGCACGGTGTCGGCCGTGTCGAAAACGGGCTCCTTGTCTTCTTGCAGATCGCGGTTGTAGGCGAGCGGGAGACCTTTTGTCAGGGTAAGCAGAGCACTCAGATTGCCGTAGACCCTTCCGGTCTTGCCCCGCATCAGTTCGGGAACGTCCGGGTTTTTCTTCTGCGGCATGATGCTCGATCCGGTGCAGAACGCATCGCTGATCTCTATGAACGAAAACTCGGAAGTGGACCAGAGAATAAGCTCTTCAGCCAGGCGACTCACGTGCATCATGAAAATTGCGGAGGCCGCGCAGAACTCGATCATGTAGTCCCGGTCGCTTACCGCGTCGATGCTGTTGGCGACGACCTTGGGAAAGCGGAGATAGCGCGCCGTCCATTCCATGTCGGTCGGAAAGGTCGTGCCGGCAAGGGCGGCGCTTCCGAGCGGCAGGACGTTTGTCCGGGTGAGGCAATCGCTGAAACGGTCGCTGTCCCGGCGAAACATTTCATAGTAGGCCATGAGATGATGGGCCAGCAAGACCGGCTGCGCATGCTGCATGTGCGTGAAGCCGGGCATGATGACATCCAGGTTGGCCTCGGCCTTGGAAACGAATGCTTCGCGGAGTTCGTGGAGCAAGATAACAATCTGGGAGAGAACATCCCGCATATAGAGGCGCATGTCGAGCGCGACCTGGTCGTTCCGGCTCCTGGCCGTATGGAGCTTTCCGCCCGTCTCGCCGATGCGCGTGATGAGTTCTTTTTCAATCGCCATGTGAATGTCCTCCTGGGAGGAGTCCAGGGCGACATGGCCGCGCTCGAGATCGCGCAGAATTTCGCCGAGCGTTTCGACTATGCGAGATGCCTCCTCGTGAGAGATGATGCCGCACTCGGCGAGCATGCGGCAATGCGCGACGCTTCCTTCCACGTCATACCGGTACAACCGGCTGTCATAGTGGATCGAAGCGGTATATTCCTCCACCAGCTTGTTGGTAGGTTGATCGAATCTGCCTTGCCAAAGCTTTTCTGCCATTAAAAACGACTCCTCACTTGCATTCCGGAGACTGCCTGAGGTTTTGCTGCACGAGGGCTTCGATGC
>JAJFVB010000233.1 GCA_021372055.1 Desulfobacteraceae bacterium | reverse complement strand
TCTATGGCACAGGGTCGCTTCCTCATCGATCGGAATGATACGGCCCATCAGAAGACTTAACAATGTGACCATGGTCCGTCTTTTGCGGCTCCCGCTGATACTGATGAAAAGAAACGACCCCGAGCAGTTCGACAAATACATTCTTGTCGACGGTCAGCCCGACCATAACGATTTCTTTCGTCAGATTCAGTATGCGGCTGTGATCGACCATCATCCCAGGACGCCTCCAACGGATTTTGTGCCTTTTACCGACGTGAGGCCGGAATTCGGCTCCACTTCCACCATTATGGCTCAATATCTGAGGGCTGCCGGAGTCAAGCCGTCCAAGGTCCTGGCCACGACCATGCTCTATGGAATCAAGACGGATACGCGCAATTTCGAACGTCATACGACCGTTGAAGACATCGAGGCTTTTCGCTATCTCTTCCAATTCTCGGACCACAATGTTCTCAGGAAAATTGAAATATCCGATCTGTCTTTGAAGGACCTTCGCCTCTTTCATAAGGCATTCGAGCGAAAGCACGTCATCAAGGACCGGATATTCGCCTATCTCGACGAAGTTCCCTCTTCGGACATCCTTGTCGAAATTGCGGAGTTTATGCTGAAGATCCATGATATCGCCTGGAGCATTATCTCCGGCATCTATGAAGACAACCTTATCGTGATAATTCGAAACGACGGGTACCGGAAGGATGCCGGAAAAATCGTCCGGCGCGCTTTTGGGTCTATCGGCTGCGCCGGCGGGCATCACTCGATGGCGCGGGCCGAGATTCCTCTAAACCAACTGAGCAAGATCATCGGAAAGCCGACTTCGACGGAAGTCGAGCGCTACGTTCGCCGCCAACTCTCACCTTTTGCGAAACATTAGTGAATACAGTGCAAGATAGCGAATCGACTAATAATCCATCTTGTCCGCCCGATAAGATATCAGTCAGGACCGGGGTTTCCCTGAAAGCCGTTGAGATTTTCACCGACGGCGCCTGCACCGGGAATCCGGGGCCGGGCGGTTGGGGCGCGATTTTACGGTACAAGGACATTGAAAAGGAAATTTCCGGATTCGAGCGCCGCACGACGAATAACAAAATGGAACTGAGCGCCGTGATCGAAGCGCTGAAGCTCCTGAAGGAACCCTGCCGGATCCGGATTCATACGGATTCCATGTATCTGAAAAACGGCATTACCCAATGGATCAGGAACTGGAAACGAAACGGTTGGCTTACCTCGGAGAAGATGCCCGTCAAAAACCGGGAATTGTGGGAAGCGCTGGACGCGCTCTGCTCAAAGCACATGGTCCAGTGGATCTGGGTGAAGGGGCACGCGGGACACCCGGAAAACGAGCGTTGCGATCAGCTGGCAAGAGAAGAAATCGTAAAAAACACCACCTAGCACGGACGCGGGACGGGCGTGCCCGCGCCGCCGTACCACTTGATTCGTCAATCCGCCTCGCTCAGGATATACCGGCATGCCCTCCCCTTGCCTATCCTGTGGAGTTTGCCGGTGTCGACAAGTTCGTTCAACTCCCGCAGAGCCTGGCGCTCGGAGACTTCCGCAAGCTGCGAATAATACTTGTTCGTGATAAAGCCGCGGGTTTTTATGAACTCGATGGCGCGCATCTGCCGCACCTTGAAGCCTGAATCCGGCATCCGTTCTCCCTGGCCGATTTCGGGCATCTGCGCCTGCGATTGCTTTTCGGCGGCCTTGCTTTCCTCTTCTGCGGGCTCGGCTTCCACCTTCGGTTCGCGGACCTCGGAAGGCAGGTCCTTCACCTGGATTGCCCGACCGTCCGAGAGGATGATGGCCCTTTCTATGACGTTTTCCAGTTCGCGCACGTTGCCCGGCCAGGCATAGTCAAGGATGCATTTCATGGCATCCGCCGACATCCCGATCGTTTCCTGGTCGTTTTCCTTGGAGTACTTGGCCAGAAAATGATTCACGAGCAGAGGCACGTCATCGGTCCTCTCGCGCAGGGGAGGCAGATAGACGTTTACGACGTTCAGCCGGTAGAAAAGGTCCGCGCGAAACCGGCCGGCGGCAACCTCTTCCTTCAGCTTCCGGTTCGATGCCGCGACCATGCGCACATCCACTTTCAGGGTGTGCGTGCCCCCTACCCTATCGAACTCCATTTCCTGCAGGACACGCAGCAACTTGACCTGAAGCGGGAAGGACATTTCGCTTATCTCGTCCAGAAAGAGCGTGCCTTCGTGGGCAAGTTCGAAGCGCCCCTTGCGCTGGTTGACGGCCCCGCTGAAGGCTCCTTTTTCATGGCCGAAGAGTTCGCTTTCGAGCAGGGTCTCCGGCAGCGCGCCGCAATTGACCGAGATGAAAGGACGGCCGTTTCTCGGACTGTTATAGTGGATGGCCCTGGCGATCAGTTCCTTTCCCGTGCCGGACTCTCCCGTAACAAGAACGGTCGCCTTGGTGGGCGCCACCTTTTCTATGAGTTGGAAGATGCGCTGCATTTGAGCGCTCTTTCCTATTATGTTCCCGAAGTGGTACCTGTCCTGGAGTTCCCTGGCGAACTGCCTGTTCTGCCGGATAAGATGGTAATGATCGATGGCCTTCCGGATCGTCAGCTTGAGTTCTTCGTTCTTGAAAGGCTTCAGAATGTAGTCGAATGCGCCCTTGCGCATGGCTTCGACGGCTTTTTCCACGCTGCCGTAGGCGGTCATCATGATGATGGGCAGATCGGGTTCGCTCAGCCGAATCCTGTCCATGAACTCCATTCCGTCCAGGCCCGGCATCTTCATATCGGTGATGACCACGTCGAGGTCATGCTCCTGCATCAGTTCGAGGCCGTGTTCCGCACCCGAGGCCGTGATCACCTGATAGCCCTCGTCGGACAGAAGCGCCTCGAGAACAAGCAGGTAATTCCTTTCATCATCAACGATAAGAACCGTGTCCATCTATTCTGCTGAATCCTCTCCGGAACGAGTTTCGGGTTGCGTGAGCGGCAACCGGATGGTCACGTTCGTTCCGTGCCCTTCCTGGCTCGTTACTTCGATTTCTCCACCATGGTTGTCGATAATTGTCTGAACAATGGCAAGCCCGAGGCCGGTTCCTTTTTCCCGCGTGGTGAAGAAGGGATTGAAAATCTTCTTGACCACGTCGTCGGGAATCCCCGGACCGGTATCATGAATCTGGAGTTCGACCTGCGACAGACCGTTTTTCCCATTCAGAATGGCGGTCCGGATTGTCAGCTGTCCGCCCCGCGGCATGGCCTGAAGCGAATTGGCGAAGATATTGACAAATGCTCTGTAGAGCAGATCATTGTCGGCCTCCAGGGTGTATTCGCCCGTTTCATATCTGCGTTCGACCATGATTCCGAGCCGTTGACATTCCGCTTCCATTACCTGGAGGTTCTTGTCCAGGATGGACTCGATTTTGCACTCGCTGGGCCGAAGACTCTTGGGGCGGGCAAAGTCGAGGAACTCCGTCAGAATATCGTTTAAGCGCGTGGACTCCTCGACGATGATCGAGGAAAACCTCTTCTGCTTCTCATCCTGCACGCGGGAATCGAGAAACTCGGCCGTGCTGCGGATAATTCCGAGCGGGTTCCGGATCTCGTGCGACACACCCGCGATCATTTCTCCCAGCGCGGCAAGACGCTCGGCCTGGTTCAGCTGCTCCTCGAGCTTGAATCTTTCCTTCGCGCGCGCCTCGATGATTCTTTCGGCCCTGCGCGCAATGAAAAGGATCGTGCAAAACAGGATGCCGACGAAGATGAGGAAACTCGAAGCGACAATCCACTGGAACCGGTGAATCGTCTCGTAGTCCTGAGAAATGTCCAGGGTGATCTCGAAGACCCCGAGGACTTTGCCTCGTCTCCAGCTCAGCGGTTTCTCCTCGTACATCGGGAGATACATCGTGAGCTTTCTTACCTGTTCTTTCCACTCGAAGCCCAGAAAATCATTCTTCACGGCGCTCAGAACGGAAACGCACTCCTCGCGCATCGCGCGCGCAAAGGACTCCCCCGCCTGACCTTTGGAGCCGATCGACTCCTTGCTGATATTGCTGTAAGTGAGGACCTCGTCCGGATCGTATATGTTCACGCACTCCACGGAGAGCCCGTGGATCGTATTGCGCACGACCCTGTCGAGCCGTTCGTATTGGCCTTCGCGGCTCAACCGGATCTCGCCTTCGGAAATGAGCGTCGGCACGGTAAACTGGAAAAAAACCTGGTGGTTCAGGTTCTCGGCGACCAAAAGCGCATACTGCTCGCTTTTCTGAAGCAGAATGGCCTTTGCCCTCTGCGATATGAACCCCGAGAGCAGTATGGTGCAAACAAGAATGACCATGAGGCTCGACAGCGCCAGGTATTTCACCAGCTGGAAAGGCATCGCGCTTTCGAGAACCTTTTTTTTGGCCTGAATCGATGTCATATTGAGGCACTATCTCTTTTTGGGGTGGAGTTCCCTTGCCTTCTTACGCCTCTGTTCGAGCTGATCCCTCCACCTGCTTTCCCATCCCGCGCCGCCCGGTTCGTAGAAAAGCGAACCGGCGACCTCTTCGGGCAGGTAGACCTCGGGAATCCATTTTCCTTCGTAATCGTGCGGGTACTTGTACTCTTTCCCGTAGCCGAGGTTTTTCATGAGCGAGGTCGGCGCATTGCGCAAATGCAGCGGAACCCGTGCGCTCCCGGTCTCCATCGCGCTCTTGCGGGCCTTGCTGAAGGCCGTATAGACCGAATTGCTCTTCGGCGCGAGGCAAAGATACACGACAGCCTGCGCAAGGGCAAGCTCCCCTTCCGGACTGCCCAGAAAATGGTAGGCCCTGAAGGCTTCCACCGTCTGCGAGAGTGCGAACGGATCGGCGAGTCCGACGTCTTCGGATGCGACGCGGATGAGTCTTCGGGCGAGAAAGAGCGGGTCCTCGCCCGCATTGAGCATCCTTGAGAGCCAGTAGAGAGCGGCGTCGGGGTCGCTTCCCCGGATCGCCTTGTGCAAGGCCGAAATAATGTTGTAGTGCTCTTCGCCGGCCTTGTCGTAATGGACGGATTTTCGGAGCAGTGCTTCCTTGGCCGCCTCGAGGTCGATCCGGCGGACGCCCTGCGCGTCGGGTGGAGTCGTGAGCACCGCTATTTCAAGGGCGTTCAGGATAATGCGCGCATCGCCGCCGGATGCCGCAAGCAGGTACTCTTCGGCCTCCTCGGACAGGTGCGCGGGAAATTTCCCGAGACCGTTTTCCTCTTCGGAAAGGCCTCTTTGAATAATCCGCCTGAGATGCTCTTCTCCGAGCGGTTCGAGCACCGCTACCTGAGCGCGCGAAAGAAGAGGCCGGATGATTTCGAAGGAAGGGTTTTCCGTCGTGGCGCCCAAAAGCAGGATTGTTCCGTTTTCGACGTGCGGCAGGAGTGTGTCCTGCTGCGCCTTGTTGAGACGATGAATTTCATCCATGAAAAGCCACGTGCGGACTTTCCGCTTCGCGAGGACCTCCCTGGCCTCCTGCACGGCGGCGCGGATTTCCTTCGCTCCGGCCATGACGGCGGAAAGGTGAATCAGGTGGCTGTCGGTGTGCGTGGCGATCAGGCGGGCCAGAGTAGTTTTGCCGCATCCCGGAGGGCCCCAGAGGATAAGCGAATGGAACCGGTGGTTGCGCAGAATCCGGTCGAGGATCTTCCCCGGACCGAGCAGATGATCCTGACCGATGAAATCTTCCAGTGTGAGCGGCCGCATTCTTTCCGCAAGAGGCGCCTGCCCCTGCGGCTCGTCGCCGGAACGCTTGTCAAAAATGTTCAGCTGGTCCATGAGTTAAAAGGCTTGGTTGGAGTTTTTCCCGCTTCCGGCTCATGCGCGGGAACAAGTGTAGCACAATCCGGCTGAAAACAGCCGGATTGACCGAACCGGACACGAGCCGTTCCCGCAGGTGCCGGAGAATCCTCCGGCACCGTCGATTCAAAACTCAATTATAACAGAAATATGGAACCTGGAATCTATTTTCCCGTCATGCGCTGCGCTTGAGGCTGCGCAGAACCACCACGTCATCGACCGTCAGCGTGCAGGAAAAACGGTAGCCGGCGAAAACCTTGACGGGGCGGAGATCGGGAAGTTCGAGACAGGGATGGTCGAACACTTTGAGCTCGGCATCACCCTTCCAGATCGGCGAAATCCTCACGTCGCGGGATTTCAGCTGAACGAGCTCATGGACGGCCGGAGCATCGTGCAGCCCGGCCGCGAGTTCCGGAAAATGCCGCACGTTGATCGCCCCGGCAAAGCTCGGGTTCGGGAGGCTGTTCGTCTCTTCCCTGAGGGTTACGACCCCTTCGGCCAGGCGTCGGTCCTTTACGGCGAGGGAAGCCCCGAATTTGCCGCCGGGACCGTTGACCGGGCCCGCCACGGAAGGCAGATCGTGGGCATGGGTGATCCAGGTGGATCCGATCTGCTTGGGCCAGCCCTGAGCCAGTCCCCGCATGAGCGCGGTATCCTGGTCGACCCATATGAATGGGCAAAAAGCGTAGGGTTTGCCCTCGAATGCGGCCGAAACGAGGAATATGGTCTCGCGGTACTGGCTTCGGATCGGGTCGAGGTACTCCTCTCCGGAATCGGTTGCGAACTGCCACTCGACGAAGTAGACGGCGCAGCGCGGGGAATGGAAATCAAGCCCTTCGGGCAGGAAGGCCGCGACCGAACCGGGGTCGGCCTCGTATTCGATGGCGAGGCAGGTGCCCACATAGTGCCACGGAGGCATCGGGGCAATGCTCGAAGTGCCCTTGGGAGTGCGGGGGGTGGTGTAGCCTTTCAGCATGGTTTGGCTCCTTTGCGCTTGAGATACATGAACCGTTTGAGGGGCAACGAACACCAGATTCAAGACAGAATAGAGGTAACGTTGAGATCCGGAGACTTTCAGCTACTCCCGGGACCCCTGCGGGACAGGCCCGGTTATTCGGCGCACTGTTCCTCGCATGCATCCCGTATCGCAGCAATAAGATCCGAAAGATCGCAGGGCTTAATGAGATAATCGAAGGCCCCGAAAGCGATGCCTTCCCGCGCTGCGGTTTCGGACCCGTGACCGGTCAAAATGATTACCGGCATCCTGGGATCCATGGCCTTGAAGGCTTTCAGCACTTCGATTCCGCTCATATCGTCCATCTTCAAATCGACGACGGCAAGATCAAAGGACTGGCTCCGCACAATTCGAATCGCCTCCGAACCGGACAGAGCCGTCCTGACCTCGAAATTCCGTTTGACCAGCCGCTTGGATAAAACCGAGACATACCCTTCCTCGTCATCGACCAGGAGGATTTTCTTACACGGGTTGCATTGCACGGATTGTTCAATCATGGACTTCCTATTCCCGCTGCTCGGCAGAAACGTTGCGGACCGCCGAAAACAAGAGCGAATGTCGGGCGATTCCGCTATTTCGCCACGGAACCGCGCCTCTTTTCTTTTGCCTCTTCGACCTTTGCGCACACCTGCTCGATGCTGCAAGGTTTCGTCAGATAGTCGAAGGCCCCCAGCCGCATTCCCCGAATCGCCGACTCCATGGTCGCATGTCCGCTGAGAAGCACGATTTCGACCGAAGGATACAGGGTCTTTATGCGGCGCAGGGTTTCCATGCCGTCCATTCCGGGCATCTTGACGTCCAGGATCACCACGTCGATTTCACCGTCGGTACTCTGAAGAATATCGAGCGCTTCGGTGCCGTTCGAGGCCGTATGAACGTCCAGATTTCTCCTGGCGAGGCGCTTTTCCAGGGCGGATGCAAAGGGAACTTCGTCGTCAACAATGAGCACCGTGGTTTTCATGAATGAATCTCCGGAGCACTCTGGGACTCGAAAACGAATGCCGGCGCGCTTCAGCTACTTGGAGCGCTCACGGGAAGATATACATGAAAAGTGGTGCCCATGCCAACCGTACTCTCGACGACGATTCTGCCGCCGAGCTTCTTTACGATGCCGTAGCAGATCGAAAGCCCCAGTCCCGTTCCCTTGCCGACCGGTTTGGTCGTGAAGAACGGGTCGAAAATCCGGGCCATGAGGTCTTTGGCTATGCCATGCCCCGTATCGGAGACCTCGACTACGACGCA
>JAJFVB010000226.1 GCA_021372055.1 Desulfobacteraceae bacterium | reverse complement strand
CGACGGCGTCGAGCGCGTCGGTGGACTTGCGCACTTCCTTCGGAAGGCCGGCCATTTCAGCAATGCCGCCCGCGTTGTCCGTCACCGGACCGAAGGCGTCGAGTGCGACGATCATACCGGCCAGCGCCAGCATGGTGGTGGTCGCAATCGCGATGCCGAACAGGCCGGCGAGGCTGTAGGTCACCAGAATGCCCGCGATGATGACGATGGCGGGAAGCGCCGTCGACTCCATCGAGATCGCAAGACCCTGAATGACGTTGGTGCCATGACCGGTAACCGACGACTGCGCAATCGACTTCACCGGACGAAAATCGGTGCCGGTGTAGTATTCGGTGATCCAGATGATCAGACCGGTGACCACGAGGCCGACCACGCCGCATTCGAACAGCGCGAGACCGGTGTACTTCACGCCCGCGAGCGGGCCGAAACCGACCAGCTGGTGGATCACGAACGCCACGCCGAACAGGGACAGAACGCCGGTGGCGATCAGGCCCTTGTAGAGCGCGCCCATGATCGACTGGCTGGCGCCGAGCTTGACGAAGAAGGTGCCGATGATCGAGGTGATGATGCAGATGCCGCCGATAGCAAGCGGCAGCGTCATCATGTTCACCAACAGCGGAGACGTCGCGAAGAAGATCGCCGCGAGAACCATGGTCGCGACCGCGGTCACGGCATAGGTTTCGAACAGGTCAGCCGCCATGCCGGCGCAGTCGCCGACATTGTCACCGACGTTGTCGGCGATAACTGCGGCGTTTCTCGGGTCGTCTTCGGGGATTCCCGCTTCGACCTTACCAACGAGGTCGGCGCCGACATCGGCGGCCTTGGTGTAGATACCGCCCGCGATACGAGCGAAAACGCTCATCAGCGAGCAGCCGAACCCGAGACCGATAAGTGCATGGAAGACTTCTTCAGCGGGGGCCAGCGACCGGACAACCATGAAGTAGCCGGTGATGCCGAGCAGGCCAAGGCCAACCACCATAACGCCCGTGACCGAACCGCCCTTGAAGGAAACGGAAAGTGCCGCCTGCAGGCCGCGCTTTGCGGCTTCGGTCGTACGCACGTTCGCCTTTACCGTTACAGCCATTCCGATGTAACCGGCGAGAGCGGAACCGAACGTACCGATGATGAAACCGACCGACGTCCAGATCCCAAGGTAGGTCAGCGCGGCTGCGAGTATAATCGCGACAACGGCCACGGTCTTATACTCCCGGTTCAGGAATGCCGTGGCACCTTCCTTAATAGCCGCCGAAATTGCCTGCATTTTTTCGGAACCGGCGCTCTGCTTGCTGACCCACGCTGCTGTGACCAGCGCGTAGAGAACGCCGAGACCACCACATGCAAGGGCGAAGATGGTGATCATGTTAAGGTCCATTTAGTCCTCCTAGTGAAAATGTGTGTGATTTTGTTTACTGCCATTTGCGGGGCCGGGGTAGCCCCTCCATATAAGTACAAAGCCCAGTTTCCCAGCCTATTAGCCTCCTTCCAAAAGGGAATTCAGACGAAACTGTAGTTTCAAAAAAACTTGGCCCGGACAGAGACCGGCGATATGAGTTGCTGTTGAAAAAAAAGATTGGTCTTTCTGACGCGGGGTTGGTTTCCGTCTCGCTCCATGCAGGACCGACGAAAAAAATAAACTGAGTGCTGGAGGTTTGAGGAGCAGAAATGAGGCGGATTATAGGCTTGGACTACGTAGACATACCTTCGCCAAAACCTTCCAGAGCTTGAGAGTTTTCTAGAAAGACCAAAAAATACGATGGCTTCCCACGCGCCGGTCAAACTACTTGAATCACACCGCTTTTGTCAAGCACAAAACTCATCCGCCCGGCTCTGCGAAAGCACTGCGCTGGTCAAAGTTTATCAATTGATTCACGCACATGCAGCAATTCGTCACGGATTCTGTCCATCGAGGAAACCCGCTCATTCAGAATCTCGGCCATCTTTGCGGATTCACTTTCCCCCTTCAGGCGCAATTCCATGCCGCGTTCGACCGCGCCGGCTATCCCGGCGGAAACCGTCTCCATTTTTTCAGTGATCGCGCCTCGGAAGCCCGAAGCGCTCCTGCCGAGCCTCTGCAGGAAATCGGCCCTCAGCCTGCCTGCCTGCATCTCGATGGCTTCGAGCATGTGCCGCTTGCGTTTGCTAAGGATTATGCGGTTCGCCGTGTCGACCGCCCACTCCCTCAGCCTCCGGAACCACTTGCCCCGGATATACAGAGGTACGACCTGGGTCAGGGAATCCGTCAGCAAGTCCAGGCCCACGGCATCGTCACGGAGCTTGTAATGGAATGACGATTCGGTGCTCCACAGGGTCTCGGCTTCGACCGGTTCGAAGGGCACGGAAAAAAGCTGAGAGGAAAACTGGAGCAGCGAATCGATTACGGCGTTCACCCTCCCGGCGAACTGACGGCACACCCCGTCGAAGACTCCGGAGATCTTCTCATCGGCCGCCGCCTGCCAGGCGGAATATTCCTCCTGAATTTTGTCGCGCACGAAGGAGTCCAGCGCCTCGTTGAGCTCTTTTAAGGACAGCTCCCTATTCTCATTTCTGAACTTGTCGAACCCTTCCTCCATCTCCGCTACGAGCCTGCCCTTCAGCTCCTTAAGACCCCGGTCCAGCTCCGCTACAATCTGCCGCTCGATTTCCGCTCCGAACAGGGTATCGAAATTGCGCCGCTCCTCGTTGAGCTCGGTTCTCTTGACCTGGATCGCCTGGATCTTCTCGCGGATTTCCTCAACCGGCAACTGGAGCGACTTGAGTTCCAGGCCCGCTTCAAGCCTCGCCCGAGACAGGATTTTCAGCAGGTTCCTGGCAACCGACCCAAGCAGAACCTTGCCTTTTTCGTTCAGCAGAAACCGGTCCAAAACTTCGGAGAAGGCCGGAAGGCCGCTGGCGAGCAACTCTTCGGAAGACTCGTCCAGCTTGCCCTTAAGAGCGGTCCTGGCCGAGATCGGAAAGATCTTGATCCCCGGCCCCATTACCTCTTCGAGCGCCGCCCTCGAAAACGACAGCGCCCGCTCGACCTCCTGCCCCGACAGGTAATCGATCTTGTTCAGCAGAAAAAATATCCGGTCGGCATATTCCCGCACGTCGCTCAGGAACTCGATTTCAGCGCTGCTCACCGGCTGATCCACCGAAAGGAGGAAAAGAGCGGCATCGGACTTCGGCAGATAACGGTAGGCGACGTCCGTATTGTGGACATAAACCGATCCCACCCCCGGAGTATCCACAAGCCTCACGCCGTCCTTGAGATAAGGGGAAGGATAGAGCACCACGACCTCCCGCACTTCTTTCACGTTCCTGGGGTTGCCGCTTTCGGTTACGTAGTCCGGGAGTTCGGCCGGGGGGAGGTCGCGCACGCTCCCGTTATCGAAGAAGACCTTCACGGCAAGCTCTTCGCCGTACTTCAGCACCGTGACAATGGACGTGAGCGGCACCACGGAGACCGGAAGGATATCGGCTCCGAGAAGCGCGTTTATCATGCAGGTCTTGCCGCGCTTGAACTGGCCGACAACGACAAGGTTGAATATGTTGGCTTCGATTTTTTCGCGGAGCTCAAGACAGGACTGCCGGTCCGTCGGGCCGAATTCGAGTATTCGGCCAATGATCAGGGACACCCACTCCTTGAGATGCTGGAAATCGCCAATCCGCTTTGTGGAAGCACTGGCGAACCGGTCGGCCGCGGGATCAGACATCTGGGACATGATAGTTCTCCACAACAAAAAACTCCTGCCGCAACGGGCCAGCAGGAGTCGAAGACATGCGAATATGCCCGGCGAAGCCGCCCTGCGGAACAGAACGCGCTCCCGGTTTGCATTGAAGACGGTGATATCCTATAATAATCCCTTCTGTCAATCGCAAGGCAAAATTCACCATAAAAGGCGGTTTTCGTAATGCGCAATGGCTCTTTGTGGCTCCGAATTTTTACCTGGATCACTTTTCTGTCCGCTCTGGCGGCCTTTCCGTGTCTTACCGCTTTCGCCGCCCGCACGGGACCGGCGGAGGATGTATATGCCTCGCTGAAAACCAGACTCGTCCGGGACGGCTTTTCGCGCCAGCAGGTCGCGGCCGCTTTCCAGCCATCGCCGCCGCCCATGTACAAGCTCGTATCCCAGACATTCAGGATGCGTGAGAGCCAGCTCAATTACGACCAGTTCCTGGCTCCCTCCGAAATTTCCAAGGCCAGGCAGTTCATACTCAGGCACCGGGAATCCTTCGCCAAGGCCGAGAGCCTGTACGGGGTGGAACCCGGCGTGATAGCGGCCATCCTGCTCGTGGAAACGCACTTCGGTTCTTACACCGGCAAGACTCCGACCCTTGCGGTCTTCACCACATTCGCCGTCATGGACCAGAAATCCAACCGCGACCGCGTCTGGAGGCTGCTCGCGCCAAGCGATCGCGAGAGGCTGGGACGCGAAGCATTCGACAAGAAGCTGCTCAGCCGTTCCGAATGGGCTTACAAGGAACTCACGGCCCTCCTCGACTGGGAAAAGCGGCAGAAAGTGAGACCGGAATCTCTGCGGGGATCCGTGATGGGCGCGGTGGGCTGGCCGCAATTCCTTCCCAGCAGTCTCGTCGGCTATGGCGTGGACGGCAACGGGGATGGCCGCATCGACCTCTACAACTCCGATGACGCAATCTTCAGCACGGCAAATTACCTCCAGGGACACGGATGGTGCGAGGCCAAGTTCCCGTCCGACCAGGAAGCGGTGATCTGGACCTATAATCACAGCAAGCCCTACGTCAGGACCATCCTGGCCATCGCGGACACGCTGAAGGGGACCTTTTGACCGCCGTTCCGCTTCCCGAATTTCGCGAGTAATCTTCCGGGCGCGCCGAAGGCGCAGTGCTCCCGCCTCTTCCCGCGCACCCGTTAGAACCTCATCGCCCCTTTTCCCCGGACGTTTACGGGCACGTAGCCGAAAAGGGCGTTCAGGTGGTGCAGAAAAGCGTGCCCTCCTTCCGCGGACCACGTCCTCTGGATGTCCCGGTTGATCCCTTCGTAGAAAACCTCCATGTCCGCGAATGTGGCCGGCTTTTCGCGGCCGTCCCCGGCGAATTGCTCGATCAGGTCGAGCCAGGCCATGCTCACGCCCATTATGAAATAAGGCCACGATCTCTGGAGCGGAGCGGACCAGGACCGGTCGCTGGTGCCTTCGATACCGGGCCTGGAGATCCGGTCGGTTTCATCGTAGACGTCCCGCAGGAGCATGCCGCTGCTTTTCATATCCTCCACGAGGGTGTTCGACCGGATCATGTCGAACACGCCGCGCGCGGTTGCCCGTGTGCCGTAGAAGACAAAGCTGAACTGGTGCCCCGACTCGTCGGGAGCGGCCCTTCTGTGGAAGCGCCACAAGAAAATGGAGTCGCGAAACCGGTCGATTACGGGTTCGATAATCCTGTGCGCGACCAATAGGTCGCGATGCCAGGCGGGGCTTTCCGCCTCGGACGGCCAGGAAAATTGAAAACGCGCATACCACCAGCCGTCGGGTTCCACGCGCGGTGTCGTATCCGGGGTGGATATCCTGGAAGGCCCCGGGGACGCGCATCCCGCTGCAAGCAGCAGAATCGCCGCCATGGCCAGAACCGCCGATCCGATTCCCCTGACTGCGCCCATCCCGTTTCTCCAAGCGGATTGTTTCCGACGGGATAGCAGGCCGCAAGGCTGCCTGCTATCCGATTTTCATCACCATCACAATTTCATAGATGACGAGCACAATATAAAAGATGGGGACAACCATGAGACACGTGGCGGTCTTCACCCGAAGGCCCGGAAGATAGTGGTTCTTCAAAACCAGGAGCGTGGTCAGGCCGAAGACGGTAAGCGCCCATTTGGCCAGGACGAACGCAACAGGCCCGATCCCGAGGAAAAAATCCATGACGGGATTGAGTTCCTCGAATTTCTCCGCGACCAGCCTCAACGTCAGAAAGGCGTCACCCGTGGACAGGATGAGCGTGACGAGCAGGATTGCCAGCAAATGGGGATCGTACCAGTCCACGAAGAAATACCTACAGGAGTCCTCTTTTCTGCGAAACCTGCGCCGCACGCCAAAAAGACTCTGCTTGGTAAATGGGGAAGTGGGCCTTGCGCGCCGGTCCCTGCCGGAGCGCCTGTCGGGAAACGGCAACTCGTTGCGGTCTTTCTGCATCATGTCCGGAACCCTCGTCGGCTCAATCGGTCCTCAGTCGTACGTCTGGATCATGGGGCGGAAGAATGGGAGAGCGATCCCGTGAAATAAAACTCCATCGTCAAGTCGATTGCCCGCGCCGAGTGCGTGAGAGCGCCGCAGCTGACAAAATTCACTCCCGTTTCGGCTATGGAGCGGACGGTGTCGAGATTCACGCCGCCCGATGCCTCGAGGAGCACGCGCCCCTTTGCCGCGGCAACCGCGCGTCGCGTGGTCGCAAGGTCGAAATTATCGAGCATTACGATATCGGCCCCGGCCGAAACGGCTTCCTCGAGTCCTTCGAGGTTTTCCACTTCGACTTCGATTCTCAGCGTGTGCGCCGCACCCGCGCGGGCGCGGCGGACGGCCTCGCCGACCCCTCCGGCCGCGGCGATGTGGTTGTCCTTGATCAGTATCCCGTCGGAGAGGCCAAACCGATGGTTAGCGCCCCCGCCATGTAGGACCGCCTGCTTTTCGAACTGCCTCCACAGAGGCGTTGTCTTGCGCGTGTCGAGCAGGCGGCACCCCGTCCCCTCGACCGCATCGGCCATCCTGCGCGTGAGCGTTGCAATTCCGCAGTAGCGCTGGAGAAAGTTTAGAGCCGTCCTCTCTCCCGTAAGGATCGCCCCGGCAGGCCCGGAGAGGCTGAAGGCCGGCACGTTCGGATCAACCTTCTCACCGTCCCGCGCGAGAGCCTCTATCGCGACGGACGGATCCAACAGTTCGAAGACCCTCCGGAACGGGTACGATCCGGAAAGCACGAAAGGTTCCCGGCTGAAGACAACGGCCCGGCTCCGCTTTTCTGCGGGCACAACCGCCAGTGTGGTCGCGTCGCCGCTTCCGATGTCCTCGAGAAGAGCCAGCCGGATCAGTTCATCCATTCGAAGCATTTCGCACGGCCCCTTCAATTGTTCTCAGCGCAGTCCCTCGATCACTTCCAGCCGGCGGCTCAGCTTGTCTATCTTCTCTCCCAGCCTCGCGCTCTTTTCCCGCTCTTTTTCGATCACATCCTGCGGCGCCTTTTGAAGAAAATCCTCATTGGAGAGTTTTTTCTGCGTCACGCCGAATTCCTTCTCCAGCTTGGCCAGTTCCTTCCGCAGCCGGTTGGACTCGCCATCCACATCCAGGATGTCCTTGAGCACGACGAAGACTTCGGTCTTCCCGACGACCGCACCGGCGGCAAACCTTGGCTTTTCCATCCCGCCGGTATGAGCCACGGTGAGTTTCGAAATCCTCCCGAAATCCGACACGGCCCTCTCATGCATCCTCAGGACATCACTGTCCCGGTCATCCTCGCACAGGCAAACCACCTCGACCATCTGGGAGGGGGCAACGTTCATTTCACCCCGAATATTACGGATGACCGTGATGATCCCCATGAGCGTTTCCATTTCCCGTTCGGCATCGGGATCTATCCTTGCCTCTTCGGGTTCCGGGAACGGGGCCTTCATGATCGATCCCGAGGTTTGCGGCAGCTTGTGCCACAGCTCCTCTGTGATAAAAGGCATCACGGGATGAAGAAGAATCAGGATTTTCTGGAGCACGCCCGCCGCGACGGAGCGCGCGAGCGCGCCGGCCTCGGCATCCTCGCCGTAGAAAGCCGGTTTGAGCATCTCGAGATACCAGTCGCAGTACTCGTGCCACAGGAACTGATACAGCGATTGAGCGTACTGGTTGAAATAATAGTTGTCCAAAGACTCGCTGGTCTCCGCGGCAACCCTTTGCAGCCTGCTGAGTATCCACCGGTGCGCAAGGCTGTCGGGCTTTTCCGGGATGGGAACGAAATCGGTGAAACCCTCAAGATTCATGAGAAGCAGCCGGGCCGCGTTCCAGATCTTGTTCACGAAATGCTTGTAGCCCTCGATGCGCTCCTCGGCGAGCTTCACGTCGCGGCCTTGAACGGCAAAGGCCGTCAGCGCGAACCTGAAGGCGTCGGTCCCGTACCTGTCCATCATCAGAAGGGGATCGATCACGTTCCCCTTGGACTTGCTCATCTTCTGACCCTGCGCGTCGCGGACCAGTGCGTGGACATACACCTCGTGGAAAGGGACCTCGCGCATGAAATGAATTCCCATCATCATCATGCGGGCAACCCAGAAGAAGAGGATGTCGAATGCGGTAACCAGCACGGAGGTGGGATAGAACTTCCGGAGTTCCGCTGTCCCCTCCGGCCATCCCAGGGTGGAAAAAGGCCACAGGGCGGAACTGAACCAGGTGTCCAGAACGTCCGCGTCCTGTTCCAGTTTCGTGCCGGAACACTTCGGGCACTCCCCGGGTTCGGTTTCGGAGACGATCACCTCCGCGCAATCCCCGCAGTACCAAGCGGGAATCCGGTGCCCCCACCAGATCTGACGGCTGATGCACCAGTCTTCGACGTTTTCCATCCAGATGGAGTAGTCTTTTTCCCATTTCGCCGGAACGATGGCGGTCCTGCCGTCTTTTACCGCCTCCATGGCCGCGTCGGCCAGAGGACGGGTCGAGACGAACCACTGGAGCGAAAGCATGGGTTCGACAATGCTCGAGCAACGGTAGCAATGCCCGACCCGGTGCTTGTAGGGCTCGATTTTTACCAGAAATCCGCCCTTCTCCAGATCCTTCAGGACCTGCTTGCGCGCGGCGAACCTGTCCAGGCCGGCATAGGGGCCGGTCTCCGGCGTCATGACGCCGCCCTCGTCGATCACCTGCAAAAGGTCGAGATTGTGCTTGCGCGAGAGTTCGAAGTCGTTGAAATCGTGGGCGGGCGTGACCTTGAGAGCGCCCGTGCCGAACTCGCGCTCGACGTATGAATCGCCGATCACCGGGATATGCCGTCCCACGAGAGGCAGGATCACCTGCTGCCCGATGAAGGAGGAGTACCTGGGGTCCGCCGGATTGACCGCCACGGCCGTATCCCCGAGCATGGTCTCCGGACGTGTGGTCGCGACCACCAGACCGCCGGTCCCGGTGACGAACGGATACCGGACATAATAGAGCGAACTGTCCAGGTCCTCGCCGTCCACTTCGATATTCGCAAGAGCCGTCATGCACCGGGGGCACCAGTTGATCATGCGCTTGCCCCGGTATATGAGCCCTTCCTTGTAGAGAGTGACGAAAACCTGCCTGACGGCCCTGGAGAGGCCCTCGTCCATGGTAAAGCGCTCGCGCGACCAATCGCAGGAGGCACCCAGCCGCTTGAGCTGGTTTATGATAATTCCGCCGTACTTGGCCTTCCACTCCCAGACACGCTTTATGAATGCCTCGCGCCCGAGCGCGTGCCTGTCGAGCTTTTCGCCCGCCAGCTGCCTCTCGACAACATTCTGAGTCGCGATGCCCGCGTGGTCCATTCCCGGCACCCACAGCACCTCGAAGCCCTTGATCCTCTTGTACCGGCAAAGGATGTCCTGAAGGGTGTCGTTCAGGGCATGCCCCATGTGAAGCTGGCCGGTTACGTTGGGGGGAGGGATTACGATGCTGTACGGCGGTTTCGAACTCTTTTCATCGGCCCTGAAAAAACCGTTTTGTTCCCAATGCTTATACCAGTGCGATTCAACTTCGGTAAAGTCGTAGGCTTTAGGCAGAGCGCCTTCGCTCATAGGAATTTCCTCTATTCATGACGATGCATAATGTAATTTACGCAGGTGAAATTCGAGATTCGCCTGGCAAACCGGGCGTCCATCGAGTCCAACGGACGCGGATCCGGTTTTGACCGGATGCGTCGGGCCGGCAGGATTTTCCGCGCATCTCCAAACTTCTCCGGGGATATTTGAGAAAGGCCCTCGCGGCAATCCTTCCAGCGGACCGCAGGCCCCGTCGGGCGGGTCCGGCAGCGCCCATGCGTCGCAGAACCTGCCTTAACTCTTTTTCGAGAGAGGATGGCCCTTCCGAATCGAAACCGGATCCAAACTACTCGGCCCCATCTTTCAGTTTCTCAAGTTCCTCCTGGATAATCGAGCGGACGAGATCGGGCAGCTTCGCCTCAACGACTGCGCGGATATTGTCCATCAGCCGTTCTTCCATCCGGGCGATAAGTTCCTCCACCATACTCTCCGCCTCGACGGGCACGGCAGGGGGGCTCACCGGCGCAACGATTCCGGCCGGGGCCTGCAACACATCCCCGGCAATCCCGGGCTCGGGCTTCCGGGGCTCCTCCACGGCCATGGGCGGAGGCGCCGCCGCCGTATCCAGGAGTTCATCGGGTTCATCCCGCAGCACCTTGGGTCCCGGCGCCTTGGCATCGCTCAGGAGTTCATCGTCCAGAAGAGACATATCGCTGTCGTCGAAAGCCGCCTCTTCCGGTATAGCCGTCCGGGTCGGTATTTTCGCCCCGTCGTCGAGCAGCATGGATTCATCGCCCAGGAGCTCGTCGCCAAAAGCGGGCTCTTCCTGCTTCGCCGCCCGGACCGGCATTTCCACGCCGTCGTCGAGCAGCTTGGATTCATCGCCCAGGAGCTCGTCGTCCAAAAGCGGCATATCGCTTTCGTCAAAAGCCGCCTCTTCCTGCTTCGCCGCCCGGGCCGGCATTTCCATGCCGTCGTCGAGCAGCTTGGAATCCGGGGCCGTGGTATCGCCCAGGAGCTCATCGTCCAAAAGCGGCATATCCTCGTCAATCACCGTGGGCTCTTCCGCCTCGGCAGGGACGGCTTTCTCCGCCTTCTCCCTCATCTTCAAAGGCTCGGGAGCCTTCGTATCGCTTATGAGATCATCCAGGAGCGAATCTTCGCCGTCGTCGAACCCGGTCGGTTCCGGCTCGGCAACGGGCACCTTTCTTCCAACTCCCTTCACCACTTCCGGTTCGAAGAGATCGTCGTCATCGAAATCCTGAGGCGGTTCCTTGACTTGGGCGGTTTTCGGGACGCTTTTCGCCGAAACCGACCCGAAGAGGTCTTCTTCATCGCCCTCGTCTCCGAAGGCTTTGAGCAAATCGTCTTCTTCGCCTCTGGGCGGCGCGACAGGAGGTTTTCCCATCAAGGGGGCACGGCCCTTTTTCGCGACCACCGGCTCTTCCGGTTCCAGATCGAGATCTGCGTCGGCGTCCAGAATTTCCGCGCCCAAGTCCAGATCCTCATCCTCGTCGATAGACCTGGACGGCATCTCGATGATGTCCTCCAACTCAATGATCTCATCATCGTCCTGGCTGTCCAGTTCGATATCGAGATCACTCATCGGATCAGGTCTTTCGTCAAATCCTGTGGATCTTTTCGGCTTTTTCATTCGCACCTCTCAATCCGGGTGGCGCACCCAATCAAATGCGAGGAACAGTCATTCCCATGTAGCAAAGGAATCGATACCACGCATAAAATTCCTCTGTCAAGGTTTAGCTTTCGCTGCCGGCTGCCGGACCCTCTTCCGCAAAGGAAAAAGAGCGCGACGCCGTCGCGCTCTTCTAAATAACCTTCAGATATATCGAGGTAAAGGGGGATGCTAGATTCCGCTGACGATCATGCCGTTCTCCCATTTGCCGTCGACACATTCCAGCAATTCCCCTTTTTCCGTGATCCTGTCTCCATGATCGTAGAAGCGCTCCTCAGACATACAGCTGCGAAACCTTTGTTCCTCCATATTCAACTCCTTGTTCATGAGAGCTATTACCCCCTGAAACTTGTTTTCTTTGAAAAAAGTAATCATGGAGGACCATTATATCACCACACGTCACTTCTTCCCAACGATCTGGATTTCTTACCGGAATTACAGGATAAAAGCGCACGCGACGGATGCGCGAAGCCTTTTTTTGCGGGGTGAGGCGGCATAAAGAAAGTGGTCCGAGGAATCCGACTTTTGTGATATTATGCACGCAACAATGCGTTCCTGCGTCGCAGCAGCATCGGGCAGGTTATATTTCTTCTTTTGAGCCGGGTTCGGACACTTTTCCTTTTTCCGTCGGAGCGAAACGATTCCGGAGCCTCCGGGCATGTCCGCTGCTTGCGCTCGCTTTGGCTGCCGCCGTTTTCGGATGATACCGGGCTGGCGCAAGAACGCTGAAACCGGCGGAATCGTATACGACCTGCCGATATCGCGCCGTTCGGATTTTCCAGAAGGAAACGGCAGGCGAACCGACCCCTTGCGAGCTCACGCGAAGCGACTTGATTGATTTTCGTTCTGCAGTCCGCAGTCAAGAAAGGAGAAGATATGCAGTTTATAGAAATCGACAGGGATAGCTGTAAACGGGACGGCATTTGCTCGGCGGTATGTCCGGCGGAGTTGATTGGCATAGACCCGGACGGCTTCCCGGTTGCTGCGCCCGACGCCGCCGCGCAGTGCATCAACTGCGGTCACTGTGTGGCCGCATGTCCGACAGCGGCCCTGTCACACCAGAAGGTTCCCCTGATCGATTGTCTGCCCATCAGGGAAGACCTCATGATCAGCACTGCCGCGGCCACCCAATTCCTGAAGATGCGCCGGTCCGTCAGGGAATTCAAAGAGGAAACAGTCTCCAGGGAATTGCTGGCCAAAATTATCGACACTACACGGTTCGCCAATTCCGCGGTAAACTACCAGCCCGTTCGCTGGGTGGTCGTCAGAAGGCCCGACGATGTCCGGCAATTGGCGGGTCTTGCCGCCGAGGCGCTGCGCAAGCAGCCCAACGAGTTCTTCGAGCGCTACGTGAAAGCCTGGGACATGGGAAGAGACCTCATTTTGCGAGGCGCCCCCCACCTGATTGCCGCCTATGCTTCGACCGAGTACACATGGGCCGCGGTGGATTCCGCGATCGCCCTCGCCTACCTTGAGCTCGCGGCGCAGGCAAACGGGCTGGGAACAACCTGGGCCGGACTTCTCACGATTGCCGCGCAAAGCAGCCCCGCGATCATGGAGTTCCTCGATATTCCCAAGGACAAGAAGCTGCTCGGAGCGGTCATGCTCGGATATCCCAAGTACAAATACAGGCGCATTCCGGGCAGAAACGAAGCCGTGATAAAATGGCGTTAGTCCGGTCCTGCCGGGATCGGGAATCTCGAAGCACTTGCATGGAATCATGGAATGGAACACGAACAGGAAACCGTTCTAGAGATCTTCACTGACTTTGCCTGACCCTGGTGCTATTTCATTACCGGGCGTATTGAAAAACTGAAGCAGCAGTACGGCGTCACAGTCAGATCGATTTGCTATCCCCTGCGTCCGGACACACCGGAAGAGGGGCTCAGCATGGAAGAGCTTTTTGCCGGGCGGGGCGTGGACATACCCGCCGTCCTGGCCCGGCTTGAACGTGCGGCCAGCGACTGCGGAGTGCCTTTCGGGCCCCGCACGCATACATACAACAGCCGCCGCGCCCATGAGCTTGCAAAGTGGGCGGCGACTCTGGGCAAGGAAGACGAGTTTCACCTTGCGGTATTCCGGGCTCATTTTGTCTACGGGCTGAACATCGCCAGGATTGCGGTCCTTATCGAAGCCGCATGTTCGGTCGGCTTGGACGGTTCCCGGGTCGAGGCAATCCTCGCACAAGGGACCTTCTGTGAAGCCGTGGACCGGGATTGGGAGTATTCGCGCCGCTGCGGCATCGTCGTGGCCCCGACCTTCCAGTATGGGGGCAGACGGCTCGGCGGGGCCCAGCCTTATCGCTCCCTCGAAAAACTGATCCTCGGGCAGACTCCGCATCAACTGCTGTAGAGCCGCAGACGAGGAACTCCGGATCGTCAATTTTCGGCCGGGCCGCAGCGCCCGGTTGCCTTCCCCCTTGCGTCAAAACTTTCTTGACTTTGGATGTCCGGTATGGTTAATGACGGACCAGTCCGTACCAAGGAAGAGAAAGGGTTGCATTGCAGAAACATTCGGAAGGGCAAAATCCGCAGGCCGTGCTCAAGAAGTTCGCAAAGGCCAGGAGCAGGGCAGGGATGGTCGAAGCTCTGATCGGATCCCGCGCCGCCGGAACTCCCACGCCCGAACTTCTCGCCGAGGAACTTGCCCGATGTTTTCTTTCGATGCAGAACGCTCTTCGTTCAGGTCCGCCCCACGGCAAGGCCATGGCGTCCAAGCTGATTGACGCCTTCGCCGAAGCGGCCAGCAGCAACGGCATCCCTCCCGACCGGTTTTTCCCGGCCATCCTGGAAAGAATCCTTCTCGAAGACACCGAGGACACGACCCGGCTCGCGTCCAAACTGGGCACCAAGGAAAGAATACTCGAGGCTGCCCTGGAGGTCTTCGCCCAGAAGGGCTTTCACTCCGCGACAACGGACGAAATTGCAGAGCGCGCCGGAGTGGGAAAAGGGACACTTTACCGTTACTTCGAAACCAAGGAGACGCTTTTTCAGGAATTGGTCCGCCTGCGACTGGACGAACTCGAACGTAAGATCGTTGCCGCCAATGACGGCCATGACGACGTCCTTACGATGATATCCAAGCACATCCGCATCTATTTCGAGTTCTTCGACCGCAACCAGCACCTCTATCGGCTTGTTGTCCAGGAGCAGTTGGACCTGGGCGAGCAGGCACCGAACATGTACTTCAGGAAGGTCATGCGCGCGCTCCCCGGCCTGAAGCGCAAAGTCTACGAAGGAAGCCAGCAGGGCATCCTCAAAGACGTCGATTTCCAAACGGTATTCTACGGTACGATGGGATTTGTACACGGGGTGATCCAGAAATGGCTGGCCCGTGACTGCAGTTACCCCCTTGTCGAGGAGCTTCCAAGCGTCCTCGAGGTACTTTTTTTCGGTTTCGTCAAAGATGCACGCAAGATCGAGTGTGAAGACTAACCTGATGTGAAGGAGGAATTTGAAATGACGGCGGAAGAAAGCAAAATTATCGACATTATCGCCAACCAGCTCGGGGTTGACAAAGATATCGTTACCGCTCAGGCCAACATCGTGGACGACCTGGGCGCCGACTCACTGGACGTGGTGGAACTCGTAATGGCTCTGGAAGAGGCGTTTGATATGGAAATACCCGATGAAGACGCCGAAAAGATCCGCACCGTGCAGGATATCTTCTCTTACCTGCAGAGCAAGGCCGCCTAGACTTTTCCTCGCAACCCGGGCGGAATGCTCGACCGCTTGCCGGTCGGGTTTCCGCCCGGGTTTTTTCACGCTCTCACTTCCCTGCCTTTTCCGGCAACTCCCGCTTGACCCGCTCGATCGTGGATTCCACAAGACGTCTGATCTCTTCCAGCCGCTCCGGCGTCTCGGCCTCGTAGCGCAAAACGAGAACCGGCTGCGTATTGGACGCGCGTACGAGTCCCCATCCGTCGGGAAATACGATCCTCACCCCGTCCACATCGACTATCTTCAGATCCTGCTTCCGGAAAAGCAGTTTGGCCTGCTCGACCACTTCGAATTTGGTTTCGTCGGAACATTCCACTCTGAGTTCCGGAGTCGTCCACGTGTTCGGAATTCCCGCGAGCAATTCCGGAATGGACTTCCCGGTTTCGGCGAGGATTTCAAGGAGGCGGCACGAAGAATATATGCCGTCGTCAAAACCGAAAAACCTGTCCTTGAAGAAAACGTGCCCGCTCATTTCCCCGGCCAGCACGGCATCGACGTCCTTCATCTTCGCCTTGATAAGCGAATGGCCGGTCTTCCACATCAGAGGCACTCCGCCATGCCGCTCGATGTCGTCGTATACGGTCTTCGAACACTTGACCTCGGAGATGATGGTCGTACCCGGACGCCTCGCGAGGATCTCGCGAGCGAAGATGACAAGAAGCTTGTCGCCGTAGACCACCTCGCCCCGGTGATCGATGACGCCGAGCCGGTCGCAGTCGCCGTCGTAGGCCACGCCGATATCGAGTCGTTCCTTTTTGACGAGGTCCTTCAGGTCGCGAAGGTTTTCCATCACCGTGGGGTCGGGCTCATGGTTTGGAAAGGTGCCGTCCATGTCACAGTAGAGCGGGTGGATTTCGCAGCCCAGCTTCCGCAGGAGGGTGGTCGCAAGCGGACCGCCGGTGGCGTTTCCGGCGTCGATGCCGACGCGCAGCTTGCGCTTCAGGTGAATGTTTCCGACGACAAAATCGATATAGGGGGCAAAGATATCGAAAGAAGAGATGCTCCCTTTCCCCGAAGCGAACTTCCCGGCTTCGACCAGCTTCCGTATGAGCTGAATCTCGTCTCCCCAGATCGTATCGTTGCCGTTGCAGATCTTGAAGCCGTTGTATTCGGGGGGATTGTGGCTGGCGGTGATCATGACGCCCCCCTCAAGCCCCAGGTGTCTGATCGCAAAATAGAGCAGGGGGGTCGGGCACACGCCTATGTCGATAATTTCGAGTCCCGTATCGAGCATTCCGCCGACGAGCAGGTCCCGGTACCTATCGGAAGTCAGCCGGCAATCCCTTCCCACGACGACCCGCCGTTTGTTCCGCTCGGCCATGTACGTGCCGAAAGCCCTGCCGAGCGCCGTCACGTCGGGATCGGTTATCTCCACTCCCGCGATACCGCGGATGTCATATTCTCTGAACACATTGGAAAGCATCGTTGATCAACTCCGTTATAAAGACTGGCGGGCGGGATGACGAGGCGAACAGAAATGGATTCCAGCCTATCCGATGGATTCGATATAGAAAAGCAATGAGCGAGGAGAGGCTGATTTGAGAGCATCCTCGCTCAAAATCGACAATGCGGGGGTAACCACCATGCAGTGTTGCCTGGGTTCAGTGATGCCCGCCGTCCCCCGATTTAATGCGTTTGATGGTCAGAACCGCCGCTGCAATCAAGCCGAACCCGATTACGCTCAGCGCGCCGTAGAGAGCGGCAAAGAAGATCACATGGCTTGGATCATACCAGGGAATATCCCAGGGCAGCATGCTGCACACGCTGCGCTTTAGGCCTTCGCACAAAAATTCACCCGCTCCCCACATGGACAGCCTCCGCATAATATGACGTAAATTATGAAATTAATAAGCCTGTTAGCAAGCAGACCTTACCAGACAATCCGGATGCGGTCAATTGCAAATCGCAATGGCCGCCCGGCACGCCCCACATTCCGGGTGCCTGCACGGCAAACAGGGGAAACTTCGTGATTGTTTTCGTAAATGGGTCCTGCATTGTGGTAGCCTGGATTGATCTCGCGATCGGAAGCTGCGGGTGAGTTCCCTTGCGGGGAGGGGTCCATGAAAAGACTGTTGATCACAGGGGCAAGCGGTTTTCTCGGCTGGAATCTTTCCAGAGCCGCCGGGAAAGAATGGGATGTTTTTGGAGCCGTTTTCAGGAACAGTTCGCCGATCGAGGGCGTAACCTTGCTCCAAGCCGATCTCACCCTGTTATCCGAGCTGAGGGAACTGATGCGGGCGGCATCACCCGATGCCGTCATTCACACCGCGGCGATCTCCCAACCCAACATTTGTCAGAATCACCGGAACGAATCGTACCGGGTCAACGTCGAGGCCACGAAAACTCTTGCCGGCATGTGCGGCGATCTTTCCATACCCTTCGTTTTCACCTCCACGGACATGGTCTTCGACGGGCGAAAAGGGTGCTATCGGGAAGAAGATGCCGTCAACCCCGTAAACGCCTACGGGGAGCAGAAGGCGCAAGCCGAGGAAGCGGTGTTCGCCGCTCATCCCGGGAGCGCTGTATGCCGCATGTCGCTTATGTACGGCCATGCCGGACCGGGGGCGGCAAGCTTCATCCAGGACTGGATTGCAAAGATGAAGGAGGGGCGCGAACTGCGGCTTTTCACCGACGAATACAGAACGTTTCTAAGCGCCAGGGATGCCGCCGCCGGACTCCTGCTCGCACTATCAAAGGTACGCGGCCTGCTCCACCTCGGGGGCCCGGAGCGCGCATCGCGCCTCCGGTTCGGTCTTGAACTCCGGAGGGCATTCGGGCTTTCAGGGGCGGTGATTACCCCCAGCAGCCTCAAAGAAAGCAACATGCCCGCGCCGCGGCCTCCCGACATTTCCCTGGACAGCACAAGGGCAGTGTCGCTCGGGTTCAGACCGGGTGCGATCGGTTCCGAACTTGCGCACCTCGCCCGCGCGTCGACTCTTTGAAAATTCGGCAGCCCGGAGATCCCTGGATCCAGCCCGCGGTCCTGCTTCGGCTCCACGATATCCATCCGAGGCGAACACTATAGAGAGAAGTCGTACAATTGGAGCACGGCTTAAATACTTACCCCATTGACAAGAGAGTTTACGATCCTAAATTGGTAGTTGTAGGAATACAACTTCCACGCCCTCGGGGTGTGATCTCAATCCAACTCACTTCCTATCGCAAGTACCGGTTCAAGTCGAATTCCTGATGGATTTATTCGAGCGGGATGGTCTCAATTTCTCGTTCAGATTAGAGCCGTCACCGCAGTTCCCATCCATCTCGGGGGTGTGGATCGTGTCTTAATTCCCCGCCTCGCACGATCTCGTCTCCGTTTTTGCTGAATCTCGCTTTGGCCGGTGAGTTCTCATTGAAGTCTCATATTAAACAAAAGGAGAGCGCAATGAGTTTAAGGACGAAGGATGATGCAAAGGACTGGGTGAACAATGCGGTATCCTTCTACAAAGCATCCGGAAAGAGAATCGGTTTGGCGGAGTTCACCAATCCGAACGGGATGTTTGTGCAGGATGAGATGTACATCTACGTGCTCAATCTGAAAGGGACAATGCTGGCCCACGGAGTCAATGAGAAGTTCGTGGGCGAGGATTTCTCGGAGCTTATGGATTCCGACGGGAAGAAGTTCATCAAAGAGATTGTCGAACTGGCCGCAAAAGACGGAAAAGGCTGGGTGGAATACAAGTGGTATCATCCGGTAACCAAGCAGTGGTTGCCTAAAGTAGCCTACTTCGAAAAGATAGATGACCTTATTATCGTCAGCGCCGTTTACAAGCAATAATAATACGCAAGGGTGGTTTTCCCTGACAGCCCGCCCCGCCAACGAACCGGAATAAAAAAATCCCCGCCGAAACGGGGATTTTTTTATTCCATGAAAAAGAGCTTGCGGCGCCCGGCCTAGTGCTTTGTTTCCACGTCGGATTCCACGAGGATTTCCTCCTCCGGGGGAACCGAGGGTTTGAGGGTCATCTTCTTGCGGGGGATGGACGCAAGGAGGTCCGGCTCCAGCTCGTGAATGATGCGGTCGACGTCCTTGAGCTCCAGGGTTTCCCTTTCGAGCAGCGACTGAGCGATCCGTTCAAGAATCTTGTTGTGATCGGTCAGAAGCTTGCGCGAACGCTGATAATTATCGTCCACAATCCGCCGGACTTCCTTATCGATGTTCAGCGCAGTCTGTTCGCTGAAATCGCGCTGGTGGCCCAGTTCGCGCCCCAGGAAAGGCTGGTCGTCGCGCCGCCCGAAGCTCACCGGCCCCATCTTCTCGCTCATTCCCCATTCGCACACCATGCGGCGCGCTATCTGGGTCGCGCGTTCAATATCGTTCGAAGCACCCGTGGTGTTCATTTCGAAGGAAATTTCCTCGGCCACGCGCCCTCCCATCAGGATGGCGATACTGTCCAGCAGGAACTCCTTCGAGTACGTATGGCGATCGTCCTGCGGCAATTGCTGAGTCAGGCCCAAAGCCCTGCCGCGCGGGATGATGGTCACTTTGTGAAGCGGGTCGGCGCAAGGAAGAAGCCTTGCAACCAGAGCGTGCCCGGCCTCGTGGTAGGCGGTCACCCGCTTTTCTTCCTCGTTCATGACCATGCTCTTGCGCTCGAGCCCCATCATGACCTTGTCCTTGGCATCCTCGAAATCGGACATCGCGATAAGGTCCTTGTTTTTGCGGGCCGCAAGAAGAGCTGCCTCATTGACAAGATTTTCAAGGTCCGCTCCGGAAAATCCGGGCGTGCCGCGGGCCAGGGTCTTCACATCGACGTCCGTGGCCAGGGGCTTTGCGGCAATGTGGACTTTAAGAATGCCTTCGCGTCCCCTGATGTCGGGCACGGGAACGACAACCTGCCTGTCGAAGCGTCCCGGGCGCAACAGCGCGGGGTCGAGCACATCGGGCCGGTTCGTCGCGGCAATCAAAATGACGCCTTCGTTGGACTCGAAGCCGTCCATCTCCACCAGCAACTGATTGAGGGTCTGTTCGCGTTCGTCATGCCCGCCGCCCAGACCGGCGCCGCGATGCCTGCCGACCGCATCGATTTCGTCGATGAAAATAATACAGGGCGCGTTCTTCTTGCCCTGCATGAAGAGGTCGCGCACGCGGGATGCGCCCACGCCGACGAACATCTCGACGAAATCCGAACCGCTGATCGAGAAGAAAGGAACGCCGGCTTCGCCCGCAATCGCCCTTGCAAGGAGGGTCTTACCCGTACCGGGAGCACCCACGAGCAAAACGCCCTTGGGAATGCGTCCGCCGAGACGGGTGAATTTCTTCGGGTCCCTCAGAAACTCGACTATTTCCTGCAGCTCTTCCTTCGCCTCGTCCACTCCGGCAACATCGTTGAAGAGAACTTTCTTGGAGTTCTCATTAAGCAGCCGGGCGCGGCTCTTGCCGAAGCTCATCGCCTTGCCGCCGCCCATCTGCATCTGCCGCATGAAAAAAATCCACACGCCGATGAGCAGCAGCATGGGAAGCCAGCTGACGAGCACGGTCATGTACCACGGGGATTCCTCTTCCGGCTTGGCCTGGATGTTCACGCCATGTTCCCTGAGGATCCGGATCATGTCGGAATCCCTCGGAACATAGGTCTTGAACATCTTGCCGTCCGTGAGGGTGCCGAATACATGGTCTCCCTGAATGGTTACCTGTGCGACTTCCCCTTTTTGGACCGAGGTGAGAAACTGGCTGTAGGTAGTCTCCAGGCTGGAGCGCTGCGGTTGATGGAACATGTTGAACAGCAGGATTACCATCAGACTGATAACCAGCCAGAGAGCCAGGTTCTTATAAAATGGACTCAATTACCAAGCCTCCTTGACATTCGGATAAGCCGCACACAAGCCGATTTTTCAGAATCGGCCCGCGATTGTCGGCATAGCTATATAACATAACATAAAATTATGACGCATGTAGCTCTTTATGTCCAGCTGCCGACGCATGCAATCGGCTAAAATGTGCGCATCCCGTATTAATTTCCCTCAAGAACGCTCCTTTCGGCCCTGACGTTCCTGAAAATCAGGCTAAAGGCAAACGCACCCGCGGCGTTGACAATTGCCGTAATCAGAAAGCCGACGCTGAAACCGGCCTCACGGTTTACAAAACCCATAATAAGCCCGCTTAGCATCATTCCAATGTATATGCATGTATTATACCCACCCATGGCAAGTCCCCTCGAATCGTGGGGAACGACTTCCGCGATGAGCGCGCCGACCGCCGTAAAGGCCACGCCCATGCTTATGCCCATGGCAAACGCGCTCGCCAGAAATGACGGCAGGGATGTGGAATACCCGATACCGGCGATGGAAAGCGAGTAACCGAGCAAGCCCGCCAGCACCAGCCGGCTTCGGTCCGAAACCCTGTCGCTCAAATGGCCGAAAGGGATGCGGCAGAGCGCATTCACCATGGCCTGAGTTCCGAATATAAGGCCGATTTCCCCCACCCCGACTCCGTTGTCGCTGGCGTGGAGAGAAACGAAAGTCACGAAGACCCCCAGGCCGAAGCAGCTCATGAGGGTCACCAGCCAGCAGGCGAGAAGAGGCCGATTCCCGAGGAGTTCCCGCATGATAATCCGGCCGGGCCTTTGGGCTTGCGGGTGCGCGTGCAAGCGGTTGCGCCTCGGAAGCCGGAACAGCACCACCCAGAACATCGCAAAAGCCGCGGCCCCCGAAATGGTGAACACCCACTGGAAGCTCAGGAACTGCGCGGCAAATCCTCCCAGCGCCGGGCCCAGACTCATCCCCCCGTAGAGAGCCATCGTGTACCAGCCGTATGAGCGGCCCAGGTGTGTCCGGGGGGAAATGTCGGTCACAAAGGACATCATCGTCGGAGCAAAAGCCGCGATCCCCGCGCCCGAAAGGCCATGGAAGACCATTATCTGCCAGGGAGCCCGGCAGAACCCGATCAGGACGGAGGCCGCGGCCATGACCAGAAGGCCCGACAGGATAAGGCGCTTCCGCCCGAGCCTGTCGGAGAGAATGCCGAGGGGCAGGCAGAGAAGCCCTGCGCAGAACATGAAAGACGACGTTATCAGGCCGATCAGGACCGTGTCGGCGCCAAGAGCGCGCGCAAAGAGCGGAAGCACGGGGATGCGCATGTATGCGCCGGAATAACACCCGAAGCACACCACGCAGGAGATCAGAAGGAGGGCGCGGTACGAAGCCCGATCATGGCATTCCGGGCAGGGCTCCCCCTGAGGGACGCCGGTGCCTTCCTTTCGCACCTCATCTGCGCATCGTTCTGTGCTCATACCGGGTTGCATTCAAGATAAAACTAATGGAAAAGAGCGGGGGGAAATGATTCCCCCCGCGCCCCCTCGGATTCGGCCTTACGGGCGCGGGCGCTATGCGCCGCCCTTGGCCCTGAACCTTCTCGGATCTATGCCGTATTTTTCGACCTTGTACTGGATAATCCGCTTTGTCGTGCCGAGCAGTCGTGCCGCCTGGGACTGATTGCCGCGAACGTCCTTGAGAGCGTCCGTGATGAGGTCCCTTTCGAAGGCGCTGGTCAGAGCCTCGAGCTTCCCGCGGCTGAGGCTCTGCTGCCCCTCGGGCTTCATCTGGAGCGTGGGCGGCAGGTGCAGGGAATCTATGGCGCTGTCGTGGGACAGGAGCACGGCGCGCTCGATGCAATTTTCCAACTCGCGCACATTCCCCGGCCAGTGGTAGGACATGAGCATATCTATGGCGGACGTGGTGATCCGTTTGATATCTTTGGCGAATTCGCGCGCGTACTTGAGTACGAAGTAGTCGGCCAGAAGCAGAATGTCCGGCCCGCGCTCGCGCAAAGGCGGCAGGTAGATCGGAAAAACGTTCAGGCGGTAGAATAGATCCTGCCTGAAGGTCCCCTGAGCCGCTTCCGCCTCAAGGTCCTTGTTGGATGCGGTGATGACCCGGACGTCGACCTTCACGGTCCTGGAAGTGCCGAGGGGTTGGAATTCTCTTTCCTGGAGCACGCGCAGCAGCTTTGCCTGCGCGATCGGGGAGAGCTCTCCCACCTCGTCGAGGAATATCGTCCCGCCCTGGGCTTCTTCGAAACGCCCGCGCCGGCGGGTCACGGCGCCCGTGAAGGCGCCCTTTTCGTGTCCGAAGAGTTCGCTTTCGAGGAGCGTGTCGGGCATGGCGGCGCAGTTCACCTGAACCAGGGGACCGCTTCTCCTGCGGCTGTTGTCGTGGATCGCCTTGGCCACGAGTTCCTTGCCCGTGCCGGTCTCCCCGGCTATGAGAACGGTCGTGTTGGTGTCGGCCACTTGGTCGATCAGCCGCAGGACCTCCTGGATGACTTTGGACCGCCCGATGATGTTGGTCGTCGGCCGGCTCGCTTCCGCCAGCATGCGCCTCAGCCGCCGGTTTTCCTCCTCGACGGCGCGGAAATGCACGACCTTGCGGAGCAACTCCGCAACGGCGCTCAGGATGGCGACTTCCTGCCCGATTTCCTCAACCTGGTGGGCAAGTTTGTCCGCGGACAGGACGCCCACGCAACGGCCCTGGTAAAAGATGGGGACACACAGGAAGGAAAGCTCCGCCCGGTCAAGGGATTTGCGCGCTCCCGTCCTATCCAGGAAATGCGTTTCCTTGCCGAGGTTGGCAATCGCGAGCGGCCGGCCGGTCTGGGCGACTTTGCCGGTGATTCCTTCTCCGGGCCTGTAGCAGATCGTGCCGGTTTCGATGTCGACCCCGCGAGCCACGTCAAGGTAGGCCTCGCCGGTCTGCAGATCGAGAATGGAGATCATGCCGCGCTCCATTCCCAGCCGTGCGCTGAGAACGTCCAGCGTTGCCTGCAACTGGTCCTTCAACTCGCTCGACCGGGACAGGACGCGCGCTATCTCGTGTAGAGCCCTGAGTTCCATCAGGTTGAAACTATCCGGCATATCCTACCTGCTCTGACATGAAATGCTGTGGAAAATAAAACAAACAAGTAACTTATTTGAACAAAATTGTCACCAATTTTAGGGGGAGCGAAGAAGGCAGTCCGTCTGCGTTCGGCTTTCCTGCAGGCCCGAGAGGCTTATCAGGTCGAAGAGCAGGGAATCCACCAGATCGAAGAGCGCGCCGCACATTCCGCCATGATTCATCCTGCTGCCAAAAAGTTCCTTGCGCTGGGCGTCCACCTTTTCGTTCACCTTGCCAAGCTTTGTCACCGCACCGGCCTGCGCGGCCACCATTTCCTCCAGGAGCAGCCGTTTTGCCCGAACGCAAAATTCTCCCGTCGCGGCGTCGAGCGACTCCGTCCTTTTCCCCCAGTCCCCGGCGCGCGTTCCGGGCGGCATTCGATCCTTCAGATCCGCCATAAAATCCAGGCATACCTGAAGAGTCCCATACTCCAGACCGCGAATCCCGCGCCTCCACCTGAGAAGCCACGGCTTTCGCCAGTTCCAGAAAAGATTCGCCTCGCCGAATTCGATCAGCTCGCGCGCCGCCTCGCGGGCGGAACGAATGCCGCTCCAGGCGCGCTCGTCGGGGAAGTCTTCCGGATGGGAGCCGGGCGCGCCTCCCGCCGATTCGGACCCGGCCGAACTCGCATCGAGATAGCGCAGAAGGTTTAGGAACAGGCGGTTGCCAGCGGAATCGCCCGGTGTTTCCAGATGGGCATAGGAAAGAACCAGCCGGCCTTTCCCCTCGGGCACTTCGATAATGGCGGGGTGACCCTTGATCCTCGCGGGGTTGAGATTGATGCCGTAGGTACTTTCGAGATCGGCCCAGCAAACGTTCCGGCCAAGGTCCCGGACGCGCAGGTCGGCCACCTGGAAATCGTCCGCCGGGTCGGCGTAGACAGCCACCGGGGCGGCATCACACCCTGCGTCCCACCTGAACTGCGACGGCCACCAGACCGAAACCGGAATCGACGGAGGCAGATCTTTCCAGGCGGGATGCGAAAGCGTTCCCTCCACCATGACTCCCCCGCTTGCACTCGGAAGCCTCTCGGCAAGCGGCATCCGCTCGATTCCCGTGAGCTTGAGCGCCGGAGGGCTCGAGAGCGCCAGTCCCGCGCCTCCGCAGAAGCCTATGTAGGAGCCGCCCCGGAAGATGAATCCGGACAGACATTTCCTGCCCGTCTCGCCCAGCACGCGCACCTTGTGGGCCGCCCAGCCGCCCGGCACCAGCAGCACGCGAAACGGCTCCAGTCCTCCCCTGCAGATATCGGATGCGCGCAGAAGCCGGAAGGGCACTCCTCTGCGGCTCAACTCCCTGATGCACAAGAGCCCCCACGCAAGCGACTGGTCCCAGAAAACGGCTACCGGCAACCCATCCCACGCGCGGCTCTCACCGGAATCATTTGGTTTGGCATCCATCGCAATTCAGCCCCGAGCGCGCCTAATCGTTTCCGAAACTTCGTATGGCCCCGCAATCCGGGCAAGTCCAATGAATCCCGTTGCAGGTCATGCCCCAATAGTTTTCTTCCATGCAGTCCGAACAGATCATGAATCCGCAGGGGCATGTCCAGCAAAAGGGATGCTCCTGCCCGCAGGTGCTGCATATGTATTTTTCGGGGCGCCGCCACCGTGCTTTGCGCTCCGTCCTGTTTTCGGCTTCCATTCTTCCTCCCGGCACAATTCGGAATGGGTGATTTTAAACACGGCATCGCATTAAAGCTACCGAAATCAGGCGGAAATCCCGACCGGAACCGGTATCCGCAGAAAACAGGGGAGGTCCGATGGTCCGGCGGGCAATTGCAATTCGGCCACTCTTTCGGTGTACTTTTCAAACTTGTTTAGAATATAATAAGTTTATGTCATTCGATAGGGAGGCGACAGAAATACCGATGCGCAGAAACGACTTCTTATCATCTCCGGCAAGGAGCTGATGCTGATTTTGAGCGGAATCATGTCGTCTTTCCTCTTCACCAGGCTATCCGAGCGGCAACGCCGCCATACTGCATCAGCAGTTTCTATTTTGCATGCTGCACAAATACCAGCTGCTTCAATCTCATTCACCAACAGGAGAAACTCATCATGTTTGCTGGGACTTTTCCAATCATCACAGCAGAAGAGGCCGCCTCGCACATTCCCGACGGAGCAATGGTCGCCCTGAGCGGATTTGCGAACGCCGGCACGGCCAAGCTCGTTCCGCGGGCCATAGCGAAAAGGGCGAGATCTCTGCACGAAAAAGGCAAGTCGTACAAGATTCGACTGATCACCGGCTCCTCCAGCGGTAACGATATCGACGAGGACCTCGCGCAGGCCGAAGCCATTTCCTGGAGGGCGCCATATCAGAACGCCCGGACACTGCGCCAGCAGATAAACAGCCAGCAGGTCCAATACCTGGATATGCACCTGTCCCATGCGCCGCAGACCCTGCTCGCCGGTTTCTTCGGCAAGCTCGATTACGCCATCGTCGAGGCTTCGGACATCACACGCGACGGACGCGTCTATCTGACCACCTCCATCGGGGCCACTCCGACCTACCTCAAGTACGCGGATCGGATCTTTATCGAAATCAACGCCCATCATTCGAAGCGGTTGCCGGAAATGGCCGACATCGTGCTGCTCCAGACCCCGCCTCGCGTCAATCCGATCCCGATTCACGATCCTCTGGCCAGGATCGGCTATCCCTACGCCGTCGTGGACCCGAAGAAGATTATCGGCATTATCGAAACCAACGAACCCGACATGATCGATCCCTTCGCCGCGCCCGACTGGAAGAGCAACCGCATTGCAGACCATGTCGTGCGGTTCCTGTTCGGAGAGATGATCCGCGGGCACATTCCCCGCGAGTTCCTCCCCCTCCAGGCAGGCGTCGGCAATCTTGGAAACAGCGTCATGGCCGAGCTTGGCAACAATCCCTACATTCCGCCATTCACGATGTATTCGGTCACCTTCCAGGACTCCCTGGTCGACCTGATGGAAAAGGGCAAGCTTCTCGGGGCCAGCGCGAGCAGCCTGACGGTGACTCCGGAAACCCTCACGCGCATCTGCACCAACATGGACTTTTTCGGCCCGCGCATCGTCTTGCGTCCGCAGGAGATCTCCGATGACACGGGCGTGATCCGCCGCCTCGGCATTATTGCGATCAACCCCGCCCTCGAGGTGGACATATACGGGAACGTGAACTCCTCGCACATCTTCGGCACCGACATCATGAACGGTATCGGCGGAAGCGGAGAATTCACGCGCAACAGCTACCTGTCGATCATCATGTGCCCGTCCACCACGCTCGGCGGCAAGGTTTCCTGCGTGGTGCCCATGTGCCCGCACATCGACAGCAACGAACACTCGGTCCAGGTGATCGTTACCGAGCAGGGATACGCCGACCTTCGAGGTCTCGGACCGATGCAGCGCGCGAAGAAAATCATCGAAAACTGCGCCCATCCGGCCTACCGCGACTACCTGCACGCTTATATCAGGGATGCGAAATCGGGCCACATCAGGCACGACCTCAAGAAGGCTTACGAACTCCACCGCAATTTCCTGCAGTATGGACAGATGCTTCCGGACCTCAACCTGGCAGAAATAGGCGAGCGCATCTAGCAAAGCCGTCATGGAGATATCACAATGTCGATTATCAAATCCTATCCCAAAATAAGTGCCGAAGAAGCCGTTTCGCATATTTTCCATGGAGCGACCGTTGCTTTCAGCGGTTTTACGAACTCGGGGGCGGCGAAATTAACCCCGCTTGCCATCGCGGCCCGCTCCCGCGCGCTCCACGAAGCGGGAAAGCCCTTCAAGATCCGCGTGCTCACCGGTGCATCGAGCGGCGCGAGCATCGATGAACCGCTTGCACTGGCCGACGCCATGTCCTACCGGGCCCCCTACCAGAGCGGTCCCAAGCTGCGCGCCCAGATAAACAATCAGGAAGTCGAATACGTCGACATGCACTTGTCTCACCTGCCGCAGACGGTCATCGCCGGTTTCCAGGGCAAGATCGACTTCGCGGTGGTCGAGGCAACGGAAATAACGCCAGACGGACGAGTCTACCTTACCTCCTCGATCGGTGCATCGCCCGCCTACCTCAAATATGCGGACCATGTGATCATCGAAGTGAACCACCATCATTCGACCCGGCTCCGGGAGATGACGGATATCTTCATCATGCCGTCTCCCCCGCACCGTTTTCCGATCCCGATACACGATCCCCTGACCAAGATCGGCACCCCGTACGCCGTTGTGGATCCCAAGAAGGTCATCGCGGTGCTCGAAAACGACGAACCGGACAAGGTGCCCAGATTCGCCGCGGGCGATGAGCGTAGCGAAAAGATCGCGGAAAACGTCGTTCGCTTTCTGCTGGACGAAATGCTTGCCGGGCGCATTCCTCCCGATTTCCTGCCTCTCCAGGCCGGGGTCGGGAATGTGGCGAACGGTGTCATGGCGGCTCTGGCGAAAAATCCCTACATTCCACCCTTCATGATGTTCACCGAAGTCTACCAGGACTCCCTGGTCGATCTCATGGAATCGGGGCGCCTCACCGGTGCGAGCACGACAAGCCTTACGCTCACCCCCGAAACGCTCGACCGGATCTACGGCAATATGGACTTTTTCGCGCCGCGGATCGTCCTGCGCCCGCAGGAACTCTCGAACCATCCGGGTGTCATCCGCAGGCTCGGCGTCATCTCCATGAACACGGCGCTCGAGGTTGACATTTACGGCAACGTCAACTCCTCGCACGTGTTCGGCACCAATATTATGAACGGCATCGGAGGCAGCGGCGAGTTTACCCGCAACGCCTATATTTCGATCTTCATGTGCCCCTCGTTCGCAAAGGGAGGCAAGATCTCCGCAATCGTTCCGATGTGCCCGCACATTGACAACAACGAGCACTCGGTCCAGGTCATTGTGACCGAGCAGGGTTTGGCGGACCTGCGCGGACTCGGCCCCATGCAGCGTGCCGAGAGGATTATCAACAACTGCGCGCACCCCGCTTATCGGGAATACCTGTGGAAGTACGTGGAAAATTCCCGGGTCGGCCACATCCGGCACGACCTGGAAAAGTCCTTCGAACTGCACTCGAACCTTCTCGAAGCGGGCGCGATGCTGCCCGACCTGGACCTTTCGCAGTTCTAGGAAAAGCCGTTCGGAAACAGACGCTTCAGCAAGCGGGGGAATGACTCCCCCGCTTTTTTTGTTCATGCGGCCAATAGGCTCGACTATCGGAAGAAAAAACATCCTTCCTTCATAATTTCTCCATACCCCGGGAATACACTGGCGTACATGCCCCTTCTTACCAAAGAGCGCTTGTGAAAAGAGCGGGGGAAATGATTTGCCCCGCGCCCCCTCGGGATTTCTGCCGCAGCCTTACGCGCACGCGCGTCAGGCCGGGCGAAATGAGCAGCGCAGCTGCGTGTGGGGTGTGGGGAGCCGGCTCCCCACGGTCTGAAAGCTCGGTATCATCTTGAACGCAATCCGGTATAAAACCGCACCTGCCCGCAGGAGATGCTGTAGCGCCATGGATGAGCGCCGGAAAGTGGAGAAAATAATCGGTCTGATCGCCCGGAGCGTTGCCCTGAAGCAGGAGGACTCTCCCCGGGAAGCCCTGGAATGCATCGAAGAAGCGTTGCTGTTGGATCCGGGCTTTTTCCCCGCGCTCATCGAACGGGCGATGCTGCTCTGCGAGCTCGACCGGCACGAGGAGGCTTTGCTGGCGTTCGACCGGCTCACGAAGCGCCTGCCGAATGCCGAGGGCATCGCGCCCTTGCGCAATGAGGCGGTACGGGCCGCCCTGAACCACTGCGACACCCTGCTCCAAAAGAATCCCGGAGATGCAAAGGCTCTTGTCCTGCGCGGAGACGTCCTCCGGCGGCTGTACCGGTTCGAGGAAGCCCTCGGCGACTACCTGGGCGCCCTGCGAACAGCCCCGGCAAACGTCGAAACTTTGAACCGGATCGGCAAAGTCTCGCTCGATCTGAACGACCACGAGAATGCGCTCGACGCCTTCGGAGAAGCGCTCGGCATAGCCCCCGGCAACGCCGCGCTGCTCTTCAACCGGGGCAATGTCTTTCAAAGACTCGGCAGAATGCGGGAGGCCATGGACGACTATACTCAGGCTCTCGGCGCCATGCCCGATTTTCCGGAAGCCTTGGTGGAACTGGCTCACTGCAGGCTGGCCACGGGCGACTACAAGACCGGCTGGCTTCTCTACGAGTCCCGTTGGGAAACGGAGCAGATGAAGAGGCAAAGGCTGGAAACCGGCACGCCCGTCTGGCGGGGCCGTGAGAGTCTTGCCGGAAAGACCGTCCTGCTCTGGGCGGAACAGGGCTTCGGGGACACGATTCAGTTCCTGCGATACGTGCCGCTGGTCGCCGCAAAGGCCCAAAGAGTCATCCTGAGAATGACTCCTCCCCTTATGACGCTGAGCGCGAGCCTCAAGGGTTCCATAGAGATTGTTCCTCTGAACGGCGCCCTGCCGCCGCATGACTTTCATTGTCCGCTGCTGAGTCTGCCGCTGGCGTTCGGGACGACGCTGGATACCATCCCCTCCGGGGCGGCCTACCTGCGCCCGCCTCGCGGCAGAGTCCATGCATGGCGCACCCGTCTCGGTCCTCGCTCGCGTTTCAGGGTCGGGATAGCCTGGGCAGGCCGCCGCCGGGAACCGCTCAACCTCACAAGAGATATGACGCTTGAAACGCTGCGTCCCCTGACGGATCTCGATATCGATTTGATAAGCCTTCAGAAACTCGTTCCCGAAGGCGACAGGAGCGTTCTCGAAAGCATGCGCCGGGTCCACGGCCCGGCCGGGGACCTGCGTGACTTTGCGGAAACGGCTGCCCTGATCGAAAACCTTGACCTTGTTTTGAGCGTCGACACAGGGGTCGCGCATCTCGCGGGAGCTTTGGGAAAGCCCGTCTGGGTGATGCTGCGGCAGTCGGGTGAGTGGCGCTGGCTTTTGGGACGCGGCGATTCGCCCTGGTATCCCACTATGCGGCTCTTCCGCCAGGAAATCAGGGGAGACTGGACAGGGGTGGTGCGGGACGTGGTGGAGGAGTTGCACTCATTGATCGGTTCCGAATTACGTCCGGCGGTGTCCTCCCGACCGCTCACCGAAGCGGCGGGATGATCCGCGCAGCGGCGCAGCGGGGCCGGATCGCGGGATCTCCAGCTTTTGAGACGCATTGCCCTTCCTGAGGCTCCGCTCAGTTCTGCCGAGTTTTCCCCGGTCCCCACAAGGCACGTCCGGGGGTGGCTCCGGTATGCTCTCCGTTTTTGAGCACCTGCACGCCGTTTACCAAAACATGCTCCATTCCCGCCGCATACTGGTGGGGCTGCGCATAGGTGGCGCGGTCGGCTATTTTTTCGGGATCGAATATTGCTATGTCCGCGAAATACCCTTCCTTTAGCAGGCCGCGACGGTCGAGCCTCAGGTTTTCCGCGGGCAATCCGCTCACGCGCCGGACCGCTTCCTGAAGCGAGAGAATCTTTTCCTCCCTGACGTATTTTCCGAAAAGGCGGGCAAAGTTCCCGTAAGCCCTCGGATGAGTGGCGGATTTGATGAAAACGCCCTCGGCGGCCATTGACGTGCCGTCCGAGCCCAGGGACACCCAGGGATTGCGCAACCCCTTCCTGATATTTTCCTCGCTCATGACGAAAGTGACCACGCGCGTTGCCGTCCGGTCCTCCAGCACCAGATCGAGCATCGTTTCGACCTGGTCCTTCCCGCGCATCGCGGCGACCTCCTCCAGGGTCTTGCCGGTCAGGGGGCGCAACCGGTCCTCTTGAAAACCTATCAGGAGCGTTTTCGCCATGGGGCCCCTCTTCCGCATTTCCTCGCCGATCCTGGCTCGGGCGGCCGGATCGCGAAGCCTTTCGAGCAGAGCCGTGTCCCCGCCGTCATGAGCCCAGGCGGGCAGCCGCGAGGAGAGCCTGTTCGAGCTTGCCGTGTAGAGATACATGTCGGCTGTCACCGGCTGCCCCTTCCGGCGTGCCTCGTCAATCATGGAGACAGCCTGCTGCATCTTGCCCCAGTTCTTCTCTCCGGCCGCCTTGAGGTGATAGATTTCGGCCCGGATCGAGGCCTCGCGGCTTATCCTCAAAAGTTCGGAAACCGCTTCGATCAGGCGGCCGCCTTCGCTCCTGATATGCGAGATGTACATGCCGCCGTAACGCGCGGCAACCCTGCAAAGCGCGATAAGCTCTTCGGTGGTCGCAAACATATCGGGAGCATAGGCCAGGGAGGAGCCGATCCCCAGCGCGCCCGCCTCCATTTCGACCCTTACCAGCTCGCACATCCGCTCCAGTTCGGCGGCGGACGGCTTTCTGTTCTCGCGGCCGAGGACGTGCTCGCGAACCGTCCCCGCCCCGAGAAACGAAGCCACGTTGGGCGATACTCCCTTTTTCTCGAGATGTTGCAGGTACTCGGAAAGGCCGGTCCAGGCGACTTCGAACTTCATGTCGCCCTGCTCCGAGGGCAGCCGCATCTTCATCAGTTCGTTCAGCGGCCCCATGGACTTGCCTTCCCCCATCACCTCCGTGGTGACGCCCTGGCGTATCTCGCTCTGAGACCGGCCGTCGACCAGCAGGGACGCGGTCGCCCAGGACAGCATATTGATAAAGCCCGGCGACACGGCAAGCCCGGTGGCGTCGACGACCGTTTTTGCATCGGCCCCGGCGAGGTCCCCGACTGCAGCGATCAGGTCTGCCCGAATGCCGACGTCCGCCTTGAAGGGCTTTCCGCCGGTACCGTCATATATGGTCCCGTTTTTTATCAGCGCGTCGAAATGGGCGGGAGCGGCCGCGCCGTCGGCCGGCCCGGTGCAAAGAAACAGAAAAACGGCAAAAAAGATGCAAATTCGCATTCGTCATTCTCCACGCCTGGGAGCTTGTTGACTGGAACAACCTGCAATGGCATACCTTTACCGGATGAGTGAGGTTTTACTCCGTTTTTGGGAAAAAGTAATCAAAGCTCCGCAAGCGGTGCGGACATCCGGACGGAAACCCATGCATGTCGATCTGCTCTGCGTAGGACGCGCTTCCTACGATCTCGTATTCTCGGTCGAGCGCAACCCCGGCGACGATGAGAAGTGCATCGCATCCGGTTTCGTCTCCTCGGGAGGCGGACCTGCGGCAAACGGCGCGGTCACGGCGGCAAGGCTGGGCGGGACCGCCGCCTTTGCCGGATACCTCGGAAACGATGCTTTCGGGGTGCTGCACTTCGAGGAATTGCGCTCCGAAGGCGTCGAGACCCGCCTCATAGCGCGAGGTCCGCATCCGACGCCGCTTTCCGCGATCCTGGTAAAGCCCGACGGAAAACGGAGCGTGGTCGCCCACCAGCAAGAGACGCCCGCAGTGCGGCCCGATGCGGTGGACTTTTCGGAAGTCCGCCCGCGAGCCCTGCTCTTCGACGGGCATGAACCGGCGCTTTCCCTGAGCGTCCTGGACGACCCGCGTCTCACGGAGCTTCCCACCGTACTGGATGCCGGCTCGGTTCACAAAGGGACGCTCGCACTCGCCCGCCGCTGCCGCTATCTCGTCGCGTCAGAAAAATTCGCCCGCGATTTCAGCGGGGAGACGGATCGCTCCCGCGCGTTGCGGGTTCTTGCGGAAATCGCGCCGGTTGCGGTTGTGACCCTCGGTGCGGACGGTCTGATCTGGGCGTCAGGGATGGATTCCGGGGCGATTCCCGCCTTTCGTGTCGCATCGGTGGACACGACCGGAGCGGGCGATGCATTCCACGGAGCGTTTGCCCTGCGCATGGCGCTTGGCGACGGGCTCACCGCCGCGCTGCGCTACGCAAGCGGAGTTGCGGCCCTGAAATGCACCAAGCCGGGCGCCCGGCGGGGTATTCCCGTGAAGGTGGAGGTGGAAAGATTTTTGGAGAGCTCTGTCGGTGGAGAGTAATCAGGCCGAAATCGGATGGAACATCCTGCCGGCCATGAACTCCTGATCCCTCGTGCTCACGAGCCATTCTTCCAGCGTCAGCGGCTGAGTTATAAGCTGCGACAGCGGCTCCCATTCCGGGCGCGCGGATAAATCCACTCCCTTGTGAATGACGGAAACCGGCCTGTCGGCCGATACGACCACCACGATCATGTTGTGATTTTCCGCGGTAAAGCGGAGCGCCGAATTGAACCTCGCCCCGCGCGCGCGGTTCTCGCCGATATTGGACCGGCCGTCCAGGATGCAGGCAAAAGAGTGCAGGCACAGGTCCGAGCCGATATGAATCGCCCCGTCCACTTTGGACAGGGACTTTGCCAGATCGAGCAGAAGACCGTCCTGAAGCTCGATGGGATAGGCCAGGTACTGGCCGGAAATGGCGCTGGGCTTCTCTCCGAGGTCGATCACCATGGTGGCCCCGTGGCGTTGCGCGCTGGCGCTTTCCACCAGGCTCCTGACGATTTTGAAGAGCGTATCCCGCTTGGCGGCATCGAGCGATGACTCAATCAGGAGTTCCTCAAGCTGCACGAGATTGGGACGCCGGTCGGAGGAATGGTAGCTCCCGTCGGAGAAGCTGCAGACGAGCTTGCCCCCGAAACGGAGGTATCCGTACCCGCCGCGGAAATCCGCCGTGATGCGGCACTCCGGCATCAAGCCCTGTGCTATCCCGATAATATTGCGGCCGTCGGATACGAGCCTGCGCTCCGAATTTTCCACGGCGAGGATGAGCTTCCGGACATGCTTGAAATTGGCGAGCTTCAGCTTTTCCGGCTGCGGAAACCTCAGCAGGAAAGGAACATCGGGGATTTTCGCCGGGTCGATGAAAACGAGCGTGCCTCTGGGCCATGCGCCTTCTTCGCGCGTTTTTGAAATCCCGAGCACCGTATCCAGGATCTGGTAGACCTCGATACGGCTGTCCAGACCGAACTTCGTGTCGAGCTCATCGCGAATGTAGTCCCGGACGGCATGAGTCGCGTATTCTCTCAGCACGTACTGCGAGTTGCGCGTATAAAACCATTCTTCGTTCGCCCAGTCATGGGCCAGAAGGCAGGCGGCATGCTCGAGCCATCTTTCGGTAGGTCCCGTCGAGCACATGGTCGGGTGATGATCGGTAAACCACATCTGGTAGAAGATGGACCCGGTCCTTCCGCCATAGGAAATCAGCCCCGTGAGGTGGAGGTTGGGCTCCGGGAATATCTGCCCGAAAAACCTCATCTTCACGCCGGGCAAGCGGTCCCTCCAGGATTCCGAGCGCAGGTAGAGCTTCTCCAGCAGAGGCTCATGCCCTTCCATGAGCCTCTGCGGGTCGTAGATGCGCATTGGACTCTCAGGGCTTTCAGCATAAAGAAGGGCGGCGCGGCTTGGACCTGAGAAATGGGAAAGTCCGTCGCACAGACCGTCGTGAATGTGGAAGATGCTCTGAATTCTTGTAGAAAGTTCCATTTTCCGTATCGGGCAGAAGTTACTTCCAATTTGTTGCAACGAGGTTTTTTGTACAATTTTCAAGCGATTATTTCAAGTCCAAACCGGGCCTGCATGTCTCCCATGCAATACTCATTTGCATTCGAGAATATACCGAAAAACGCTTTTGAAAAGCGTGGGGAGCCGGCCCCCCCACACCCCCACGCCGCTACGCGGCTCATTTTGGCGCGGGGGAATCATTCCTCCGCTCTTTGGTGTCCCAGGCTGAAAGCTTCCATGCCGGTGATGTCGCGGCCGATGGAGAGAATGTGGATATCCTCCGTGCCCTCGTACGTGTTTACGGTTTCGAGATTGAGCATGTGGCGTATCGGGGGATAGCCGAGGCTGATTCCGCTGGCCCCGAGGATGTCTCTGGCTGCCCTTGCGATTTTGAGGGCTTCCCGGGCGTTATTCATCTTGGCCATGGAGATGTGCGTGTGACGCGCCCGGCCCTCGTCTTTGAGCCTTCCCAGCCGCAGGCACAGGAGCTGGGCCTTGGTGATTTCCGTGAGCATCCGGGCAAGCTTTCTCTGGACGAGCTGAAACGAGGCGATCGGAGCGCCGAACTGGACGCGCGATTTCGCATACCCCAGGGCCGACTCGTAGCAGGCAACGGCAGCGCCGACGCTTCCCCAGGCAATCCCGTAGCGGGCTTCGTTCAGGCACGCGAGAGCCGATTTCAACCCCTCCGTGCCGGGCAGCAGATTCTCTTCGGGCACCGTGACGTTTTCGAAGTTCAAAACGGAGGTGATGGAAGCGCGCAACGAAAACTTGCGCTCGATCAACCGGGCGGCAAAACCCCTCATGCCTTTTTCGACCAGGAAACCCCGGATTTTCCCGTCCTCGGTCTTTGCCCACACCACAGCCACGTCGGCGATGGACCCATTCGTTATCCACATCTTGCGGCCATTGAGGACAAAGCCGGCTCGGGCCTTCACGGCCGTTGTCAGCATGCTCCGAGGGTCCGACCCCGCATCCGGTTCGGTCAAACCGAAACACCCGATCTTCTTTCCGGAAACGAGTTCCGGAAGCCATCTTCTCTTTTGAAGCTCGGTTCCGAACGTGTGGATGGGGTGGATCACCAGTCCGTTCATCACGGAGACAAACGAACGTAGGCCGGAATCTCCCCTCTCGAGTTCGCGGCAGACCAGGCCGAAGGCGACGTTATTTTTCCCGCGCCCGCCGTATTCTCTGAGCTTGAACCCGAATAACCCCATCTGCGCCATTTCGGGTATCAGATCCACCGGAAAGACCCCCTGCTCGAAATAGTCGGCCGCCTTGGGAAGATAGCGCCGATCAACCCATGCCCTCACTTCATCCCCGCTCTCTTTTTCATCGGGGCTAAGAAGCTCTTCACAGAAATAATAGTCCGTATGCGTCGCGTTCATATGGCCTCGTTCGAAATTTGGCGAGCCCCGGTTCCGGCTCGGGTGGGAGGAGTTCGGGCATGCCGGTTGGATGCCCGCCTACGCAAACGATAGGAGGGGTGATGTGCTTTGTCCAGTCGGAGCCGCGAAGCACCCGGCCCAAAAGCGGTGCGGGCGAAAACTCCGGAGCATGTTCAGCCGCCGCAAGAAAAGAAATTCGGCGGGCCGGCTTTTGGCAAAGCCGATCCGGCCTTGCAAGCGCACCACTTGCTGAGCTACTATCGAAGTGAAAATGCCTGCCGGCGTTTGCGCTTCGTTCACACTTCCCGGAGGAGCGGCCTTAAGATGCTTGAAACAACAATACCCGGTTTTGGCCCTCTTGAAGCGGATTACCTTGTGCTTGACCTCAATGGGACCCTTGCCGCGGACGGAATATTGCTGGAGGGCGTGAAGGAGAGGCTGAACGATTTGGCCCGTCTCGTGTCCGTCATCGTTGTTACCGCCGATACTTTCGGCCTCGTCCGAAGAGAACTGGCAGGGGTGGACTGCAAAACAGAATTATTGACCGAAAACGATCAGGACATAAAGAAGGCCGCCCTGATCGACCGCCTGGGAGCGGACCGGTGCGTCGCCATCGGCAACGGCAGGAACGATTCCCTGATGCTGAACCGGGCTCGGCTGGGCATTTGCGTTGTTCAGCAGGAAGGTGCGGCATCGAAGACGCTCGCCGCCTCGGATGTCATTTGCACCGATATTCGTGACGCCCTGGACTTGTTGCGCTTTCCGAAGCGGCTGACGGCAACGCTTCGAACATAACAGGACCGATCCTAAGGCAGCGATAGTTGCTGGAATTTCCCGCAACGGGGTCAATTGCAGCTTGACTATAATTCTACAAAAAAAGCCTTTCGTATCTCTCGAAATCCGCATACACTACCCACCCGGCAAGATAAGCAGTCCCTCCCGCGGGCTGTTTTGTTACGGCTCCAGTACAAATTGGCTGTAATACGAAATTGCGTTCAAGATAAAACTAATGGAAAAGAGCGGGGGAAATGATTTCCCCCGCACCCCCTCGGGATTTCTGCCGCAGCCTTACGCGCACGCGCGTCAGGCCCGCCGCAAGCGCCAAAATGAGCAGCGCAGCTGCGTGTGGGGTGTGGGGAGCAGGCTCCCCACGGTCTGAAAGCCTGGCATTATCTTGAACGCTCGTTGGTATAAGAATATCGGGAGAGCGGGAGGATGATTCCTGGACGCAACGGGGTACCGGTTATGAGAGAACAGGAAAACAATGCTTTTGTTCAGACAAGAGGAGAGCCTGAAATGATTAGGAGGAGAGTTTTCTCATGTGCCGCTTTTTCCCGAAGAGGGATCATCCCGGTCTTGATGCTGCTCGTGCTCTGCATGAGTGCTTCAGGCTGCAGCAAGCATGAGGAAAAGAAAGGCCAGGCGGAACGGGGGCCGATACCGGTGTCCACTATAGCCGTCGCCCCGAAGGACGTTCCCGTAGCGGTTGACTATGTGGCCCAAACGCAGAGTTCCAGGCTCGTGAATATCCATGCCAGGGTCACCGGCTTCCTGGATAAGCGCGTGTACACGGAGGGGTCAAGGGTCAAAGAGGGCCAGGTGCTCTTCATGATGGACCAGAAACCCTTCAAGGTTCAGCTCGATCAGGCCAAGGCGGCTTTTGCCAAATCGGAAGCGGCCATGGAGACGGCTCGCTTGAACCTTGCCAGGGTTCAGCCGCTGACCAAGCTGAACGCGCTTTCCCAGAAAGACCTGGACGACGCCACGGGCCAGTTCCAAACGACCTGGGCGAGCGTGGAACAGTCCAGGGCGCAGGTGGAATCCGCAAAGCTCAATCTCTCCTATACGGTCATAACCTCTCCGGTGGACGGCCTCACGAGTGCCGCCCAGCAAACGGACGGGACATACATAAGCCAGACGAACAGCCTGCTCACCACGGTTGCCGTGATGTCTCCGATCTGGGTCAACTTCAGCATGTCCGAAAACGACATGCAGCGAGTCCGCAACCAGGTGGCCAAGGGACTCCTCCGCCTCCCGGAGGGGAATAAATTCAAGGTCGAGGTGATCCTGGTGGACGATTCCGTCTTTCCGCACACGGGCGAGATCACCTTCGCCGATCCTTCCTACAACCCACAGACCGGGGCCTTTCTGCTCCGCGCCACCATAAACAACCCCGATGGAATCCTGCGCCCCAACCAGTACGTCCGGGCCCGCATAAAGGGTTCCGTGCGGCCGAATGCGATTCTCATACCGCAGAGGGCCATACAGCAGGGGCCGAAAGGACACTTTGTCTGGGTGGTGAGCAAGGAGAACAAGGCCGAGGTGCGTCCGGTGGTCGTGGGGGAATGGTACGGATCCGATTGGTTTGTCAATGAAGGTCTGCATGGTGGAGATCAGGTCGTTGTGGATGGCGCTCTGATGCTTCGGCCCGGTGCGCCGGTCGTGGTGTCCCCCCCGGCCGGTCCGACGCCGGCGCCCAAAGCGGAAGCCCCGAACACCAAGACCGCCGCCGGCGGCAAATAGAGGAGCCGAGCTATGTTTTCGAAGTTTTTCATAGAACGGCCGATCTTCGCCACCGTCATATCGATCATCCTGTGCGTGGGCGGTCTGGTGGCCATGAACCAGCTTCCCGTCGAGCAGTATCCGTCGATAACGCCGGTCCAGGTGACGGTCTCCGCGACCTATCCGGGAGCGGATTCCCAGACGGTGGCCGACTCGGTCGCAGCGCCCATAGAGGCGCAGATAAACGGTGTCGACAACATGCTCTACATGTCCTCGACCAGTTCTTCCAACGGACAGCTGAATCTGACCGTCTACTTCAGTCTGGATACGAATCCCGATATCGCCCAGGTCCAGGTCCAGAACCGGGTGAGCCTGGCCGAACCTCAGCTTCCCTCGGCCGTCGTGCAGCAGGGCGTCTCGGTTCAGAAGAAATCGTCCTCGATCATGATGCTGATCGCCGTGATGTCGAAGGGCGAGCGCTTCAGCCCCAATTATGTGGCCAACTACGCCAACATCTACATCCTGGACGCCATCAAACGGGTGCAGGGGGCGGGCCAGTCGCAGATCATGGGCGTTGCCGACCAGGCAATGCGGATCTGGATGAACCCGGACAGGATGGCCTCCCTGGGTATTACCACGAGCGACATCCAGCAGGCGGTCTCATACCAGAACGCTCTTTTCGGCGCGGGGCAGATCGGGCAGCAGCCGACATCGGGCCCGGTGGAGATGACCTTTCCGGTCGTCACGCAACGGCCCTTCACGGAACCCACGGAATACGAGAATATCATATTGCGGGCAAGCCAGGACGGCAGCGCCATCGTCCGGCTCAAAGACGTTGCCCATGCCGAGGTCGGACTGCGCCAGTACATTACCTCCGCCAATCTGAACAGGGTCCCGACCACGATCATCGCGGTCTACCAGCAACCCGGGGCAAACGCACTCGATGTCTCCAGAGCGGTGCGCAAGACCCTGGAAGACATGAAGCCCCGCATCCCGGACGGGATCGAGTACGTGGTCGCGCTCGATACGACCGAGTTCGTGAAGCTTTCGATCGAAGAGGTCAAAATCACTCTCATCGAGGCAATCGGCTTGGTCGTGCTGGTGGTTTTCCTCTTCCTTCAAAGCTTCAGAACGACCATCATCTGCTCGGCCGCCATCATGGTCGCCCTCATCAGCACCTTTGCGGGAATGCTCGCCCTGGGCTTTTCCATAAACCTGCTGACCCTCTTTGGACTCGTGCTCGCCATCGGCATGGTCGTTGACGACGCCATCGTCGTCGTCGAAAATGTCGAACGCAATATGGCAATGTTTCACCTGCCGCCGAAGGAGGCCACCATAAGGGCGATGGGCGAGATCGGCAGCTCGCTGGTCGCCGTCGTGCTGGTCATGGCGTCCGTTTTCATTCCGGCCGCCTTTCTGGCCGGAACCACGGGCCAGCTTTACAAGCAGTTCGCGATCACCATCGTCATTTCGGTTACTGTTTCGGGATTCGTGGCCCTTACTCTCACGCCGGCCATGTGCGGCATCATCCTCAAACATTCCGCTCCGCCCCAGAGGGGGCCTTTCGCCTGGTTCAACCGGTTGGTGGAGGCAACGACGCTGGCCTTCGGGCACGCCGTGGTGGTCGTTATAAAGCGCATGCTTATTGCTCTCATTCTCCTCGGTTTTTTCATCTGGGCGATTTTCGACCTCTTCAAGACGATCCCGACGAGTTTCGTTCCCGTTGAAGACCAGGGCTACATCATCACGGCCATTATCATGCCCGATGCCGCAAGCCTGGACCGCGTGGAGAAAGCGGCCGCAAAGGTGGATTCGATACTCGCCGGATGCAAGGGAGTCCAGTACCGGATAGAGGTGGACGGCTACAGCCTGATCGATAACGGGTTCAAAACGAACACCAGCACGATTTTCTCGACGCTCTCCCCTTTCGAAGAGCGCTATTCGTCCAAGGAAAAGGCAAGGACCGAGAGCGCCGATGCCGTGCTGACAAATGTTGCCCGGCAATCCAGAGCCATCCGCGAAGGTCTTGTGCTCCCGATCGCCCCGCCGTCCATCCCGGGCATCGGTACGACCGGCGGTTTCGAGTTCTGGATCCAGGATACCACCGCGGGAAACCCGGTGAAGCTCGAGGAGATAACGCAGCAGTTTCTGGCCAAGGCGAGGCAGAGACAGGAACTGACGGGACTTAGCACCACGTTCCGGGCAAGCACCCAGCAGCTTCTGGCCGATGTGAACCGCGAGAAGACCACCCTGCTCGGGGTTCCGGTTCAGGACGTCTACAACGCCATCCAGGCGCAATTCGGATCGTTGACGGTAAGCCAGTACAATCTCTCCAGCCGCGTCTGGTGGGTCGTACTTCAGTCCGATCCTCTGTTCCGGCAAAATCCCGAGGACCTGACCCGGCTCTACACGAGGTCGTCCCAGGGCAGCCTGGTGCCCCTTTCCGCGCTTGTCACGACAAAGTGGGTGACCGGCCCCGACCTGCTGCCGCACTTCAACGGATTCCCGGCGGCAAAGGTCAACGGCAATGCAGCCCTCGGCTTCAGCTCCGGTCAGGCCATCGCGGCCATGGAAGAAGTCGCCAACGAGTCCCTTCCGCCGGGCTTCACGTTTGCATGGTCCGGCCTTGCCTTCGAGGAGAAAAAATCCGGCGGAACGTCGTCTGCCGCATTCGCATTCGGCCTGCTGATCGTTTTCCTGGTTCTTGCCGCCCAGTATGAGTCCTGGACTCTGCCGGGTTCCGTCATGACCGCGGTTCCTTTCGGCGTGCTGGGCGCTCTTACGGCCAACTGGATGCGGGGGCTCGAAAACGACGTCTACTTTCAGATCGGCCTTCTGGTGCTCATCGGCCTGGGGGCCAAGAACGCAATTCTTCGCGTCTCGTTTGCCGTGGAACTGCGCAAGCAGGGCAGGACCCTGATGGAGGCCACCATAGAGGCCGGCGAGCAGCGGCTAAGACCCATCATCATGACATCGATGGCTTTCGCCTTCGGCGTTTTTCCGCTCGTCTTCGCCTCGGGGGCGGGCGCAAACGCCCGGCATTCGATAGGCACCGGCATCCTCGGCGGCATGATCGGCGAGACCACACTGGCCATGCTCTACGTGCCTCTCTTTTTCTACATCTTCGACAAACTCTCCGAACGCTCGGCCAAGAAGCACGAAGTGTCCGGCCACGGACAAACCCCGGAGAAAAGTCCTCCGGACGCTTCCGGGCAGACCGAAATTGGAGGCAAATGATATGCGCCGACCTCTCATTTTCGCACTCACGATCCTGCTTGCCGGCTGCATGGTCGGTCCCGATTACCGCCGCCCCGCCGTGGATACGCCCCAGTCCTACCGCTACGAAGAGGCCGACGCCCGCGGTACGGTCAATATCGACTGGTGGAAGCAGTTCGAGGACCCGGTGCTCGATGGCCTGATAACAGAGGCGCTGTCCAACAACAAAAATGTGAAAATTGCGGCGGCAAACGTCGAAAACGCCGCGGGCGTTCTCCTTCAGACACGCTCCCCGCTGTTTCCCCAGTTTAATTATACCGGAACGGCCGCGCGGCAGCTTCTCAGCGAACGCAACGCTGCTCCCATCTCCTCCGTGGTGGCCAACCCGCAGAACGCATACCAGGTGCTCGCGGGCGCAAGCTGGGAAATCGATTTGTGGGGCCGGATCAGGAGGCTGACGGAAGCGGCGCAGGCAAATCTGCTGTCCACCGAGGAGGCCCGGCGCGGAGTCATCCTTTCGCTCGTGTCCTCCGTTGCCGGCAATTATATGCAGCTCAGGGGACTGGACAAGCAACTCGAGGTCGCCAATAAGAATCTGGCCGCCTACGCGGAGTCCGTCGACCTTTTCGAAAAGCAGTTCAGCTACGGCCAGGTCTCGCAGATGAACCTCACCCAGGCCCAGTCGCAATACGACACGGCCCTGGCATCAATCCCGCAGATCGAATCCCAGATCGCGCAGCTTGAGCATGCCATTTCGATACTGCTCGGCCGCAATCCCGGACCGATTACGCGAGGCAAACCGATATTTCAGATGTCCCTGCCGGAAATCCCCATCGGGGTGCCTTCCGAGATTCTCGAGCGGCGGCCCGACATACGGCAGGCCGAGCAGAACCTCATCGCGGCCAATGCCAAGATAGGAGCGGCCAGGGCGCTGTATTTTCCGACTATCTCCCTCACCGGGACCATGGGGACCGCAAGTGACAACCTCACCGATTTGTTCACGGGTCCCGCCCGTGTCTGGAACTATACGGGAACTCTCACCGGCCCCATTTTTACGGCCGGGTCCATCGCGGGTCAGGTGCAGCAGGCCACGGCGACACAAAAAGCCGCGCTTCTGAGTTACGAATCTTCCATTCAGAACGGTTTTTCGGACGTGGAAAACGCCCTCATAGCCCGCAGGAAGCTCGAAGAGCAGCTTGGCGCACAGGAGAAGCTCGTCGCCACGCTCAGACAGTACGAGCATCTCGCAAAGCTGCAGTACGAAGGCGGCTACGCAACCTATCTGACCGTGCTGAACGCCGAGCAGCAGCTCTTTCCCGCGGAACTGAACTACGCACAGACCCGCGCATCCCTCTGCGCCGCGTATGTCAAGATTTACCAGGCCATGGGCGGCGGATGGGTCGTCATGGCGGAGAAGACGGCCGAAGAAACTCCACAGCCGGAGGAGTGATCCTTAACACGGATCGCTGCGGCACTTCTCATACGAAATTGCGTTCAAGATAAAACTAATGGAAGAGAGCGGGGGAAATGATTTCCCCCGCGCCCCAAAATGAACAGCGCAGCTGCGTGCGGGGTGTGGGGTGCAGGCTCCCCACAGTCTGAAAGACTGGCATCATCTTGAACGCTCATTGGTACCAGATAGGCCCGTATTATCAACTTCTTGCGGCGGCCGCACCGGTCAGCCGGCTCGGCCGCCGGTATTTTTTTCAACCGAAATCTTCCGGACCCGCCGCTTCCCGGGGCTGCCAGCCGCGCATTCTTGCGCGGCAATGTGGCCGGGCGGAGCCTCGATAATTTTTTATTCAAGATTTTCGCTGTGAATTCCGATTGTTCTCTTGTCGAGAAGGGCTTTCCGGAAGTTCCTCCCATGCGCCGGACGGATTCCCCGATAACGGCGGACCGGCAGCTATTCCTGACTATTCGTATTCCAAGAGGTCGTCATGATGCGGTTATTTTCTCCCAGGCCACTTATCGGGATCCCGTGCGTTATGCTGGCCCTGTGTTGTCTTACGGGGTGCATCGCATCGCAGCTCAAGGGAAAAACGGACCGACCGATCGAATCGGATCTGCAGATCTACACCCAATCCTCGATCGGATCGCACCTGATGGACGTATTCGGCCTGTTTCCCTTCAGCTCGCCTCCGGAGTTTGAAAGCACGACACCGGAAATCACCGCCGCTTTCCAGGCCCGCATTCTCCAGCTGCGGCCTTTCAGGGAAGTGAAGATCCTGCCCTATGCCGTGAAATCGAGCTCGGAAGCCCTCTGGTACGGCAGGAACGAAGGGTGCGATCTGGTCATGATGCCGGAAGTGCTCTACCGGATGGACGGCACGGGCAATCTTCCGACGACTCTTGTGGTCCGCGTCCGGATCTTTGACGCACGCACGGGCAAGTTGCTCTGGGACATAAAACAAAAGGCGCTCTCGGAACCGGGCCATGACATCGATCTGACCTGGAACACGATTGCCGGGGCCCCGGCGCAGAGGGCCCGGGAACTCGCCGACGAGCTTGCGTACAAGTTTGCGGAATACCTTATAGAACCGCTGTTGAAAGCAAAACAGGAGGAGGCACCTTCTCCTCCTCCTGCTATACACGGGCAATAAACGTATTATATTAGCGGTCAGTGGAGGCTGCCATGAGTGTGAATACTGGAGAAATACAGCCTGTTACAAGCGAGCAGTGGGTCACCTCGGAAGTAAGCAAAAGAGAGGTGCCGACCGTCTCTCCGGTAGCGAAAGTGGAAGGTGGAACAGCGAGCAAGATCGGCGATGACCGTCAGAGACCGGATACGTCGGGCTCCTCTCAGCCGGATCCGAACGAAGTGGCCGAAGAGCTGCAGTCATTCGTTCACGACACCATGAACATCGAACTCAATTTCAGAGTCGACGACAAGGGCAAGACCGTCGTGCAGGTCCTGGACCGGAGCACGGGAGAGATCATTCGTCAGATTCCTCCCGAAAAATTCGCGAAAATTCACGATAAGCTTGAGGAACTGCGCGGCGTTCTATTTGATGGCAAGGTTTGATTGCTTGTGGTAAAAAAATGTTATGATGAAATCACGACCCGAACCGGTTGCAAAAGTGCTCGTGGCCGACGACGACGAAGTGTTCCAGGAGATACTGGCGGAAACAGTCGAAGGGGCCGGAGCGCAGGTTGAACTCGTTTCGGACGGTGTGGCTGCGCTGGAACAGCTGGCCGCCGGCGAATTCGACATCCTCATCTCCGACCTGAACATGCCCAGGATGGATGGCCTGACCCTGTTGAGGCAGGTGCGGGCGCTCTACCCGTCTATTTTGAGCATCCTGGTGACCGGGTTCGGGAGCCTGGAGTCCGCTATCGAAGCGCTTCGCCTGGGTGCCTACGACTACATTCAAAAGCCTTTCATGGTCGAACAGGTCGCTGTCACGATACGGAATGCAATCGATAAGGTCACGAGCTATAAAGAAAAAGCGATTTTGCTGGAACGCATTGAACTCCTGCACCAAAAGCTCTGCCTCCTGGAAGGAAGGCGCCACCCCGAACTGGGACCCGGCAGGCAGATGGGCAGGCACTTATACCGAGGTATTCGCCCGGATACTTTCCTGGAACTTCCCGAAGGCAATCCGAACCGGGCCATCACCGCGCTCGAGAACCTCAAGAGCCTCAATCGGGAGGGCGTTATTACCGACTCGGACCTTGAAAGGCTCAAGTCGGTCATAATAAAGAAGATTGAGTCCGGCGGGCTATGAAAATTCTTATCGTTGAAGACGATATCATTCTGGGCGAGCTTTTGCAGGAATGCCTGCAGCGGCTCGAACACGAATGGGTGCGGGTCTGCCATACGGGCGTGGAGGCCTGCACGGTAATAGACGAGGAAGCGTTCGATTGCGCCTTCGTCGATCTGCGCCTCCCGGATACGGACGGGTTGCGCCTGCTCGTGTCCATCAAGAAGAAAGATCCGGGACTCCCCGTGGTGATGATGAGCGGTTATCCCACCATGGACCACACCATCGACGCCATGCGCAAGGGGGCTTCCGATTTTCTCACCAAGCCGTTTACGCTTCAGGACGTTGCCCTCACGCTCCAGCGCGTCACCAAGGAAAAAGCGCTGCTGCTCCAGAACCTGAGCCTTCAGCTCGAATGCCAGGCGCGCAAGGAGCTCGAAAAGGTCAACCGCGAGCTCGAAAGCAAAATCAGCGAACAGGCAAAGCTTTTTCATATATCCAAGGAAATAGACGAGATCCGGTCGAGCGAGGACCTCTATCCCTGCATCGTGCAGCTTGCCTCCACCCTGGAATCGGTGGATAAGGTGAGCTTTTTTATCGTTCCACAGGACAAGGGCAGCCTGCTGAGGATGGCCAGTTGCGGGTGGAGCCCCGAGGAATCCCGGCCGCAGAGGATAATGCTGGACGGCGACCGCATGCGCGAAGTGCTCGGAAACGGCCGGAGCCACGTACTGATTCGGACGGACGAAATCCAGGAGGGGTATGCCCCCGTCGACCCGGGGATGGACAGGATGCTCTCCTGCTGGCCCCTGCGCATCCGCGGCGAGCCGTTCGGAATCCTGATGGCCTACCACAAGGCGGATTACGGCGCACTGTCCTCCGGCGAGACCAGGCTCTTTGACTTTCTGATTCGCAAGGCCTCGCTCGCAGTCGAAAATATGGCCTTGTACGAAAGCCTTATCAGCAATTTTTACGCGATTCTCAAATCCCTGGTCAACGCGCTCGAAGCAAAGGACCTCTATACCGGAAAGCATTCCGAAAGAGTCACGCTCTACGCCACCGAGGTGGCCCGCAAGCTGGGCTGCACAGGGGCTCAGATCGAGTCCGTCCAGACGATCGGGTACCTGCACGATATCGGGAAAATCGGGGTTCAGGACAGCATTCTCAATAAGCCAGGGAGCCTCACGCGGGAAGAGTACGAGGTCGTTAAGAAGCACCCGGTCATCGGCGAATCCATCGTGTCGGAGCTCGGGCTCAGTCCCGAGGAAAGGTCCATCATCAGGCACCACCACGAACGCTGGGATGGAGGCGGCTACCCGGACGGTCTTGTCGCCGAGGGGATTCCGCTGCTTGCACGGATAGTCAGCGTGGTCGATGCCTTTGACGCCATGACGTCGAAACGGGCCTATCGTGAAGCCATGTCTGAGGAAGAATCCATCGCGGAGCTTGAGCGAAACAGGGGCAAACAGTTCGATCCCTCCGCTCTTGACGCGTTTGTAGAACTCGTGAAAAAAAACAGGGCCAGGGGCTGATCCGCGGCGCCTGCTGAGAAGCAAGGAATCATGGCGACAAAGGATATTCCGGAAATCGACGGCAAGGTCTTGCAGCAACTCATGGCGGCTCTCCACGAAAAGGACAGGCTCACCTATGCCGCCCATTTCGTCCAGGGTTTCGTGCACAACGCCAACGGCCCTCTCCAGAATCTGACGATGCTGGCGGAAATGCTGATGTCGGGCCTTGATATGCAGGATCGGCTTTTCAGAAGCGCTTCGTGCGATCCGGAAAAATGGTCTCAACTCGTGGAGAAGCAACGAAAGCGCCTCACCCAGATCCGCGACCAGGTGTTCCATCTCGCCGGGGACCTGCGGGAATTCATGCAGCTCCACGAAGTCGAGCGGGGGGGCACCGAGATCGACATAAATTCCCTGCTGTCGCGCATGGCTCGGGTTTTTCGGGCGGACCTGTTCTTCAAACATCAGGTGAAATCCGAACTGCGCCTGGCCGGAAACCTTCCCCACATAAAGATCCTCGGGCGCGACATCGTTCCGGCCCTCTATCATCTTTTCCAAAACGCCGTTTTCTCCATGCGCACATCGCCCACCAAGGAACTGACGGTGGAAACCCGCATGGGGGAAAATGCGATCCTGGTCCGCATCACGGACACGGGTTGCGGGCTGGGGGAATGCGAGGACTCCGAATGCCTGTTCGTCCCGTTCGAAACGCGATGGCCCCGGAGCGAGACTCCTTCACAGATGGGTTGCCGCAATCTGGGCTTCGGATTGTATGCGGCGCGGCAGCTTCTCCTTCCCTACGGCTGCACCGTTACGCTCGAGCCAAACGAGACAGGTGTCACGGCGGCAGTTTCCATGCCACTACCGCAAAAGCAGGCATAAAGTTCCACTTTTGCGGGAAATTCTTTCCTGACTGCCCCGAGGGCTACCCCGCCAGGGGCGGACCTTCTTTGTCCGGCAATTTTTCTCCGGGCGGGCCGGATGCTCACAGTGGCTTATTTTTCAGATACTTGACCTTGAGGAGTTTGGATTTCCCGCGTTGTATTCATTCTTTTTCGGCGAGTTCGGATTCTGGCAAAAGATTTGCTTCTCTATGAGCCGAGTCTGAACAGGACCAAAAGAGCATGGAGGCTTTTTATGAGAATAGATGGCATTTTGAGACAACAGTCGATTCAGGGAACCGAGGAATCCAAGAAGAAGGGTTCCACCGGTACGGACACCGATTTTACTTCGCTTCTCAACGAGGAACTCTCGGACGTATCGAGCGAGTCCAGCACCGGTTCCGTTTCGGAGACGGAAATGATCGGCAATACTTTCGGCATCACGCTCAGCCCGGCGGACTCTGAGATGGTGCAGTCGGTTTCAGCTCTGGAGGACACTCTTGCCAAGCTTGAGTCTCTCGAACAGGCACTCCAGGAAAACACTTCCCCCAAGGAGATCGATTCGCTCGTCAGCCAGATTGGCACGGAAGCCTCGGGCCTTGACGAAAAGCTGAGCGGATTGCCCGGAGACCACCCCCTCAAAGAGGTCGCGGAGGAGCTGAAGATACTCTCCTACGTCGAATCGGTGAAATGGAAGAGGGGAGACTATCTGTAGCACTCATCGAAAGTACGCTATGAATCGTTGCAGTCGCCTGAAAAATACGTTGCGCCGTTCCGCGCTCATCCTGGCAATCATGGCAGCGTGCACATTTTCCGGGACCGCGGCGCTCTACGCCGATGCATATTCCGCAGGGCCGGATCAAGGCCGGACCTGCTCCGGCCCGATTATTCTCGCGGACCTCGTGGAAGGAAAGGACAAGGTTATTTACCGGACCGACCCCGAGGCGGACGAAGCTTTCGAAGAGGATCAAAGACGCGAAAGGCGGAAGGAAGAAAAATCCTGGCAGATGCTCCAAAATATGAATATTTACAAGGAATCGGGGAGCAAGCCGTCCCAGCCCAAGTCCAGCGGTAAAACCGGCCAGTAGCTCCGTAGAAAAACCGGCCCGGAAAGAACCGGCATCCACACAGCCCCCCTTGCACCGCAATCGCGGATTCCGCAACAACCCCAGTCAGCAAACCGGCCCGGGGAAGTGGCCACCCGAGCCGTTTACCATCACTCTCCGGCCCTGCAAGGCACTAGAATAGCAGAACGCGGTTGCACTTCTGTTCGAACGGCGCCGGAATTTCAATTTCCACCTTGTCCGAACCCAGAGAATAGGGGGCGCTGCGCTCCAGCACGAGATCCTGACGGAAGAATTTCGCGTTGATGAATCCCGTACTCGGCCTCGTTATGACGTAGAGGCCGTAGGGGTTCAACCGGATATCCGCTTCGCGCAGACTCAGCTTCCGCTGCAGGGCGCGCGTCGCGTAGACCTCCACGCCGTCGCCCCTGGTGCACAGGAACACCCAGTCTGGATTAGGACTGTAGTGCTTGACCACCGGTGCGGGCCCGGGGCCGCAGTCGCGGCAATCGTTGCAAGGGCCGCATCCTCCGCAATCGCTGTATCCGTCCCCCATGGCGGATACCGGGAGGATCAGGAAAGAAAGAATGCATATGGCGCTCAGAAATCTTCTCATAATTGCACCTCCTCCAAATTCAGGTTAGCACAATCAGCTCCCCCGACCAAAGAAAAAGTTGCGAAATCGGCTACTTCCTCCTCCTGAAACAGAATTTCCCCTCAGTTTGAACTCTTTTCGGAACCGGCCCGGGGAGATGGCAGGCCACGGACTCGGGGCAACCGGATCCTCCCCGAAAACCCGGCATCGAGGATCCGCCCCCGGAATTGACCGTTTCGGCACAGAATTTTCCTTGAAATTTCTCTGCCGCATAGTGCTATGATCCTTATCTTTTGGGCATTCTTTTTTCGACTCTGGTAATATATGCATACTGCCCTCGCGTGAGCGGGCGGCAGAGAGTATGGTCAAATCCTTTTGCCGGTTTGAGGTCGCATTTTCCAGCGGCGGCCGACACCGCCAAGATTCCCGATCGCCCGCTGTTCTCGCGGACCCGGCGCAGCATAAGGAACTTCCGCATGGTTTGTAAAATCGAGGAAGCCCTTCTCTCCGATGTCTTTGTCCTGGCAAATATCATCCGGAACGCCTTCAAAGACGTTGCGCTCAGATTCGATCTCACGGAGGGAAATTGTCCCAGGCACCCGTCGAATTGCACGGCTCAATGGGTCGAATCGGCGCTGCACAATCAGGTCCGATACTTCATGCTCCAATGCGACGGAACGCCCTGCGGATGCGTGGCCCTCGAACAGGCCAAACCCGAGGTCTGCTACCTCGAAAGGCTTGCGGTTCTGCCGGATTACAGGCGCAGGGGCTTTGGCAAGGCGCTCGTCGAGCACGCTATCTCCCGTGCGGAGTCGCTCGGGGCGTATCGGATCGAAATCGGCATCATTTCCGAACACAAGGAACTGAAGTCCTGGTATGAGGCGCTTGGATTTGTCCAAACCGGGACGGGAGTTTTCAGGCATCTGCCGTTCGAAGTCACGTTCATGGCGCGGGGCCTCGGAGTAGCCGGATAGGAAAGCCATGTCCGTAGCCACAAATGCGAATTGTTCTTCACTGCGAATGGAACTATTTGTATAGTATGGCATTCCCCCAGCACCAGACTGGCGGACATTCGCCCGACGGGAGACACGATGCAGAGGATAGATTTGCGTTCCGATACGGTGACACGGCCAACGGCATCCATGCGGCGGGCCATGGCGGAGGCGGAGGTTGGCGATGACGTATACCGGGAAGACCCGACCGTCAACAGGCTCGAAGAAATCGCGGCTGAAAGGCTCGGCAAGGAAGCCGCGCTCTTCACGGCAAGCGGCACGATGGGCAACCTGGTGAGCATCCTGACGCACTGTGGCCGGGGGGATGAAGCGATCCTGGGAGATATGTCGCACATGCACCTGTTCGAGGC
>JAJFVB010000223.1 GCA_021372055.1 Desulfobacteraceae bacterium | reverse complement strand
AACTCCAATACGGCCATCCTGGATAAAAGCTACGTAAAAACAAGACTTTACTACGATGTTTTCGAGAATTCGCTCTACAGCTTCGACGACGCCAACTACAAAACCATCTCGAAAAAGTACGCATTCCGAAGCTGGTACGACGATTACACCTACGGAGGTTCGATCGAAGGGGGCACTCAGCTTCTGGCGAGAAATTTCATCAAGGCCTCGTTTCATTATATAGACGACGTCCACAGGGAACACAACGAAGGCTATCCCATTCAGCATTTTGAAGATCTCGTCTATTCCATAGGCCTCGAGGATACCGTCGACATCACCGACAAGCTCTACTCGATCATGGGATTCAGCTATGACAGGCTGGAGACGGTGGAGGCGCAGAACCTCATTTCCGGCACGAAGAACCTGACGAACTTCAATACAGGGGTATCCGACGCCTTCAATCCGCAGGGTGGCCTCTTCTACAAGCTGACCGAAACGGGAACCGTCCACGCGACTTTTGCGGAGAAATCAAGGCTGCCGTCGATGAAGGACAAGTATTCCTACAAGCTCGGCAAGGCCATCCCGAACCCCGGTCTCCAACCCGAGGAGTCCCTCAATTACGAGGTGGGCTACAAAGATCTCATTTTCAAAAATATCACCTTCGAGGCCAATTTCTTTTACAGCGATGTCAGTGACTTCATACTTCAGAAGACCGTGCCCGACCCGAGCAACCCCAAGAAGACCGTCTACCAGAACCAGAACATAGGCAACGTCAACCAGTACGGCGTGGAACTGGGCGTATCGGGGCAGATTCTCCAGTCCCTGAGAGGCGGCTTCAATTACACTTACATCAAATATGAAAACCAGAGTTCGGCCGACAAGCTGACAAACATCCCCAACCACAAGGTCTTCGGATACCTTCACTATTTTACTCCGGTCCAAGGCCTGAGCGTCCTCGGATCGGTCGAATACAACGGGGACCGCTACAGTTCGTCCACGGGAGTCCGGGTGGCGGATGAGTTCGCCCTGGTCAATACGAAAGCCATTTACGAATTCTACAAGGGCTTTACGATCGAAGCCGGGATCAATAACATCCTGGATGAGAACTATGAGCTGGACGAAGGTTACCCGCTCGAGGGGCGCAACTATTTTATGAACCTGAGATACAAGTTCTAGCAGGGCGGCAATCATGGAAGCATCATTTCAGAGCCTGTTGAATGAAGCGGTGAAGTTTCACGGTCACCTCTGCGGGGGGCAGATAATCGGCGTGAGAATGGCGATGGCCGGTTTGAGGGAACTGGGCATCAGCGAGCCGAAAAGTGAGCAGGGGAGGGATCTGGTCATATTTATGGAGATTGACAGGTGTGCGGCCGATGCCATTATTTCGGTGACCGGGAGGACTCCCGGGAAGCGCAGCATAAAGATGATGGACTATGGGAAAATGGCTGCCACCTTTGTGGACACCTCTTCCGGAAGGTCCGTGCGCGTGAGCGTCAGAGCGGATTCCGAGGAGCGCGTGAAGCGGATGGCGCAGCACCTTTTTCCTCAGGATGATGAGGCGAAGGCCCAACTGGATGCGATGGCCTGCATAGCCGAGGAGGATCTTTTCAGGATCAGGAGGGTGCATGTCGCGATGCGCCCGGAGGACCTTCCCGGAGTGCCGCTGGACACGGCTGTCTGCGAGAGGTGCGGGGAAATGGTGCGAGACAGGCGCCAGGTGTGCCTGAACGGCAGCGTGCTCTGCAAACCCTGCGCCCAGGGGCGTGACTATTACACCCTCGTCTGATCCGGAACCGCGTCCGGTTTTGCGACGAGGGAAGGAAGAGGGATCTTTCCCGCACGGGTGGCGGGCGATTCGAAAGGAATCGGGATGAGCATTCCATACATCGACTGGAACGGGTTGTGGAGGGAAGTGCACGCGGCAAAACGCGTCCCGATGCGCGATCCCAAGTACTGGGACAAACGGGCCGTCGAATTCGCCCGTCATGCTTCGTCGAGCGGCTATGTCGGCCAGTTCCTCGAGATCATGAAGCCCGAGCCAAATTGGAGCGTGCTTGACGTCGGGTGCGCCGCCGGGACCCTTTCCGTTCCCCTGGCCCCGCTTGTACGGTCGATTACCGCCATGGACTCTTCTCCCGCTATGCTTGGGCTTCTCGACGAGCGCTGCCGAAAAGAGGGGATCGGGAATATACGGCCGGTCAAGTGCGGATGGGAAGACGACTGGGATGCGTTCGGGATCGGCGATCACGATGTCGCCATCGCCTCCCGGTCGCTCATTGTGGATGACCTGCGCGGGGGGATCCTGAAGCTGCAAAGCCGCGCAAGAAAGCGGGTATATCTTTCGACCCTGGTCGACGACGGTCCGCATGACAGGAAGATCGTCGAAGCTGTCGGCCGGACATTCCGTTCCGGGCCCGATTACATCATCGTCTACAACCTCCTGCGCCAGATGGGCGTCTATGCCAATGTTGCCTTCACAATCAACAGGGAGGAAAAGATCTTCAGCGGCATCAAGGAAGCCGAAAAAGCGGTGCGCTGGATGCTTCATGCAATGACGCCCGAAGAAGAAACCAGGCTGAGGAACCATCTGGCGGGTTGTCTGATCCGTTGCGACGGCGGCTGGAAACTGCCTTACCGGCGTGAAGTCCGTTGGGCGGTGCTATGGTGGGACAAGCAGTGAACGGTACGCACAGGCGAACTTCGTGTCCCGGCTTGCCGCACTCGTCAATATGGACGGCGATTTCCCTTCTCATGCTCCTTGCAACCCTCTGCATCGGGCATGCGGAGGGGCGGGAGATCCTCGACATGGCCGGGCGCAGGGTGTCCGTGCCCGATGCCATCACCAAAGCATACGGGGCGACCCCTCCGGCCACGTATATGATCTATGCCCTGGACCCGGGGCTCCTTGCGGGCCTGAACTATCCTTTCGCGGCCCTGGAGAAGCGTTACCTAAAACCTTCCGTGGCGAGCCTCCCGGTCATCGGAGGATGGTTCGGCCAGGGACGGACGCCCAATCTTGAGACGCTGCTTGCGGTCCGGCCCGAAGTCATGGTCGGCTGGATATGGCCGGGGCAGACGGCGAACGAGAAGATCGAACAGGTCGCAGGGCAGCTCCGAATGCCCCTTTTCTATATAAGACTGGATACGTTGACCGATTATCCGGAAGCTTTCCGCTCCCTCGGGGATCTCCTTCGTCTTGAAAAGCGGGCGGAGGAACTGAGCGATTATGCCTCGCGCGCCATCCAAACAATCGTGCCGGTTGCCGCCGCAATACCGGATGAGGAAAAGGTCTCCGTCTACTATGCCGAAGCCCCGGACGGTCTGAGTTCCGAGTGCGACAGATCGCCTCATGCGGAGCTGATCAACCTCGCGGGGGGGAGGAACGTCTACCGGTGCGCGCCCAAGAACGACTTCGGCATGGAAAGGATCTCCATCGAGCAGGTGATGGCCGCGGACCCGGAGGTGATTCTCGCCCAGGAGAAGGAATTCGCCGACCATGTGTACGACGACCCAAGATGGCGGCACATCCGGGCCGTAAAGAACAGGAGGGTGCACCTGATCCCGAAGGCGCCCTTCAACTGGTTCGACCGGCCCCCTTCCTTCATGCGTCTCCTTGGCGTCAAGTGGCTGGCAAACGTTCTCTATCCCGAACGGTTTCCGCTCGATCTTTCCCGTGAGATCGGCGAGTTCTACGATCTGTTTCTCGGTCTGAAGCTGGATGAGCGAGAACTGGCGGAGGTCCTGCGGCATTGATTTCCAATCGCTTCCTGTACCCTTTGCTGCTCGGAGGGCTTCTCCTGACGGTGCTCCTCGCCTTTTCCCTGGGAAGATACCCGGTCAGCCCGGCGCAGATATTCGGCTTGCTGGCCCATGAACTCCTGGGAATAAACGCAATGGACGCGCAAAGTCTCGATACGGCCAAAACGGTCATCGTGCATATCCGAATGCCGCGCATCGTGGGGGCCATGCTTGTCGGGGCGGCTCTTTCCATGTCGGGCGCCGTGCTTCAGGCAGTATTCATCAACCCGCTGGTTTCTCCGAAACTGGTCGGCATTCTTGCGGGAGCATCCTTCGGCGCCGCCCTGGGCACGGTGCTCTCCCTAAGCTGGGCCGCGGTCCAGGCGTGCGCTTCCATTTTCGGGATCATCGGGGTTCTGGTTGCGGTCGGCATTGCCGGGCTGTATCGGGGAGACAAGATACTCCTGCTGGTCCTCGGCGGCATCATCAGCAGCGAGCTTTTCATGTCGCTTTTCTACCTGATGAAATACCTCGCCGATCCCTACAGCCAGCTTCCCACGATCACCTACTGGTTCATGGGCGGATTCGCGCTTGCCGACGCGGGGACCGTCCTCGTCCTGTCCGTCCCGATTCTCTTGGGAATCGCGGCCTTGGTGCTCCTCTCCCCGTACCTCAACGTTCTCACCATGGGTGAGGAGGAAGCGCGTACGATGGGCATAAACGCCACCGTCCTTCGCACGGCTTTTGTGATTATTGCAGCCGTTCTCGGCAGCCTCACGGTTGCCGTGTGCGGTATGCTGGGCTGGGTGGGGCTCGTGATTCCGCATATGACCCGGATGCTCGTCGGCCCGAACAATCAGGTCTTCCTTCCCGTAACGGCCGTCCTGGGCGCCATATTCCTCCTCATTGTCGACTCCATATCGAGGCTGCTCTTCCAGATCGAAATCCCGCTGGGGATCCTCACGGCACTCGTCGGCGTTCCCGTCTTTGCGCTGGTTCTGAGAAACGCCACGAAAGGGTGGAGCAGATGGAGTTGATGCAGGCCAGGAACGTCACGTACGGCTACTCGGGTTCCCCGGTGCTAAAAGATGTATCCCTTTCCGTCGAAAGAGGCGGGGTCCTCTCTCTTCTGGGTCCCAACGGGAGCGGGAAATCCACTCTGCTGAAGGTGTTGCTCGGTCTCTACCGGCCCGAGCGGGGCACGGTGCTGTTCGAGGGCAGGCCGGTCGATCGGATGCCCCGGCGGGAACTGGCCAAACGCATCGCCTATGTGCCGCAGACGCACCGGATGGCCTTTTCCTACAGCGTGCTGGATGTTGTCCTCATGGGGCGGACTCCGCATAGGCCTCTTTTTTCGAGGTATTCGAAGGAAGACGTCGACATGGCTCTGCACTCGCTGGACCGGCTTTCCATCCTGCACCTGAAGGACAGGAGCTACACCGACGTGAGCGGAGGGGAGCGTCAACTGACTCTGATTGCGCGGGCGCTGTCTCAGGGGGCCGATACGCTTATCATGGACGAGCCTGCGAACGGCCTGGACTTCGGCAATCAGATCAGGCTGCTGGACCGGATAGCCGATCTCGCGGGGGACGGCTACACCTGCATCAAGTCCACGCACTTTCCCGACCACGCTCTCTGGATTGCCGACCACGTTGTCATGTTGCGGGACGGTGCCGTCTTCGCCGATGGAAAGCCCGATGACGTGATGACCGAGGAGGCCGTATGCGAACTCTACAATACCTCGGTGAGCATCCTCGATCTGAACGGAGGCTTGCGGACCTGCCTGCCTCGATCCGTTGCGGACAGGATGGGCCGCGGGCCGCAGCGACGGCGGCTTGGAACGGCTGTCTGATCGATCGGAGATGATCCGGTGTGCCGGAATGCGGCTGAAACCATCTTTGCGTGCTCGGATGAAGGCGTTCCGGACGGGGGGAGTCCTGTGGACGATATCGAGCTGTCGGCATGCGGATTGGACCCTCTGCGCTTCCGCGTTTTGGGTGAATGCGCCGCCATCGACGGGTTGGAATTCATACCGTCTCCGGCTGGGGATGCTGGTGAGGCGGCGTGCATTATCCGGGACGTCGATGTCTCGGAGAGCGGAGTTCATGGCGGAATCTCCCGCAGGCCCAAAAAGAGCCGGGTGCTGCTGGGCATGGGACTCTCCCTGGGCATTCACGCAGCCGTGCTTCTCCTTGCGGTGCTCTCGGCCGTTCTCCTAAGGCCTCTTTGGGTGCCGGAGCCCCGATTCATCATGGCGAGCATAGTAAGCGCGGGGGATTTCTGCGGTGTGTCCAAAGGGGCCGCCGGGGGCGCACCGGGAGGCGATGCCGGACCGGCCGCGATCGGCGGTGGCGCTGAAAAATCGGAGATGCGGGCCGCCCCCCCTGAACCGGGACGCCCCCCGGAGCCCGACCCGATTCCCGTTGAAGAGTTCCATGGCGAGCAGTCCCCGAAGCCCCCGGAACCCCAGCCGCCGGCTGAACCGCCGAAGGTGTCCCGGACACCCCGCAAGGCTGCTGCGCCGCATAGTGGCGAGAAGCCTTCGCGCAGACCGGCTGCGCAGACTCCTTGCAGCACAAATGCCAAACAGGAGCGGCCCGACGCTGCCGCCGCGCAGGATCGAAGCCGCCCCGTCGAATCCGAAGGCGTGAATCCGCGCGACGGGGCCGCCGGCGGTCAGGCGGGGACGTATGCATCCGGGGGCGGTGGCCCGCAGGATAGAGGCGGGAGCGGCGGGACCCGGGGGGAGTACGAATTGAACAAAGTGGAGACTGCTCCCACGGCGTTGCGGAAAGTGGAGCCGGAATTTCCGCGCATCGCGCGGCAGATGGGAATCTCGGGGAGGGTGGTGGTAAGATTCCTGGTGAAAACGGACGGAAGCGTCGCCAGGGCATCGGTCATAGAGGCCAATCCGAAGGGGGTTTTCGAGCAGAGCGTGCTGGATGCCGTCGACAAGTGGAGGTTCAAGCCCGGGCGCTACGGCGGGGCTGCTGTGGCCACCTGGATTGTGCAGCCGATCCAGTTCCGGCTCTCCAGATAAAAATCGCCGTTTCCGGTCGTTGGCGCTCAAAAATACTGGTAGAATCGAACAGGATTTGCTTCATCTCTTTTCAGTCGGGAAATCAGCGGATATGGTTCAGGCAGCTCTTAAATCGCTCAGTGACATGCAAGAGCAAAGCTGAGCTGATCGCATTCCAATAACAGGGGAGGGTTTTATGGCGGCCGAGGTGCAAAGCGTAAAAACAGATGCGCACGACGATTGGGAGGCCCGGACACTCACGGTTACGGGAAGGGTCACCAAACCTCTTGTTCTTTCCATGGAAGAACTGTGCGGCATAGAGAACGAAGGGTTGGACGATCTGCCCATATTCTGCGGCAGCGGGACTCCGAAAGGGACCATCGCCGGTCTGCGGGGCGTCCATCTCGACAAGGTGATCGGTAAGGCCGACGTGCTCAAGGAGGAACACAACGACACGAAAAAAATGATTATTGTCGCCTCGGCCCGTGACGGACACAAAGTGGTGTTTTCCTGGCAGGAGATCTTCAATTCGCCGGTGGGCGGCGGCGCTATGGTGCTGACCGAAAGGGACGGGAAATCGCTCTGCGAAGAGGACGGGTGCCTTGAGCTCATCTCGGCCGAGGATTACTTCACCGGCTCGCGGTATGTGAAGGGCCTGGTCAACATAGAGATCCGCCTGATCGGCTGATGAGCGTTCAAGCTTGATCCCGGGCTCCCAGACCGCAAGCGCCGGAGCGCGCGGCAGAAATCCCGAGGGGGCGCGGGGGAAAGCATTTCCCCCGCTCTTTCCCATTAGTTTTCCAGAGGCGCGGGACCGGCGGGACCCCGGCACCGGTCTCATTCGTACCGGGCGGCGTATTCCGCGTCGTTGTAGAGGGCCTCTCCATGGGCCTCCCTGCCGAATTCCCGGATTATCTTCTGCCCTTCGTCCGAAGCGACAAAATCGATGAATTTGGCCGCCAGCGCGGCTCCCGGAGTGGCGCCCTCGGGCTGGCAAAGGGCATGGTAGGTGTTCACCAGTACCTTGTCACCTTTGAAGAGGATCTTGAGACCCGGAACTTTCTTGCCTTCGGCGGCCCAGGTGCTGCTGTCGGTCATGAAGTAACCTTTTTCGGTCTCGGCGCGTTTCAGAGTCGCCGCCATGAAATCGCGGCTGATGATGTACCAGTCCCCGGAGGGGTTGATCTCCGCCTTTTTCCAGATATCCATTTCCTTCTTGTGGGTGCCGGAGTTGTCGCCTCGCGACAGGAACTTCGATTTGCTCCCGGCTATGCGCTTGTAGGCATCCGCGGCGCTTTTCGCTTCGGATATCTTCGCCGGGTCTCCCGGAGGTCCGACGATGAAGAATTCGTTGGAGCCGAGGAGGGTGCGTTTTATGGCCCATCCTTCCGATACGGCCTGCTTCTCCCCGGCCGGAGCATGAACCATGATCATGTCGACGGATTTTTCTTTCAGGGCTTTGAGAGAATCGCCCGAGCCGGCTTTCTTCCAGAGAAGCTTCGAGTCCGTCTTTGCCGCGAAGCGGGTTCCGAGCGCTTCCACCAGCCCCAGTTCTCCCGGACTGCCGGTTGCGAGCGAGAATTCCTGGGTTCCTTTTCCATAGACCCCGTCGAAGCCCTTCTGCGCCTGCGCGGCCGATACCGACGAAAAAAGCACAAAGATTGCCGCCAGGACCGTGACTGCTGCGTGACTCATTTTCCTCTCCTCGGTTCGTATGTTTGCCCCGTTGCCGCTGTGCGAATCCTGATACAACGCATAGATGAAAGGCCGGGCTTTGTCCAGGCAAAACAGCGGGTGGCCCGTACGGCGGGAAAGCCGATCCCGCAGGGCCGGATCGATTGTATTGCCGGCACATCCGGGCTTGAGTTTTTGGGGACTGTAACGCAATGTTCACACACCGCTCTTTAACATTCCCGGAATATTCGTGAACCCTTTCCGTTGACTCTGAACCCTTTCCTTAATAAAATCATTTTCAAATGCACATCTTATCTTAATGTCCTTTAGGGATCGGCAAGAATATATGGGTCCTGTCCCATCCGCTTGGCCTTCAACGCAAACGCATGCATGAAACGGCTGCATGTGGCATAAACCTTGTAAGGTTGGGAATCCGGAGCGATGGCGACTTAGGACCAAGCAATACGCATTTGTGTTCAAGAATGTACAAAAAACGCTTTTGATACCAATGAGCGTTCAAGATGATGCCAGGAATTAAGACCGTGGGGAGCCTGCTCCCCGCACCCCACACGCAGCTGCCCTGCTCATTTTGGCGCTTGCGGCGGGCCTTTGGCCGGGCCGCAAGCGCCGGAGCGCGCGGCAGAAATCCCGAGGGGGTGCGGGGGAAATCATTTCCCCCGCTCTTTTCCATTAGTTTTGTCTGGAACGCAATTCGGTATGAGTCGAAGTCCGGAAAACATGAATAAACCCCGAGGACGCCCCATGTCCGTCATGAACAGCCGGCATAGCCTGACGGTTGCGCTTGCAGCACTGCTTTTTATCCTTGCGGGAACTGTGACCTGCGGACCTGCGCACTGCAGGCAACCTCAGGCCATGCCAAACATACTGGTGCTGCATTCCTACGGTACCGGTTTTGCCTGGTCGGACGAGGAATACGCGGGATTTATCCAGCGAATAAGGGAAGTCTACCCCGACCTCGGGGCCTTCAGGGAACATCTGGAATCAAGGCGATATCCGGGCGAGATGGCCACGGTCCGGATCAGGGCGTTGTTCCATGAAAAGTATGAGAACCTGAAATTCGATCTGATCGTCTGTTTCGACAATCCCGCGCTGCAGACGGCGTTGCGCAACAGAGACCTGTTCCCGGGCGTTCCGATCGTATTCGGCGGCATAAACGGGTTCACTCCCGCCATGATCGAGGGCCAGAGGAAAATTACCGGAGTCCCCGAAAACCTGGCGATAAGGCAAACCCTGGAGATCGCTCTCGGCCTGCACCCCGGAACAAAACAGATCCTGGTGGTGGCCAACAAGTCGGAGACCGGGCTTGCCACGCTCGCGGAAGCGGAGCCCGCCATAGCATCTATCGGGAAAGGCGTTGTATTCCGCTACCTGCCTTTCTCGAGCATGGAAGAGGTGAAGGACGCCATTGACGCGCTTCCTCGCGACTCCCTCGTTTTGCTGCTCACCTTTTCCGCCGATACGGGCTGGCAGAGCCTTTCCATGGCTCAGGACACCCAGTATCTCACTGCGGACGCTCCCGTCCCCGCATATTCGGCTCATGCTGTCCGGCTTGGGCACGGCATTGTCGGCGGCGTGGCATTGGCCGGAAGGGACCACGGGCGGCAGGTCGCCGATGTCGCCCTGAGGGTGCTCGGGGGGGAAGACCCGGACTCGATCCCCATCCCTCGCACGCCATCCGGCAAGCCCATGTTTGACTATGTCCAGCTGAAGAAATGGAATATCCCGCTGGAAGCCTTACCCAGCGACAGCTTCATTCTTAACAAGCCCGTTACTCTCTGGGAGGAGAATAGAGACCTTGTGCTTGGCGTGGCTGCCACCATCGGAGCCTTGATTCTGCTGGTGGCGGGCCTGACGTTTCTGGCCATCCGCAACAGGGCGGCCGATGCCGCTTTGCGGGCGAGCGAGGAGCGTTTCCGGGCCATATTCGAGCATGCGGGAGTCGGTGTCTGCATGACTGCAACGGATACAGGGAGATTCCTGGTCGTCAACCGGAAGTTTTGCGAAATTGTCGGATACACCAACGAGGAGATGCTGGGAAAAACCCTCTTTGACCTCACCCATCCCGAAGATCTTGAGGCCTGCCGCGCGTCGATGCATGAAATGTTCCTGACGGGCCGGGGATACGGGCTGGAGAAGCGCTACATCCATAAGGACGGATCGACGGTTTGGATCTTTCTCAGCGCGGCGGCCATTCATGGCTTCGGCAATGCTCTGCCGAGAAGTGTCGGCATAATCCATGACATCACCGACCGCAAGAAAATAGAGGAATCGTTTCACCGAAGTCAGCGGCTTCTGCAGGAGAGCCAGGCGCTTTCACACGTGGGAAGCTGGGAATGGGATCTCCAGACGAACACGAGGACTCTGTCAGACGAGATGTACAGGATCTTCGGGTACGAGCCGGGAGGGTTTGAGCCGGTTTTCGATAATTTCATCAGCGCCGTGCATCCGGCGGACAGGGAGCGTGTACAGGCCGCATTCCGGAAAGCGGCGGAAACGGGCGCGCTCTACCGTGAGGAATTTCGCATCATCCGCCCGGACGGTTCCGAGATAATCGTTCATGCCGAAGGCGCACGAAGCGGGGAGGAAGGCAGGCAACGCATCATCGGCTCCACGATGGATATAACGGAGCGCAAGCTTGCGCAGCAGGCACTGGAGGAGAGTGAGCAGAGGTTCCGCCTCGTGGTGCAGAACGCCGATGCAATAATAGTCGTTTTGGACAAGAACGGTGTCTTCCAGCTGACCGAAGGCCGTGCTCTCGCGAAGATAGGTTCTTACCCGGGGCGGGTGGTCGGGAAGTCCATGTTGGAAGTCTATGCGGATGTGCCCGAACTGGTGGATTCGGTGCGCGAAGCCCTTTCCGGAAAGCCGACCCGGAGCATCACGGTCTTCAAAGGCATTGTCATCGACGTGGTGCACTCCCCGCTCTTCGACAGCGAAGGCAACGTCGAAGGGGTGGTCGGCATCGGCATCGACATAACCGAGCGCAGGCGGGCCGAAGAGGCGCTTGCAAAGAGCGAGCAACAGCTCCGGATGGCCCTCAGCGCATCCAGGCAGGGACTCTATGACCTGAACGTTCAAACCGGCATCGTCGAAGTCAATCCGGAGTACGAAAAGATACTGGGGTATGAGGCCGGCGAGATCGGAATGAACGTTGCCGAATGGATCAAGTCTGTGCATCCCGACGACCGGGAGATGGTGCGCCGCACCTACAACGATTACCTGGCCGGAAAGCGCAGGGAGTACAGGATTGAATGCAGGCTGGTCAACAAGACAGGCGGTTACCGGTGGCTGCTTACCACGGGGAGCATCATGGAGTGGGACGCGGAGGGCTGCCCGCTCAGGCTGATGGGGGTTGCCTCCGACATCACGGAACGCAAGATGACGGAGCTTGCGCTCAAGCGTACCCAGTTCTGCATCGACAACATGAGAGACAGCGTATTCTGGATCAGGGGCGATGCGACTTTTGCCTACGTCAATGAAGCCTCCTGCCGTGGGCTGGGGTATTCGCGGGAGGAACTGCTCGCCATGAGGTTAATTGACGTGGACCCTGTATTTCCTGCCGCAATCTGGCCGGAATACTGGAAGAACGTCATCGAGGAAGGCACGGCGGTATTGGAAACCTGGCACAAGGCGAAAGACGGCAAGGCATTTCCCGTGGAGGTTTCGATCACGACGATGCGTTTTGCCGAAGAAGTCCTGATCGCCGCCTTTGCGAGGGACATAACCGAACGCAAGGAAGCCGAGAGGCTTCTCCAGGAAAGGGAGGCAAAGCTCGCGAGCATCTTCCATACCGCTCCCGTGGGAATCGGCTTGGTGGTGCGCGGGGTGATTCAGGAAGTAAACGATGCCATGTGCCGCATAACGGGCTTCGACAGCGCTGAACTGGCCGGGGAGGATTTCCGTATCCTCCAGGCGGCCGATGGTTGCGAACAAATGTCGTTCGGGGATGGAGAATACACTGCGGGCGGTTCGGAATCCGTGAGTGTCGAAACGTGCTGGGTGAGAAAAGACGGAGAGAAACGAGACATCGCCATCAGTGCGATGCTGCTTGACCTTTTCGACCCCGCGAAGGGCTACATCTTTGCCGCACTCGACATAACGGAGAGGAAGCTCGCCGAAAAGGCGCTTCGCGATAGCGAGTACTTTTTAAGAAAATCGCAGGAGGTCGCGCGCTTGGGGTCCTACCATATGGATGCCGTTTCGGGCAATTGGATGAGTTCGTCTACTCTGGACGAAGTGTTGGGTATCGATGGCGACTATGAAAAAAATGTGGAAGGGTGGATCGGTCTTGTCCATCCGGAACAACAGGAGGAGATGCGGAAGTATTTCTCGGAGCATGTCCTCTCCCGGCATCAACCGTTTGCAGCCGAGTACAGAATTATCCGCCCCCGGGACGGCCGGGAAAGATGGGTATACGGACTCGGAGAACTGGAACTCGACGCAAACGGCAACACCATCAGCATGTTCGGCACGATACAGGATATCACCGAGCGAAAGTTGGCCGAGGAGAAGATCCGCAGGCTGAACGAAGAACTCGAAGATCGCGTCCACGAGCGTACCGCGCAACTTGAAGCCGCAAACAAGGAGCTTGAGGCCTTCGCCTATTCCGTTTCGCACGACCTGCGCGCGCCTCTGCGGGCCGTGGACGGTTTCACCCGTATCCTCACGGAGGATTATGCTTCGATACTGGGCGAGGAAGGCATGCGCGTGTGCAATGTCATTTGCGAGGAAGCGCGACGGATGGCCGAGTTGATCGACAATCTCCTCGCTTACTCCCGCATGGGGCGAGTCGAACTCCTGCCGACCCAGATAAATATGGAGGAACTTGCAGGCGCGATTTTCGAGGAACTGACCACGTCCGAAGACAGGGAGCGCATTGAGTTCCATCTGGGGACCCTGCCTCCGGTCGTGAGCGACAGGACCATGATGAGGCAGGTTTGGACCAACCTCATAGGCAATGCCCTGAAGTTCAGCGCCAAACGCGAAAGGCCGGTCATCGACGTCGGCGCCGAACCGCAGGCGAATGAAATAATATACCACGTCAAGGATAACGGGGCAGGGTTCGATATGCGCTATTCTTCCAAGCTTTTCGGGGTCTTCCAGAGGCTGCACAGCGAAAGGGATTTCGAAGGCACGGGAGTGGGCCTGGCGATCGTTCAACGTCTGATTCACAGGCATGGCGGAAGGGTTTGGGCAATGGGCGAAGCGGACAAGGGTGCGACATTTTACTTTTCTCTTCCCGTGAAAGGAACTGGCGGATGATCAATATGGATGCAGTCGATATATTGCTTGTCGAAGACAACCCACGGGACGCCGAGCTCACGATGCGGGCCCTTACGAAGCGGAATCTCGCCAATAACGTCTATGTCCTGGAAGACGGCGAACAGGCGCTGGATTTCATCTTCTGCCGCGGCAGGTACGAAAAACGCAACCTCGCCTATCCTCCAAAGGTCATCCTGCTCGACCTCAAACTTCCCAAGGTAGACGGGCTCGAAGTGCTCCGGGAAATAAAGGGTGACGAAAGGACGCGGACCATCCCGGTGGTGGTCGTCACTTCTTCGCGCGAGCATCCGGACATCAAGACCGCTTACGCGCTCGGAGCGAACAGCTATGTGGTAAAGCCGGTCGACTTCGATGCATTTCTGAACATCATGAGCCAGCTGGGACTTTATTGGGTCCTGATGAACCAACGTCCCGAAGGGGATTGAGAAGGCCGGCGATTCCGCGCTAGGGAGAGTAACGGGCACGAAGCCGGCGACGGAGCCGCGGGTTCGGTTGACGCGCCGTTGAACCGTTGTCCGACGCGGGTATCCCGCATCGGAACCTCGGCCGGCGCAGAGTTGCCGGTCCGATCGAGCACGGGAGAAGCAGTACCTGATTTGACCGGATCTTTTCAATCAACAGCATACGGAAAAGCCGTTCGGCTCCCCGGAGCCCGGTCATCCTTCGAAGTGAGGTCGCCATGTCAGCCCCACTGCGCGTTTTACTAGTAGAGGACTATCAAACAGATGCCGAGCTGATCATCCGCCAGTTGAAGCGGGGGGGCATGGACCTCGACTACGAGAGGGTCGATACTCCGGCTCAGCTCAAAGAGGCCATCGAGCGGCAGGACTGGGACATCATCATAAGCGACCATAATATGCCCCAATTCGATGCTCCGTCGGCTCTCAGGCTCGTTCAGGCCAGCGGCCGGGATATCCCGTTCATCGTTGTCTCGGGCACCATTGGTGAAGAAAAAGCCGTGGCGATGATGAAGGCCGGCGCTCACGATTATATCGTGAAAGACAATCTCACCCGGTTGCTCCCGGCCGTGCAACGGGAACTTCGCGAAGTGGAGCTGAGAAGAGAGCGCCGTGGCATGGAAAAGCGGCTCTCCCTTCTGAATACGTGCCTCGTAAACCTTGGATCCGATTCCGTTGAGAACATCAAAAGACTCGTGCAGTTATGCGGTGAGGAACTCGGCGCGGCCGGAGCGGTGTTTCTCAGGCCGGATGAGGATGGAAGATTCCGGTCGGATGCGTGGAACATTCCCGTCGATCACGCCCCGGAAGCCTGCTGGAAAAACTGCTGGCAGAGGATAATTTTCTCTCCCGCCAGGGTCGGCGTGATCCATTGCACTCCGGAATGCGCTTCCAGCGGCGCCGAGAAGTGCACGCCCTCCGGCACGATGCTCTTCTATGTCGGCCTGGATGTGACCTCGAAAGGCGAGACGGCCGGAGTGCTCCTTCTCGGGTATCCGGAGGAGCCCGAACTGCGGAGCCAGGATCGGGAATTTCTCGGCATTCTGGCCTCGGCAATCGGTGTCGAAGAGGAACGGAGGAAGGCCGTCAAGGAACTGCACGACAGGGAAGAAGACCTGCTGCGCATTACGGAAAACATTCAGGACCTGGTCGGCGAGATCGATGAGTCCGGAATTCTGTGGTATGCGAGCCCGTCTTTCGAAAACGCGCTGGGGTACAGGCGGGAGGACCTGCTGGGAAAGCCCGTCTTCGGACTGGTCCACCCGGACGACCGGGACAGGATCTACCGGGATTTCCTCAGGGGAGGCCGGGAACTGAACACGATCCGGGTGGAGTTCCGCTGCAGACACGCTGAAGGCCATTACCTCTGGATGGATGCGAGCGGCAGTTTTCTGCGCGACGCGAGCGGCAAGTTCCTCGGCGCGGTTATCGGTGGACGGGATGTGACCGACAAGAGGCTGGCGGAACTCGCGCTGCAGGAATCCGAAGCGAAATACCGGTCTCTGGTGGAAAACTCCACGGATATGATAATGCGATTCGACCGGTTCAATCGCCATCTGTTTGCGAGCCCTTCCGTTTTCGGGATCTTTCCTCCCGGCCGGGGGGGATGCATCGGCAGAAGCCATCGCGAGTTGGAGTTTCCGGAGGAGGAATGCGCTTTCTGGGAAGATTCCATCCAGACCGTATTCGCGACGGAGACCCCTTTTGAAATGGAAATTCGGCTGGAGCGCGAAAGCGGGCACGTGGATCTGAACGTCCGGTTCTTCCCGGAAGCGGGTGAAGAGGGCGGCATCACGAGCGTTCTTTGCGTCGCGCGCGATATCACGAAGGAAAAGAGCACCGAGGCCCAGTTGCTTCAGGCGCAGAAAATGGAGGCAATCGGAACCCTGGCGGGCGGAGTCGCCCACGACTTCAACAATCTGCTCCACACAATCATGGGCTACACGGATATTCTCCTTTTGGGGAAAAAAGACAGCGATCCGGGTTTCAAGGAGCTGATGGAAATAAGCCGCGCGGCCGGGACGGCGGGAGAACTGACACGCCAGCTTCTCGCCTTCGGCAGGAAAGTCGAATCGAAACTCCAGAGCACCGATTTGAACACCATCATCACGCACCTCTGCAAGGTCCTGGCAAGGACCTTCCCGAAGATGATCCGGATTGACGCCTGCCTCAAGGAAGAGGGGCTCATGAGGGTCAGGGCGGATTCATCGCAGATACAGCAGGTTTTGCTGAATCTTGCGGTAAACGCGAGAGACGCCATGCCCAACGGTGGGACTCTCAGCATTTCGACGGAAAACGTCACGCTGGGGTCCGAAGACCTCATGCGCTATCCGGGGGTGACTCCCGGCAAATACGTCCGCCTGATTGTCTCCGATACCGGTGACGGCATGGACAAGCGAACCATGGAGAAGATATTCGATCCCTTCTTCACCACCAAGGATGTGGGAAAGGGCACGGGCCTCGGTTTGGCCATGGTCTACGGCATTCTGAAAAACCACCACGGTCACATTTTCTGCTCCAGCGAACAGGGACGGGGAACGACGTTCACGATTTTCCTGCCCGTTAGCACGACGTTCAGAGGCGTGGAGGAACCCGCGGCGCCCCGGATGCTGCTTGCCGGGACCGAAAGCGTGCTGCTTGTCGACGACGAGGAACTCATCAGGGATGTTACGACGAAATTTCTCCAGGACCACGGATATTCCGTGAGGGCACTGGCGAGCGGCGAGGCGGCCATAGAATTCTACCGGAACAGCCATGAAACCGTCGACCTGATCATCCTCGATCTGATCATGCCGGGGATGGGGGGCCGGGCCTGCCTCTTCAAGCTTCTGGAAATCAACCCGAACGCGCGAATCATCATCTCTAGCGGGTTTGGACCGGCTCAAATCCGCGAGGAAGCTTTGGATGCCGGGGTGAAGGACTTCATAAACAAGCCATACCGCGCCGTGGACCTCCTGGGGGCGGTCAGGAAAGTTCTCGACGCCCGCGAAGCAACCGTACCCTAGGAAAAAACTCTTCCATCCCGGAAGAGCCGGCGGCGCGGAGGGCAGGGGCGGAATACCCGCCGCCCCCTGCTGCGATAGGACTCCGGCTTTTTTCCCGTTCTATTTCCCCAGCCATTTTTTGATGTCGGCTTTCGAAGGAACCCTTCCGACCGACTTGACCTCGCCGTCGACGACAACGGCAGGGGTGGTGAAAACGCCGTGCTGCGCTATCTGCGCGATATCACGCACATGTTCCACAGTGGCCTCGCAGCCGCTTTCCCGCACGGCTTCCTGAACCAGTTTCTCGGTTTCGAGGCATTTCCTGCATCCGGGGCCAAGCACCTTGATCAGCATTGTTGTCTCCTTTTCACTGGCCGCCCATTCGATCAGATGATCAGATTACCAGGTTGAAGATGTAACCCACCAGTATAATTCCGAAACCGACAACTCCGAAAAAGACTGCGATGAGCGTCGGCTTGAGGACCTTCCGGAGAATGACCGCCTCGGGCAGGGAAAGCGCTATCACCGACATCATGAAGGCAAGGACGGTGCCCAGGGCCGCGCCTTTTTCCAGCAGGGCGTGGACGATGGGAATGATCCCCGCAGCGTTTGAATACATCGGAATGCCGATTAGCACCGATACCGGGATCGCCCACCAGGCTTCCCTGCCCATGATCGAAGCCATGAAACCTTCCGGGACGTATCCGTGAATTGCGGCCCCGACGGCAATGCCCAGGACCACGTAGAGCCAGACCCTTCCGACGATGTCCCGGACGGCGTCCAGGCCATAGCGTATTCGCTGGGGCGGCGTCATGTTCGCTTCGGTGTAGGCGTTTTCTCCGGCCTTTATTTCGAGAACCCAGTCTTCCAGATGATGCTCCAGGCGAAACTTCCCGATGACCCACCCGGCAAGCATCGCGATGAGGAGTCCGGTCCCGAGATAAATGGCCGCCACTCTCCAGCCGAAGAGGCCGTAGAGGAGCACGACGGCAATCTCATTTACCATGGGAGCCGAAATGAGAAAGGAAAAGGTGACGCCGAGAGGCACGCCGGCCGTCACGAAGCCTATGAACAGAGGAACCGCGGAGCATGTGCAAAAAGGAGTCACGATGCCGAGAAGGGCCGCGAGCACGTTGCCGGCCGATTCGCGCCTTCCGGCAAGAAGCTTTCGCGTGCGATCGGGAGTGAAAAAGGAACGTATGAGACCGACGCCAAAAACGACCAAAGTGAGCAGAAGGAGGACTTTCGGCGTGTCGTAGACAAAAAAGGCGACCGCTCCTCCAAAGTGGCTTTCGTGAGAGAGTTTGAGAAGATCATAGGCAAACCATCCCGAAAAGGCTTCCAGATTGGAGTATACGAGCCACCATGCCGCCAGCAGCGGAATCCCGGCGAGCACATATTTCATCATGGTTTCAGTCTGGGCGGGGGCGGCACTCGCCTCGGGGCAGCACGCTTGAGTCTGGATCGGTTTCATTGGATCTTTCTCCTGGCATTATTTCCTGCAAATGGTTTCCCTCTGGATGAAGGGAAGAATTTCCAAGACTTTTACGATCTCCGGGTCGTTTTCGAGCCAATGGGTGAGATTGCCCAGAAGGGTCGCACAGTAGGGACTGCTCTTTCCGTCGGCAAGGCTGTAAATCACCCAGAGGCCTTCCTTGCGGCTGCGGACGAGATCCGCGTCTTCGAGGACTTTCAAGTGGCTTGAGACCGTCGGCTGGGCTATCTCGAGGGCTGCTTGAATCTCGCACACGCAAAGCGGCCTGCGCTGCAGCATTTTGACGATCTTGATTCGGTTCTGATCGGAGAGAGCCTTCATTACTTTTAAAAACGCACGCATCTCGGGTCCTCCATAATATTGATTGATGCAAATATATAGAAATATGTGGATGGAGTCAACGTAAATTCCACCTTATTTTTCAAGTGCTGTATGGGAATATGGGATTCGCTTCAACGCGATCTATAGGGCTTCGCCTATTTATGATGAAAAGAAAAGGTTGGGCGGGATGAGGCCGGGAGGAAGATGTCTCCGTCCGGGAACGTTTCCTATCCAAGTATCATTTTGAATGCATGGTATCAGAAACGTCGCCGCAAGTCACGGTTCCAGCCCGGAAACGGAAAAGGGCGGCCTTTGGGGGCCGCCCTCTCCCGGATTGCAGAATGGGTGGTATTATCCTCTGAGAAGCGTGAGGACCTGCTGGGGCGCAGAGTTTGCCTGCGCCAACATTGCCATGCCGGACTGCTGGAGAATCTGGTTTTTCGTGAAGCTGCTCATTTCATCTGCCATGTCAACATCGCGAATCGTCGATTCGGATGCCGAGAAGTTCTCGATGCTGATTGCGAGATTCTCGACCGTGTACTGGAGCCTGTTCTGATACGCGCCGACTTCACCCATGAACGAGTTGATGGAGACAAGGGCCGTGTCGATGGCATTCATTGCCGCCTGAGCGCTCAAAAGTGTGCCGATGGCTATGCCGGAACTGGTTCTATCGACCGCCAGGCAAGCCGCGGTGGCTCCGTTGAACTTCACCGTAATCTGATCTGATGTAGTGCTGGTTGCTCCAACCTGGAAAGTGATTCCGGTAAAGCCCTGTCCTGTTGCGTCCACCAGAGTCGTCGAACCGTACTTCGTGGACTGCGCGATCCGGTTGATTTCATCCTGAAGGAGGCCGAATTCGTTGTCCATCGTTGCGAGGTTGTCGGTCGACTGTCCCGAGGCCGCCTGGGTAGCAAGCGATTTCATACGGATCAGGATATCGTGAATCTTTGTGTAGGCTCCGTCAGCCACCTGAAGCATCGACTGGGCTTCGTTGGCGTTCTGAGTGGCGACCCGCATCGTGGCGATTTTCGCCTTGAACGAGTTCGCTACGGCGTAACCTGCAGCATCATCCTTGGCCGATACGATTCTCAACCCTGAAGAAAGTTTTCTGAGGGAGTCCGCTACCTTAGCGTTGGTGTTCACCATTGCGTTGTGAACGTTCAGTGCCTCTAAGTTGGTGTTGACTTTAAGTCCCATGATTTTTCCTCCTTGAAGTAATATTTGACGTCCCTGTCAAATACAAAAAACGAAAACCAAATCCTCTTCCCATTCCGTCCGTAAAGCTTTTGGCCTAACCCATCTGACCCACCTGCAATATTCGAGAGATTGTAAACAGCCTGTGTTGCCTCATTTCGGGTGTTACTGCGTTGCGCTGCTATTACTGCAAGGCCGGTGCCACAAGCATAAGTAAACGGAATTACGAGATTTGATAATCTGATGGTTCTGTTTGCGCGGAAGAATTTTCCTCCATCCGCCGGTCGGGCGGGCAAGAATGGCCACACCCGGCCAGACCGGGCAGGAATTTCCGGGGTGTGTCAAAAAACCGATGTCCGCCGGAGAAGCTCCCTTCCGAGGTGTCCGGGTACCGGATATCCGACGGGATGATCCGGACGCAGCGGTCCGATTATTTGACCTCCGGCAATAAATGCACTTCCCAAATCGCTCCCAAACGCATACATTCCCTGTAAATTTCGCGATAGGACAAAAAGGAATCAGCCATGAAACTCGGTTTGGTAGGATTGGGGAGGTCCGGGAAATCCACGGTTTTCGATGCGCTTACCGGCAGGGCGGGCGATGCGGTTCCGCAAGGCGGACAGGTGGTTCCGGCCCTGGGAGTTGTCCCCGTGCCGGACAGCCGCGTGGATTGGCTAAGCGGCCTCTATCACCCGAAAAAGACCACTTATGCTCAGATCACCTACATGGATCTGCTGGGCATCCCGGGAATGTCGGACAGCAAGAGCGAGTACATGGCCCTGTTGCTCACGCACATGCGGCCGATGGACGCGTTCATCATGGTTGTAAGAAATTTCCCCGACCCCGCAACGGGCGATCCGGATGTCGCCCGCGATTTCCGGGAGTTGGAGGACGAGTTCATCATCGCGGACCTTGCCTCCGTGGAAAAACGGCTCGAGAAGATCGACATGGAGCTCAAAAGGGGCAAGAAGCCGATCGGTTCCGAAAAGGAACTCCTGGAGGCGTGCCTGGAGACCCTCAACGCCGAAAAGCCCCTGCGGGAGCGGCCCGAGGTGGCCAATGCCCCCGAACTGAGGGGGTATACCTTTTTGTCTGCAAAGCCTCTTCTTGTGATAGTAAACAACACGGACGAGGACGACGCGCTTCCGGACGTATCCTTCGGATCGGCGGAAGCGGTGGTGGTCCGGGGCAAGCTCGAGATGGAACTGGCTCAGCTGTCCGCCGATGAGGCCCGGTCGTTCATGCAGGATTTCGGAATCGCGGAATCGGCCCTGGAGCGGGTGATAAAGAGTTCCTTCGCCCTTTTGAACCAGATCAGCTTTCTCACCGTGGGCGAAGATGAGGTGAAGGCCTGGACCGTCGTCCGGAATGCTCCCGCGATCGAAGCGGCCGGGGTCATTCATTCGGATATCCAGAGAGGATTCATTCGGGCCGAAGTGGTTGCTTACGACGACCTGAAAAAAGCCGGGGACTACGCGGCCGCCCGCAAGCAGGGCATGGTAA
>JAJFVB010000008.1 GCA_021372055.1 Desulfobacteraceae bacterium | reverse complement strand
GACTTTGAGCAGCTGCTGTTTCCAGTTGCCCATCACATTTGGGTGGACACCGTGTTCGCTTGCGAGTTCGCTGAGGGTTTTTACCCCCTCGCGGCTTCCAGAGCGGCCTTGAACTTGAACTGAGCGGTGAAACTCCTTCGTTTTGTTGCCATCGGTTTGGCCTCCACGATCAGGTGGATTGTACCTCAAATCCACCTGATCGTGGTCTGAAAATCGGGGCCAATTATAGGGTAGCATTCAATAGCGTGTAAACCGACGTGCAATAAGAACCCACCTTTGAGCAAAATCGGCGTCCAAAATTGACCCGCCGCAACCGCCCGCTACAATCCCGGGTTAGACCAGGAAGCAGGGGGGGCACAGAGGAGAGCTGACGGTGAAAACGATCCGCAAGGTGCGCCTTGCCTACCATAGGGGCGCAAAATCAATCCGGCAGATCGCAAAGGACTTTCACATATCGAGGAACACGGTAAAGCGGGTTCTTTGAAGCGATGCCACAGAGTTCCAGTACGTTCGCAAATCACAGCCAAAACCGATCTTGCTTGCGCATCTTGTAGAGGAATTGTACGATCTTTCTACCTCTTGGACATATCCAAGATATTTTTCAAATGGAGTCAATCCGGCACGGGACTTCGGTTCGCCGCCCGTGAGGAATTTGCCTTCGCGCGGACAATCTTCAGGGAGCGTTACCAATGGGCAGTCAATGGCAGACAAACAATCTCAGCAGTACATACCTGGAAGGAATAAGAACGGCAATTCCACTTGCCGACGAGCATATGAACCTGATGATACGGATAGCCCGCGCCTGGACGCCGGAAGTTAAGAGATTCCTTGACCTCGGTTGCGGGGATGGCGTGCTGGGCAGGGCGCTGCAGCAGTTCTTCCCGACTGCCGAGGCAGTTTTCGTCGATTTTTCCGACCCCATGATCGAAGCCGTACGCAGGAATATCGAGCCTTGCACTCGTGCTTATATCATCAAAGCCGATTTCAGTGATCCAGCGTGGCTTGCCGATCTCGGAGACAACGCCCGCTTCGACCTCATTGTCTCGGGATACGCCATCCACCACTTACCGGACGTGCGCAAGCAGCAGCTGTACTCCGAGATATTCGGGTTGCTGAAGAGCAACTCCGTTTTCCTGAACATGGAACACGTCTCCTCCGCCACACCCCGAATCGAGGCGCTGCACGATGACCTTTACATAGACAGCCTTTACCGGTATCACCAGACCACCGATCCGGGAATCACGAGGGCACAGGTCGCCGCCAAGTTTTACTACAGGCCCGACAGGATAGAAAACATCCTGGCGCCCGTGGAACTGCAATGCGAGTGGCTGAGGAGAATAGGATTCGCCGACGTGGACTGTTTTTTCAGAGTATTCGAATTGGCACTGTTCGGAGGGCGCAAGCCCTGAGAAGCCTCGCACATGTGTACCTTGAAAAAAATGAACAGGGGTGGGTCAATTTTGGATGCCTAAAGTGGGTCAGTTTTCAACGCCGATTCACAAGGAGGTTCCCGCCCTTTGCGCTACGGAGTTTTGCGAGGCGCTTCGCAGAAGAAAAGAAGGGGGCTATTACTTAGGCAAAGCCAGAAAATGGCAGGGTAGGATTGTGGATGAAACAGAGTTAAGGGGCTATCAGTCAAATCGGGTAGGTGCCGGTTCGCGGCAATTGAGGGCAAGTCACCGGATCGCGACGCAGATGCCTAAGCCGTCATCCGCGGGTGCGTTTTCTCGTCCAATCAACCGTTCCTTGTCACCAGTTCTTGAATCCGGGTATGCGGAATCAACTCATCCAGGGTGGCCGTTGTAAACACCTTGCCGTTCAGGCGAAGCAGCAACTGCCGCATGTCTTCGCGCCTTTGCCGAAAGCCGCGGCCGTCTATGCAGGCGATTACTTCATAGCTCGGATGACCGGCTGCAACATGCTCGTTTCGTTGCGTCTCCAGTTCCTTGATCCGCGCTACCTTATCCCGAGCCGTTCCGTCATCGCTCGTTATTTTGGCCTCGATTACAGCGATGGGGCTTATTTCGTCCGGAATGCAGAAATCCGGAGCCTGGCCGAATCCCGGAACTCGTTCGGCCCTCCCCGTCTTGCGGTAGGATACTCCGGCGTGGCGTAAACGCTCTTCGACAGCGTTTTCCATTACTTCTCCCACCAATTCCGATACAGCATCACGGTGGCCGGCAAACGGGCGTCCCAGGTAACGCTCATAGAGCAGCACGGCATAGGGAGCATTTTCTCCAGCCGCGTATTGCAAAGACTCAAGACCGTTCCGGGTATCAAACTTGTCGAGGCGATGGATAAAACCCTCGTGGTCTGCCGGTGCGCCTTTGATTATGTGGTCGACGGCTACGCTGATAAGGTGATCGAGCCGCTCGAGCGTTTTCGGGCGAGCAGGCAAAGTCCGGCCCGATTTCCGTGCACTCTCGACTCGGCCTCGATGCCGCGACGATAGCCTGCGAACGTGTTCGGGATCTTCACGGCACTGTCTGTCAAGAGTTCTTGCAGCCCCCTGGGTTATGTCGCTATCCAACTCGGACCGGGCCAGTTCCGCCCATTCCGGCGCACTCATTCCCAGAATAGACCTGATGACGCCCAAGACGCGGCTGTTTTGCTCCAGGGCCGTGTTCACCGCGGCTTCGGAAAAACTCTCGAATGCTTTGCTCGTTCGCTTGAGCACTTCATAGGCGTCTCGGAAGTCGGCGTATTTCGGGAAGCCGTTTCCCATTGGCATGAGCAGAAATTCGGACACCAAATCCGAGAAGACGGCATCCACCATCTCCTCAAGTTGCTGCTGAAGTTCTTCGGCAGAAAGTTCAAAGGGCCGTTTTGCGGTCAACGAGTTCCCCTTTCCGTGTGACGGATTTCAGTACGGTCGCGACGATGGATTCCGCTTCGAGCTCCTGCCGCAGCCGGGCAATGAGCAACTTTGCATGATCCATGCGCTCCGGGAGCGCAGCCTCCGAATTCCACTCTTCTCTCAGCAGGTTAATCGCCCTGCGAGCAATGTGACCGGCTATGAGGCATCTGATGTCGCCTTCGGTGATCCGCAGTCCGGCCTCCCGGAGAGCCGATACGTCTCTTTCCAACGTTTCCGGGAAGTCGGCCGAGCCTCCGCAGGTTCGAACTCTCCGGCAGACAAATATCGAATCGAGAACAGAAGATTTTGTGCGGGCGATATGAAGTGATGCGCCCATTTCCGCAGGTGCGGGCAGCGTGGCCGTGCAATCGAGCCCGGCGTCCAGAACGGCCACAACTATCGGGACATAGGCATTGGGGTCGTTGTGGTGGAAGGTAAAGACAAAAGGCGCTCCGAACTTCAATGCGGCGGCATAATGACAGAATATCCTCGACAGTCCTCTTGTGAAGTGATCGAGGCCACGCCCCATAACCTCATTACCGGTCAACTCATGGAGGGTCTTTGTCGATTTGGATCTGAAGACTCGAAACTCACTCGCGAGGGCTTGTCTCAGCCACACATAACAAAAGTCCATGAGTTCCGCGTATTGGACATTGTCAAAGTACGGCGGGTCCGTGAAAACCCCGTCAAGAGAGCCGGCCTTGAGCGGCACCCGTTCGGCAGATCGCGAACTGATCCAGGCTCCGCGTGCATCGGCTTTCGGGAAGCGTTTCACCTGTTTTGCATGGATACTCTCGCCGACAATGGGGACCAATTCCTTGCGTCGCCCGTTCTGTGCGGTCTCAAAAGGCTTTTGGCAATATTGCTTGGCCCTGCAGTATTTTTCCAGATAGTGGCGGAAAGCTCCCGCCCCGACCTTGGGGATGCCAAGCAAACTGTTTTCGCACTGGACCAATCCCACCGGAAAACCATGGACGGCGAAGATGTCCTGGCACTTGAGGGCATACGTGTCATAGCGCGAAAGCATGTTCTGGTAACGGAGAAAATCGGAAAAGACGGTGAGCAGCGCGTGTCTCACCGGGGTATCGTCAACCTCGGCAATCCTCCTGAGGAGCAAGCCCAGCCCCAGTAACTGACGGTCATTGAACATTTCGCGGAAGAATTTGTAGCCCCAGCGATGGAGACGCTTTGTTTCGTCGCCCGGCGGAATCGGCTCCTCGGGGATGGAAAGTTCGGATCGGACCCGTTCCAATTTTTGTTTGGCTTCGGTGTATTTCCGCAGGTGCGGGCAGCGTGGCCGTGCAATCGAGCCCGGCGTCCAGAACGGCCAC
>JAJFVB010000123.1 GCA_021372055.1 Desulfobacteraceae bacterium | reverse complement strand
TTTTTTTCGGGATCGTCCCGCAGAATAAAGTGGACGGCCGTATCGAACCCCTGAAGGAACTCGAAGCCGACCGGCGCATCGCACAAAACAACCGTAACCCCCTCGACCCGCATATCACCGATGCAAATGAGAACGGGTTCCATCGGCGGCTCCTCCGGGGAGGCTCCGTGGATCGCATGCGGCACAAAGCTTCCTTGTGCAAACGTCCATAGAAGCGAATCGAGGTATTGAGCGGCGGGAGTGGAATCCACGACGATCTGCACCCGTTGGCCCCGGTTGCAGAAATGCTCCGCCCAGCGGCAAAGAAGCCCCCTCTGCTCTTCGGTGGTTGTTTCCGCAAAGTAGACTTTCATGTCAGGTCCGATATGTTCTTGCTGCAGGTTCAGTGGGTGTATGGCGGGCGCTCCCGCATTGCACGGGCAATTCCCTCTCAGGACGCGCGCCCCGAATCCGCATGACAGTTCTTGTAGACTGCCTCGGCGCAATCCGGTCCGAAATACTGCCGCATGTCTTCAAAAAAGGCATGCGACGGATTCACGGGCAGCTTGTTCAACTGGAGCACCGCTTCGCCCTTGTCCCCGACCGCGAGGTGCAGGAGCGCAACGCAATCCCCCGGGTGGTTCATGAGAAGGTGGCGCAGGCGGCTCAAGCCGTCCCGGTCCATCTTCTCCGCGTCCATCCTGAGGTGAACCACATCAACCGATTGGAGCTGCGCCTCTTCCATGCTGAGGATACGGTTTGCGAGCAGCTTGGAGGACTTTTCGTCGTGCTGGACCTTGCCCCAGACGGCAAGCGGTTCGTCTTTTTCGAGCAGAGGCCTCGCCTGGGTGAAAGGTTCGGCAAAGGCCACCACTTCGATGGTCCCCTCCCGGTCTTCAAGATTGAGGAACGCCATGCGGTCGCCGCGTTTGGTCGTGATCTCCTTGACGATGGAGACAAGGCCGCACAGGACGGCTTCCGCCCCTTCCTTTTTCTCCCTGACGGACTGGGTGTCCGCGGTGCAAAGAGAGGCTATCTGCTCGGAATAAAAATCGAGCGGATGCCCGGAGATGTAGAACCCGAGCGAGTCCTTCTCGAACTGGAGTCGAGTCCGGCTGTCCCAGTCCGGGATATCGGGCAGCGATGGAAGGGGCGCCTTTTTCTGTGCGCGGAGCAGGTTGAAAAGGTTCATCTGCCCGGCCTGCTTGTCCCTCTGGGCCGCCGCCGCCCGGTCGAGAGCCTCGTCCAGGGCCGCCATCACCTGAGCCCGGTTGGGATGAACGGAATCGAATGCGCCGCACCGTATGAGCTGTTCGAGCACCCTGCGGTTCACTTTCCCCGAATCGATCCGCTCGCAGAAATCATGGATGGACGCAAACAGGCCGTCTTCCTCGCGGCTCTTGAGAATGACCTCTATGGCGGCCTCTCCGACGTTTTTCACCGCGCCCAGCCCGAACCGTATCATCCGTCCCACAACGAGGAAGGTCCTGCCGCTTTCGTTCACATCCGGCGGAAGTATCCGGATATCCATCTGCGCGCACTGGTTTATGAGCTTCACCACCTGGTCGGAACTGCTGAGGAAGCTGTTCATCAGGGCGGCCATGAACTCGACGGGATAATGCGATTTGAGATAGGCCGTCTGGTAGGCGACCAGGGCGTAGGCCGCGCTGTGGGACTTGTTGAATCCGTACTCGGCGAACTTCGCCATGAGGTCGAAGATGCGGTTTGCCTTGGCGGCTTCGATGCCGTTTTCGACCGAACCCTTCACGAAGCGGTCCCTCTGCGCGTTCATGAGCTCGGCGATTTTCTTGCCCATCGCGCGCCGCAGGATGTCCGCCTCCCCGAGGCTGTAATTCGCCATGGCGCTGGCGATCTTCATCACCTGTTCCTGGTAGAGGATAACCCCGTAAGTCTGTTCCAGGATCGGCTTCAGGATGTCGAGATCGTACTTGATTTCAATGGTGCCGTGCTTGCCCTGGATGAACTGTTCCACCATGCCGCTTTCGAGCGGACCGGGCCGATAGAGGGCGACCAGGGCGACGATGTCTGAAAAATGCTCGGGACGCAGACGCACCAGGATATCCCGCATCCCCGAGCTCTCAAGCTGGAAAACGCCGGTGGTGTCGGCCCTGCCGAGCAAGGCGTAGGTATCCGGATCGTCCAGGGGCAGAGCGTCCATATCGAGTTCCACCCCGTGGTTTTCGCGTATGAGCCTGATCGCGTCGTTTATGACGGTGAGGTTTCGCAGGCCGAGGAAGTCGAACTTGATAAGCCCTGCTTTTTCCACGTACTTCATCGAATACTGGGTAACGGTTTCCCCCTCCTGGCCGATGTAGAGGGGAACGTATTCGACGATCGGCTTGTCGGCCATGACGACGCCGGCGGCATGGGTCGAGGCGTGCCGGGTCAGGCCCTCGAGCGAGAGCGCGATCTCGAAGAGCTCCCTTATCTGCGGGTTTTCCCGCTGGAGCTCGACCAGGCGCGGCTCGAGCTGCATGGCCCTGTTGAGGTCCATGCCGAGGGCCGACGGAATGAGCTTGGCTATCCTGTCCACATCGTTGTAAGGCATGGCGAGCGCCCGCCCGACATCGCGCACAACCCCCCTCGCCTGCATCGTGCCGAAGGTGGCGATCTGGGATACCCTGTCTTTGCCGTTCTTTTGCGTTACGTAATCGTAGACCTTGT
>JAJFVB010000201.1 GCA_021372055.1 Desulfobacteraceae bacterium | reverse complement strand
GCCGCCTTCCAGCTTCACGAAAAGGCCGGGGTAGAGATTCATCGTCGGAAATCGACGGTAGGTGAGCCGCAGTTCGTGGCTTCTTACCATGAGCCTGGCGGTCTCGAGGGTCTTGCGGTTCGTAAAATCCTGCGCGACGGGATAGCGGTCCATGTAGTCATAGTTTACTCCCGTGACTGCCTGGTCCTGGGTGATCGCCTCCTTCTGCGGATTTTCCGAATACGCGTTCAGCATATTCGCCGCGTGGCGTATCGTCTCCGGAAATTCCACCTGCCAGGACTCGATCTCCTGGCCGTCCACCGCGGCCGCCTCGCCCTCGGAGCTTTTGCTCTGCGTTATGCTGTAGGAGTTGTCCTGGTTCTTGTAGGTCCAGACGCCGTTTTGCGACCAGACGTACCACATGACGAAATCGTAGAAGCTCCCGTTTCCGGCCTCTATGCCCAGGGGCAGAGTATTGATCACGTTCTGCGTGTCGAGAACGGTCCAGTCGTAGGTGATCGTGACCTTCTCGCTTTTGTGAGCGTCGATGACATCCTTCATGCTCTTGTTTACGAGCAGGTCGAACGGATGGTGCTGCCGCCAGACCACCTGGGCGGGATCGGCGAAGTCCACCTGATAGAGCCGGTAGAGTATGGGGTTTCCGGTCAGGATAACCTTCTCGACGGTTCTTTCGACAAGGATCGCCTTATCGGTCACCAGACCGGTCAGGCTGAGGGCGGTCAACGTGACCCCGTCGGGCGGAAGATGCGGAGTAAGCGTCAGGTTCGCCTCGATCAGGTCCGTTTTGACGAAATTGGCAAACAGGCTGTCCGTTTCCTTTTCGGAAGAAACAAGGAAACTCACGCGGCATGTGAAGCCGTATGAGTGCAACCGCACCTTGAATCCCTTGATGTTGCCTCCGGGGATAACAAGGGCCGTGCCCGAGATGGTGAGCTTAAGGCTGGCATCCAGCGAATCGGCAAACATGAATGGTTTCCGCCTTCCTCTTTAACCGGTCAACCCGACAGGCCGTTACCGCCCGAACCCAGGTCTATGCTGCTGTAAACCGTGTCGAAGACCATGTGGAGCGACTGAGAGGTCTCCCGCAGCATACATTCGATCTGAAAGGACAACCGCAACGGATTCTGGTCGTCGACTCTTTTTATCTGCACCAACTCGACCCGGGGTTCGTACCGGTCGATATTCGCCTTCACCTCCTCCATGACGGCAATCGCGATGTGCTCCCGCGATATGAACTCGTTCATGTCCCGGATGCCGAAATCCTTCAGGATCGAACCGTATCCCTTCCTGGTGTTCAGGATATTGTTGAGGTTGGTGATGACGCTGTTCAGCTCCTGTTCTTCCTTGCGCAAACCGGACTGCCGCATGAACTTGCTCATCAAAGCCATTTGCCGTCTCCACCATTGGCCCGTTTGTGCCGCTGCGGGAGCCCCGTCGCGGCAAGAGCCGTCCGCACCCGATCAGATCATGCGCCAATAGAGGTAGAACCTCAGCCCGCTGAACTGCGGCGAATCGTAGAAGCTAAGGGAAAGATCTCTCAAGGACTGATCCCACTCGTCCCCGTCCACGACGAGATAGAAGTCCACTTCCGGTCCGAACCGATGCTGGAAGGGAGGCCGGTCTATCCGCCGGATCGGGACCCCCTGGAGCGCCAGCTTGTGAACCACGGGAAGCCGTGGAATACTCGCCATTTTGAAGCCCTCCAGCATCACTTTCACGTTTACATGCGGTTTTTGCGTGAGGAAATAGACTTCCTTGGCTTCCCGGAGCTCGGAGGGAAGCGCCACGGAAAACAACCCTTCCTTCATCTCGAAGGGTATGTACGGGGACCTCCGGTGAACCATCTGGAGTTCCTGCCTGAGCGGCTCGAAGATCCTCTGGAAGCACTCGCCAAGCCGGTCGTGATCATAGGCGTCGTCCATGAATTCCGGCATGGTTTCCTGGTAGAAACAGACCTCCATGTAAAACCGCTTGAGATCTTCATAGGCGAAGTACGGATGGAGGTGCACCTGCGCCAGGAGGTTTGCCGTCAACCGCTTGATGGTGATGGTCCACTTCATGCACTGCTTGGCCGCGAACATGGTGTCCCCGCTGAGGTAGCTCACGGCGAGTTCCTGTGACAGTTTTTTCTGAAAGGCGTCGAGCGACTGGTTCAATTCCTCCAGATCACTGCGGAGAAACGGCGAGGAGCCGACCTGGAGCAAAGGCGGGACATAACCCGGAGCAAGTTTCCACTCCCCCTCGGGCGTCTTCAGGAATTCGGCGAGCTTGATCGTCTCGACGGCCTCCCGGTGCGTCTGTTCGTTCGAGAGCACGAGGTGCCTCTTGATTCTCTTGACCACGCCGTTGGACTCTCCGCCCGACGAACCTGCCTTGTCCGGATCCTCCGCGTTTTCTCCGCCTTCGATCAGATGGCAGTAGACCGGCACTTCCACGCTGCCCGAGACATTCAGGTTGAACGGGGAGACGGTCGCATTTTCCCGGACGCTCAGCAATTGCCCCGAACGCAGGATCAGGACCATGCTCTGGATTGCGAAGACGCCCTGGAGAAGGAGCGCGTCGCTCCATATCAGTCTCGCAACGCCGTAATCCGGCAATCCGCGGGTGCGGAACCTCAACGCGGCCTCCGCGGCCAGAGATTCCTCCTGAGCGATAAGGTGCTCGGGCAGGAGCGTTTGCCCCATCTCCCAATTAACTCGACCCAGCTTGTCAATCATGGTTGCCTGTTCCCGGAACGCATGGGGTACCTGGAAGCAGGGAGAAGGCCCCCGGCCTGGCGCACCGCCCGCACCATCGCCGGAGACCTCTGCCTGCGGTAATTCAGCCGAACCGCCTAGCCGACGGTAACGCCCCACTTCTTAGCGAACTTGGACGTATTGGACACCGCCATCATGACGTCCTGCGCCGTCGGTTGCGGCATAACGCCCAGGAAGAAGGAGTAGTTCTTGGGGTTTACGACATCCATGGACTGATCCATGCTGATGTTCATCTGGAGATCGCCCCCCGCCTTCATCACGAGGCCCTTGACCGCGGCGTCGTTGGAATGGAAGCACTTGAAATAGACCTTCGCATCCGGGTCGTAGTCGTAAATGTTGAACTGCAACTCCACTTCCGTGTTGGACATGCTCGTGTGCTGGAGCGTGGCCAGGGTGTTCTTGTTCGTGGTGCTCACCTGGCAGTTGAATTGGATCGGATCCGCGTAGCCGCCGTTCCAGAAAATCGACGAAACGACCCCGACCACCTTCACATAAGTGGCCATGTTGGAGGAAGTCGGGTCGGTCACGTTGAGATCGGCCGTCAATTGGCTGGTGCCGACCTTGAGCGCGACAATGTGGCCAACCTTGTCCTGAGAATCCTTCTGAAAATTGAAGCCCTGGTATGTACTGCAGTCATAGGAATTGCCAGCCATCGTTTTTGTCCTTCTGTGCTAGGTTAGTTGGATTGCACTATGCCGTCTTCCATACTCTCTCGTTCAAGCATTACCAGCAACTCCGCATGCAGAATGGCGACCCGGGAAAACGCGGGTTTTCCCCGAAAAACGAGTCCCTGCATGGATGAGCCGCCCCCAATCAGGGGAATGCCAAGCCACAAGGCAGAAGCCGCCTGGAAAACCCCGGAAAGGGCGGCGCGTTACGCGCTGAACCGATGTCCTTCCCTACAGACGGGCATCGAGCCTTAACTCAACATCCATACCCTCGAACTGAATGTGGGGCAAAATGCTCATCTTGCAATCATACCAGCCGATCATGCCTTCCCTGGGCACCACTTCAACGCTCGCGGCCTTGAACGGATAGTAGCGAAGCGTAAGATCGTCGGGGTTGACCACGGTGGTGACGAACTGGAAGATCCAGCTTTCCAGCGCCTGCTGGATATAGGCCGCATCCGCACTGCTCCCGATATTGTCCCGCATGATGCACTTGACGTAGTGGGCAATACGGGTAACCGAATAGGTATAGGCCAAGTTCGTTACCAGTTGGGCATTCTCGCTGTCCTTGGGATCCTTGAACTTCTTCGCTTTCTTGAGCGACTGGGCGCTGAAGAAACACGCGTCCGCGGTACCCTTGCGGTAAATGAGAGGAATGAAGCCCGCGTTTGCGAACTCCAGTTCTCTGTAGTCCGGAATGGCCATCTCGACGGGTATTTTCAGTTCCTCTTCACCCCTGACGTTGAACGTGTGCACCGGCAGACCGGTCACAAGCCCGCCGCCCTTGGGCCCACGCAGATACTGGCACCATCCCGACTGAACGAACGAGCGCACCATGTTCTGGGCAAACAGCGACGATGCGCTCCCCCAGAGGTAGTCCTGGTTTGACCCTCCACGGACATCTTCCTTGAAAGGCAGCTTGCCCGTAGGATTGGTCTCGGGGTCGTAAGGCAGGCGCACGATGTATTTCGGAAGGGTGAGCCCGAGGTATGCGGCCTCTTCCGAATCTCTCAGCTTGTTCCAGGAACCGTACTTCGGATGGTTCATCAGCCCTTCGAGGTCCTTGATCGCAGACAGCTCTTCGATGCTGTCGCAGCCGAAGAACTTGGGCGAAACGGAACCGATGAAGGGAGCATGGCTGGCGGCGGCCACCTTGCCCATCGTCCTCAGCCAAAACTCATCCTGAGGCGTGTGCTGGAAGTCGTACAAGCCGATGATTCCTCCGAAAGGCTTGCCGCCGTACTGGTCGTATTCGGCGACGTAGATCTTCTTGAAAAGAGCGCTTCCGGTGATGTCTACCGCATTTGCCTCGAAATCCTCGAAAAGTTCGTCCTTGCTGACGTCCATGAGGTCCAACATGACGTTGGCCTTGAAGTTGGTATTGAGAATCAGATCGTTCAGGGAGCGCCAGTTGGACTCAAGTTGTCTGAAACTCTCATGATGAATGATCTCGTTTAACTGCGCGTTCACCGCGAGGTCGATGCGCGCGATCAGGTCCTGGATCATCCCCTTGTCGAAACGGCCGGCGGATGTATCTATGTTCAACAGGAACGCCGCCATCCCGGAAATAAAGCGGTCCTCGTCCCGGACGTCCTCCTTGATGACCGTCAGGCCTTCCTGGACCATGGGGACGGGTTCTGCGACTTCCGTGCTCAAACGCATGCTGGAGAGGAATCGCTTGAGATCCAGGGTGTCGACTTTTTCTTCGGTCTTCGTAGACTGATCGGTTTCGGCCATGTTGGCATTCCCTCCTTAGGATAAGCGCCGAGAAGACAGGCACGGATCACTCTTATTTCGTTTCTCCCGCTCCAGGCGCTGCGGGCAGCTTGAAGCTCTCGAAGCCCTTGAGTTCCTCCACCATTTTCGCCAGAGCTTCCTGATCGGTGAAGAGCTCTCCCAGAAGCTTTCTGAACTCCTTCCGGTTGTCCACGTTGGACACGACTTCCTCCAGGAGCCTCTTGAGCATGAGCATTCCCTTGACTTTCGGAACGTGGTTGGCAACCTGATCTGGAGAAAAAGCCTTCATGGATTCAATGGGAATGTCCACCTGCAGGTCGTCTTCCCTGTCCGGATCGATTTTGTTCGATACGGCATACTTCAACCGAATGCCCATGTCTTTCATGACAGCATCGGTGTTCTTGCCGTCGAGATTGCGGAACCGCCTCTCTTCGAGGTCCACCTTTCGATCCGTCGAACTGGCCTGGGAGTAATCCCCAACGATTGCCAGCCTGAGAGGAAGCGTGATGTCTTCCGGCTGGCCGTTAATCTCCGTCTTGTATCTGAGAGTCAAACGTGATTTCGGTATTTCGTCCTGGATTGCCATGCATCTTGCTCCTTTCAAGTCTTGGTCGCCCACACACAAGCCCGAACGATCCGGACTTGACCCGTACTATTGGACTCATGTCCCTGCTACCGGGCCGCCTTAGCCTCTGCCATCCCGGGGCAGCCTCCATCGGCCCCTCCCCGGGACGAAACGATATCCTCCTGCGAATACGGCCATTCAGCCACCATCGACCTTACATCGGCACCAGCTGCCGGGAACTTCAGGTGATTTTTTCTTAAGCAGCCAACAATCCTCTATTTTCCCTTTCCGTCACATCACCCCATGGAGAATATTCTCCAGGAAACCGGGCAGGAAGGCCTTCAGCTGGACCCGTGGATCAGGTCCCTCAGCTCCGTGATGCGCCGGAAGACTTCCCCCTTTGTCCGACGTGCAATCCCGCCCGACAGGAATTCCTTCCCGCACCATTCGTGATCGATGCTCCCATCCTCGCCCCGCCTCGGGTGCAGGGCAATGATCCGGATGACATCGGGCAGAAACTCCTTGCCCATTTCCCGCATGATCTTCATTCGAAGGCTTTCCGAAACGGATGCCTCGCTGATGCGCTTCCCGCCCGCAAAGACAAGCAGCACATAGCGTGAAGATCCGTCACTCCGCGATGCGGGGACTTCGACCATGCTGCAGGAGGAGCCGTACGGATTGCCCGCAAGGCCGTCCAAAACCTCCTGCGCCGGGTAGTATCGGCCCGCGCGTCCCACGAGGACCGGCCGGATGAAGATCCACTCGTTTCTCGACTCGGCCAGCATGCCGCCGGCAACCGCGCCTTCCTTTTCCCCCCCGGGGACCTGGACGGCAAAGGAGCCATGGCTCCACAGCGAAAAGAGCGACTTATCGGCCGGGTCGGCCAGATGCCATGGCACTCCGGCCGCGGGCAGAACGTTCCGGTGCGGCGCGCCCTTGCGCCTCACCGAAAACAGTATGCACCCACCGAGCGAAGCATTCCAGCGGCAATTTGCCGATAAAACGTCGCGAAGCCTCAGGGCTTCGACGAAGTCCGTCCACGCCTCGACATCCTGCGATTCGGCCGGATCGCGGAACCAGAAATTCCATGCTTTTCCAATTTCCACCGGGTTTTCAAGGAGCATTTCCCGGACCCCCGAGGTGATTCCGACCGCCCGGAAAGGCTGCTCGATCAGCAGCTTCGGGTCGTTTGAAATGTCGCGCTCGCTCAGATGCACGTAGGTTGCGCCGTTCATCAGACAGGCCAGCAGAAGGGCCGGCTGCGTCTCCATAAACGGAAATCCCGGCGCCGCCAGCCGTTGCCCCGGTTTCAGGCTAAAGGCAACAAGGCCGTCGCGAACCGCGCAAAGGTAAGCCGACTCGGCGCTCAATTCCCTCGGCACGTCAACCGTTTCCCAGGTGGGGTCGAAGAGCAGAGCAAACGTATCCGAAGCCGCATAGGAGTGGGACCGCGAGTCTTCCCCCTCGACCCTCCCCGTACCGCCTTCGACGAGCAGGATCTTGCGATGGCTCTCGAGCAGGGGAGCATGCTCCTCCGTCGTCCAGACGAAATCCGCACAGACGGCATCGATGCGTCTTTGCAGGAAAGCCCTGCCCCAGGGAGGCAGCAGGGATACGGTCATGCCGATTTTCAGTGCCGCGAGAAGAGCTGTCAGGAACCTCTCGCCGAGATGGGACACCAGGCAGATTTTCATGCCCGCCGCGGCCCCGCGTTTTTCCCACTGCGAGGCTTTTCCCGCCGCAAGGCGTCCGAGCATGTCGTAGGACAGATCTTGCCAGCCCCGGCTTTTTTCGAACCAGCGGAAGGCCGGAGCGGGATTTTGCCGGTTGCGGGCGAAGATATCGTGGAAGAAATCGTACTTCCAGTGCAGGCGGCTTTTGCCCGGCCAGGAAAAAAGGGCCCCGTTGGCGGCAAGCAGAGCTTCCGAGAACGGATCGGGCTGCTCGTAGCTCTCGCGCAACCATCGCATCGGGCCCGCAGGTTCCTGCGCCTCCTTCACGAGATCCCGCTCGATCAGTGACAAGTCCAGACGATTAGACATCTCGCTCACTCGGAAACAACCGTCATGATCCGAAAGGCCAAAGTATCTTTTTCCAGGCACTCTTCTTCGGGTTGATCGAAATGCCGTCCCCCTTGATCTTCACGTTGTAGGCCTTGGCCAGAGGCTGCTCTATCAGCTTCTTCCACTGGTCTCCGGGCTCCGTAAAGAAGAAGTAGAAGGCAACCGGCCCCTCCTCCGGCTGAATGACCTTGAACTCCTGGTAGAGGCCCGGAAGGATGACATGAGAGCCGATTACCGTCTTGTCGGGCGGATCTGCGAAAACCACGCCCGCGACGGTCTGGTAACTCTCCGTGAGAAACTGCTTGTCGGTCACGGCCCTCAGCAGAAGATAGAAGAGCTGACCGTTGTTAATGGACTGATCCGTTTCCACGTAGAGCTTCATCTGCGGCGGCGGGGGCCGCTTGCCGGAACAGCCAACGGAACAAACCACCACGGAGAGCAGCAGGAAGATCCCGATCCGCCGAGCCATGCCGGCACGCCTTGCGTTCCCGCGCGAGCCCTGTAGCCCTCCCGCCTTATCCACACCATTCCATACCATTGACACCCCTGCCTATCACTACTGATTGAGGGTAAAAACCGCCCACGGGTCCGATTGCATTGTAAACCCGACTTTAACCGCCTGTGGGGACTGGGCGGGTCCTCCCACACGCCAGACAAGAAGGCTCTTGTCGACTATTTCCGCCCTGCTGAGCAGAAGGAAAAAGCTCCAGAACCTCTCGGAAATGGTGATTTCCTGGTAGCTCTTCACGGAATCCTTGTAAGCCTCGAATTCCACTCCCACAGCCGAAGTCTGTGACTTCCACCACTCGACTTCAATTTTCTGCCAGGCCGGTTGCTGATTGAAGGCGAACACCGACGACTTGTCCGACCTCAGATAGGACAGAACGGCAATGGGCAAGTGTTCCGTCCTGGGCGGCAGCTTGAGCGGCCTGATTTGAAGGACTATGGGTTGAGGGGCCCCCTTGCCGTTCCAGAGCGAGGAAGCCAGGCGCGACATTTCGTTTACGCTGTTGAGCATTCCCTCGGGAATACGAAAAGCCCCCACGGGCGAAACCCTTTCCGACCAGAACCCCGCGCTCTCCGAACACACGGGCGCGAGGTAGTCCTTGAAGGTCTTCCAGAAAGCCCCCTGCGGATGAGCGATCTTCTCCAGCTCGGAGGGAGAAATCTCCACCTCCGTTTGCCGATTGAAGGGGAATTTGCTGTAGAGCGGCTTTATGAAAGAATCGGAGAGGTCGGACCAGACCTTTGCAACCGATGTCTCGACATCGTTTCTCCCGAGGAAAAACGCTATCGAGACGGGGTCGAGAAAAGGCTGCTGCCACTCGGAGTCTATTCCGACGCTCTTGAGCCACTTGCGTACCAGGCTCGAATACGATTCGGCCTCGCTGCGCTGGATGGAGAGGCTGATTCTGCCCACGGGGGACAGTATCCGCTTGAGCTCGTTGGCATCGTCGGCCTTGTTCGCCGAGGCGAAGGGTTCGTTGCTTTCGAGGTCGTCATCCATCTGCTTCAGCATTGCCTTGTACTTTTCGAACTCGGGAAAAGCCCCGTCTTTTTCGAGCATCAGCCGCCGGATAAAATCGAAGGTGCCAAGCTTCTTGGAGAATTGCCGCATGAGCGGACTCTCCCCGACATCCAGCACCGTGTTTTCCTTCATGGTGCTCAGGAAATCCTGAAGCGGCGAGGACGGCAGCTGGATCTGCTTCAAAATGTATTTGAGCCCTCCGAGCGAATCGGCGGAAAGCCTGAACTGGGAATAGTAGGCGCGGTAGACCGCCACGTAGCGGTCAGCGTAGGCTTCGGCCTGCTTTTGCACAAACTGCGAAAAACGCCTTTTCTCGTCTTCGGCCACGGGCAGAGTCTGCAGCAGACCCGGCAGCTCGCTCAACACGGGCTTTACCTGCTGCTCGAAAGCCGACCGGGTGAACTTGCCGTCGACTTTCCCCTTCCCGACGAAATAGAGCAGCCCGTCATTGGAAGGGTTCATGACGAGATCGGGATACCCTATCGAACTCGATTTGCCGAAGAACAGCATCCCGTCCACGCGCTTGTTTTGAGCCATGAACTCGCGCATGAAAAGCGTGATACGGCTGCGCAGGAGCATGTTGTCCCAGTCGCTCGAGTTCAGGGAGAAAGCTTCGCCTCCGTAGGAGAACCTGTACTCCTTCACCTCTTCATGGCCGCTCAGTTTGACCATGGTCTTGACGCTCTCGATGAACTGCGCCAGGCCGGTCTCCGCCGCCGAGGGATAAACAAGGTCCTGCCCTTTGATTTTGTAGAGGATCTCCCGCAAACCCGGCTGTTCCAGGGTTATATCCCGTTTCTGTATCCATTTGATCCTGTCGCCGATCGGCGTATCGCGTCTGAGCAAGGCTACTATCTCGTTGGTCAGCCTGAAACGGGCAACCCTGTCCACAACCTTTCGGAAGGTCTCCGCCTCCTTCTGAAGAGAATGATAGTAGTCCTTGTTGATGGACGGTTCGCTGCAGGCTTTCTTGACTTTATTGAAAAAGATCGCCCACGGCAGTGCGGATTCGTCGGGCATTTCCCAGGTCAGGTGTTCCTTCGGAATCGTCCTGAGATCCTCCACGGCCTCTTCCGTGCTGAGATTGTTGCGGACATAATCCGTCACAAGCGTTGTCGGCAGATCGAGCGTCTTGTGCCATTCCTCGGCATTGGCCAGCACCAGCTTGCCCAAATCATTGTACCTGGTGGAGAGACGGAGGCCGAGCAGATACACGGCGCCCTCCGCCGCGTCTTCCCTTTTCCTGATGTTCATCCAGCAGGGATCCAGATAATGTTTTCGGACCTGCCGGGCATAGTGACGGCTCAAATGTGCTTCAGCTTCCGTGAAGAACCGCGGCCAGAGGTAAAATATCGGGTTTTCCCTGATCTCCCTGACCAGCTTGGTGATTATCGTGTGCGCGTACTCGTTGTACTGCTCAATGGGAGTGGCATCCACGAGATGGAGCGTCGTATCGTACTTGCTCACGGACGTCCGCTCGCCTGTGTAGACTCCACCCAGGTAAAGAGCTCCCACGATGAGGCACGTCAATGCCGCATAGCGGTGACGCAGATTCGGCACCGTTCTTGTGGGGATATCCTCCGCGGATTCCTGAAGGAAGGGACCCGAGCGGGGGGCGCCCTTGCCCTCGCGCGAAACCAGGCTGACGCGGGCGACGTAGGGCGAGGGCGACAGCGGATCCGCGCTCTTCAGTATCTTGGCAAAGGATGCGAGAATCCGGAAAATCTCCGGCGTCTCCCTGAAAAAGGAAAGGATGCTCAGGTAATCGTCCGCCGACTTGCTCGTCAGGATCCTGGGCAGGATCGTCTCATAGGGCTCAAGGCCGTCCGCAATGCGCTGAACGCCGTCTTCGGGTTCCAGGTCTATTTCAAGCGGAATGTCCTCGGCGGCCATGAAATCGGCAAAAGCGTCGTAGCCAACGATCTGGTCCATGTGGCTGAGAACCAGGTGCACGCGCACGGGCTTTTTCTTCTGCACGCTCGCGAGGATGTTTATTTTCCCCCGCATCATCTCGGCGCTCCTGCGGATATTTTCCGGGAGCTCCTGGAGAAGCGAGGGAGCGTTCAAAACGACTATGACGGTCGCGTCGCGATGCTCGAATATGGGTTTCCAGAGCGCCAGAAGAGCGCTGCGCGCCTGCCGGGTCGTGTTGTTCAGCAGCGACGGCGGGATCTCCATCGCAAGGGCTCGCGATCCGAGGTAGATCTGGAGGAGCGGGTCGACGGTGTAGCTTGGATAGAAACGGTTGGCCTGTCCGCGCCAGTCCGTATAGTTGTCGATAAGAAGGCTCTTGCCGGTTCCCGATTCTCCCAGGACGACATAGGGCCGGTAAGTCTGAATCGCCACCCTGAACTGACGGGGGATCTGGGCAAGGAACGCTTTCCAGACCTTCCTGAGGCTGGAACGCGGTATCTGTTCCTCCTGTTTCAGCAGGCCTTCCGGCAAGTGCTTCCGCAATCCGAGCTTGTCGGAAAACGCGTGGGATCGTCGGCGCACCACGAGGAACACGAGCACGAGCACGAGCGCCAGCACGAGAAAGGCGGCCAGATAATACGGCCAGTACTCCCACTTCAGGTATTCCGTCACTACAGGCTTGGCCAGCACATCCTTTGCGACATCCATCGCTCTTCCCGCCCCCT
>JAJFVB010000120.1 GCA_021372055.1 Desulfobacteraceae bacterium | reverse complement strand
TTACGCGCGGGCATGGGATACCTGGGATGCACAACGCTTGCCGATTTGCGCACCAAGACCCACATGATGCGGATCACCAGCGCAGGTCTCAGGGAAAGCCACGTGCACGACGTCATAATCACCAAGGAAGCTCCCAACTATCAGGTCGATTTGAAATAGCCGCAGGAGAACGCAGCAATGTTGGACCACCTCCACCAGGAACGCATCCTGATACTCGATTTCGGATCCCAGTACACGCAACTGATCGCCAGGCGAATCAGGGAAAGCCACGTTTACTGCGAAATCCACCCATGCACCATGCCTCTGGAAGAGGTGAAAAGGTTCCGGGCCAGGGGAATCATCCTCTCCGGCGGACCGTCCAGCGTGCACGACGAGGGAGCGCCTCTGGCGAACCCGGGCGTCTTCGACCTGGGAGTTCCGGTCCTGGGCATCTGCTACGGCGTCCAGCTCATGGCCCATCAGCTTGGCGGACGGGTCGAAAGAGCGGAACGCCGCGAGTACGGGCCGGCTACGGTTGACATAGACATCCCGGGAGAGCTCTTCCGCGACATAGAGCCTGAAGGGTTGCGGGTATGGATGAGCCACGGAGACAGGATCATCTCGCTGCCGCCCAATTTCCGGATAATGGCCCACAGCGACAACTCTCCGGCGGCCGCGATGGGTGACCCCGAGCGTCTCATTTTCGGGGTGCAGTTCCATCCCGAAGTCGCTCACACTCCCTGCGGCAAGGACATCCTCGAAAACTTCCTTTTCCGGATCTGCCGCTGCAAGCCTTCATGGACGATGAAGTCCTTCGTGGAATCGGCTATCGTATCGATTCGCGAGAAGGTGGGAAACGACCAGGTGATCTGTGCCTTGAGCGGCGGCGTGGATTCCTCCGTGGTTGCCGTGCTCCTCCACAAGGCAATAGGCAGCCGGCTGCACTGTATTTTCGTCAACAACGGCCTGCTGCGCAAGGGAGAGGCCGAAACCGTCCAGCGCGTCTTCCGCGACCATTTTGAGATCGATCTCAACTATGTCGATGCCACCGACGAATTCCTGAGACGGCTGCAGGGGGTATCCGACCCGGAGACGAAGCGCAAAATCATAGGCAATCTCTTTATCGAGACCTTCGAAGCCCAGGCCGGACGGATTCCCGATGCGCGCTACCTCGCACAGGGCACCCTGTACCCGGACGTGATCGAAAGCGTTTCCTTCAAAGGACCCTCGGCCACGATCAAAACCCATCATAACGTCGGAGGGTTGCCCGAGAGGATGAAGTTTAAACTGATCGAACCCCTCCGGGAGCTTTTCAAGGACGAAGTCAGGCTGCTGGGAAGAGAGCTGGGGCTGCCCGAGCGGATCATCATGCGGCACCCCTTCCCCGGCCCCGGCCTTGCCATTCGCATGATCGGCCCCGTTACGCGCAACGATCTCGATATTCTCCGGGAAGCAGACGCCATAATCCAGGAAGAAATCGAGGCCGCGGGCTGGTACGAACACATCTGGCAGTCCTTTGCCGTGCTCCTTCCGATTCGGTCCGTAGGCGTTATGGGCGATGAACGCACCTACGATCAGGTCATCGCCTTGAGGGCCGTCGAGAGCGTGGATGCAATGACCGCCGACTGGGCCCGGATTCCCTATGATGTGCTGGGCCGTATTTCCAACCGGATCATAAACGAAGTCGAGGGAGTAAACCGGGTCGTCTACGATATCTCATCGAAGCCGCCCAGCACCATCGAGTGGGAGTAGCCTGACGCTCCGGTCCGGCTTCCCGAAGCCCAGAGCCATGTATACCGAAACCGAACGCTTCTATCGCTACCAGCACCTGACAGGCAAAGGCTGGGTGAGTTTCCAGGTCAGATACCGGGAGACGGACCTGTGGATCCGCGCTCGCAAAAACCTGGAAAAAGAAGCGGCCGAGGCCGTCCTGAACTCTCGCCTGCAGCTTGAGGGCTACATTGCCTCCCGCCCGGAATTCCTGAGATCCCTGGGCCCGCTGCCGGATGATCCGCTGGCGCCTCCGATCGCTCGCCGCATGCTGCTGGCCGCTCGGGCGGCAGGCGTGGGCCCGATGGCGGGTGTGGCCGGGGCCATCGCCGAAGCCGTCGGGGTTGCCCTCAAAGGATTGACGGATGCCGTGATCGTCGAAAACGGCGGCGATTGCTATCTCGATCTCCGGGAAGAGACGACTGTCGGCATCTTCGCCGGGCCCGATTCCCCGTTCAGCGGCAAGATCGGCATCAAGCTCGATCCGAGCCGCTTCCCCATTGGAATCTGTACCTCGTCGGCAACGGTGGGGCATTCTCTGAGCTTCGGCAAAACCGATGCGGTGAGCGTCATTGCGCGCGACACGGCCCTGGCGGATGCCGCCGCCACGCGTATCGGGAATATGGTCGACTCTCCCGCGGATATCCAGAAGGCCCTTGAAGCCGCCCCGTCCATCCCGACCATCGAAGCGGTCCTGATTCTCATTCGGGACAAAATGGGCGTCTGGGGCAATCTGGAACTGGTCCGCATCTAGGTTCCACGCCCTCCTCCGCGCCTCTCTGGGATTGAAATCTCTTGTCTTTTCATCGCTTGTTGCTATAGTGACCCCTTGCAGTTCAACCGCAAGAAGGCTCCGGGACTGATGAGAATCGTCGTAATGTCCGATACCCACCTCAGCAGGCCAACAGACGAGTTCAAACACGTATGTTCGACTTTCTGCGAGGATGCCGACATGGTTATTCATCTCGGCGACTGGGACAAGGCCGAGGTGCTCGTTTATATGGACCAGTATCGGCTCGAAGCCGTCGCGGGGAACATGGACGATTACTCAATTCAGGAACAGCTTCCGAATCAGAAGGTCGTCACCGCGGGCGCCTTCCGTATTGGCATTACCCATGGATGGGGCTCTCCGGCGGGAATCCGCCAGAGGCTGAGGCAAAACTTCTCGGCCGTTGACGCAATTCTGTTCGGCCATACGCACCAGCCGCTCATTCTTTGGGAAAACGATCTGCTCTGGTTCAATCCCGGGTCCCTTTTCTGCGGGCGCGGCACATCCCGGAAGAGTATCGGGGTGATCCATGTTCAGGACCGGATCGAAGCCGAGATCGTGCAGCTTTAGGAGTCGTTTCGTGGAAAATCTTTGGGCGCCGTGGCGCATCGAATATATTCTGGGCAAACGTGAGTCCTATTGCATTTTTTGTTCGGACGGGCACGGCCTCTCCGATGAGGATCGTCTCATTCTCCATCGCGGGGAACTCGTGATGGTGATGATGAACAGATTTCCTTACAATAACGGTCATCTTCTCGTCGCGCCGTGGCGTCACGTTGCGCACCTCAACGACCTCACCGAAGACGAGATGCGCGATCTCATGTATTGGGTCAGAAGGGCTACAACCATTCTCGAAACGGTAATGCGCGCCGATGGGTTCAATATCGGACTTAACCTCGGCAGAGAGGCCGGGGCCGGCTTTGAGGAGCATCTTCATTTTCATATCGTGCCGCGCTGGCGCGGCGATACGAATTTCGTGGCCGTTTTAGCTGAGGTTCGCAGTATTCCCGAACACATCAAGCAGACCTATTCCAAGCTATTACCCCATTTCAGGAAGGAGAGCGTTCCATGAGGTTGTTAAAACCGGTCGTAGGACTTGTTGTTCTTGTTCTGATTGCTCTTTTCGTATGGCAGAACGCGGAGACATGGGGAAGTGTGGCCAATTTCAAGCTCGACCTCTACTTCAGCCAGGCCGCATGGAGCTTTCAGCTCTATGTTCTGATGTTTCTTTCCGCTTTGATTGGTTTCCTTGTCGGAATTCTCGTAATTCTGAAGCCCCATCTGAGCCTGCGTCGCCAGGTGGCGCGAGAGCGCAAGGAAAAGAAGGCCGAGGAACAGGCGCAGATCGATCAGGGGCAGCAGGCCGCATCCTGATCGGGATTGATTGATTACATCCGCAAAGATGCAAGGATAACCCTGCATTCATGGAGGTTTCGATCGGCACGCACCGCAGGGAAGAATGCAAGTCGGCTGACAAGCGGTAGCCGGCCGGGCTGGAAGGTCGGCTACCTTTTTCCGGACCATGTCGCAATCACTTCGTCTCGCATCCCGATCCGGTATCCCGGATACACTTGCCCGACCTCTACCCGTGTCCGATAGGCCATTTTCGTTCAATAAATCTTATCCGTTTGCCGATATTGCTATATAACACCTCAAATCACCATCATAAGCGGGAGAGTCCGTCAATGGGAAACGCTGCAGGGACAAGCGGGACTGGCCGTGAAAACTCCAGGGCATCCATCAATGCCGCAAAGATTGTCGAGGTAACGGGAGATCTCCCCGCAATGCCCCATATCGCCGCGCTCGCAATGGAAAAGCTTTCCAACCCGAATTCGATGCCCAAGGATATTCACCAACTTCTTACCAAAGACCAGAGTCTTGCCGCGCGTGTTCTGAAGGTTGCAAACTCGCCCTACTACGGGGCATCGAGATCCATTTCGACCCTCAGGGACGCCATCCTGTTCATGGGATTCGACTCGATCCGCTCCCTCATCATGACTGCCGTGATGAAGGGCATGTTTTCATCCACCAGCCTTTCGGAAAAACTCCTGTGGGAACATTCCATCGGATGTGGAGTGGCAGCCAAGCACATAGCCGCGCTGGTAGGGGTTCTTACAAGCGAAGAGGCCTTCCTGGCCGGTCTGATGCACGATATAGGAAAGGTCGTCCTTTTCCTGCGCGCACCGGAGGTCATGCGGGAGATCATGCAGGAAGCCTACAATGAAGGGGCCGATTTTTATTCGGTCGAACTCGAGCGCCTGGGATTCACTCACTGCGACGTGGGACAGAAGGTGGCCGAAAAGTGGAGGTTCTCCTTGCAGATAGAAGACGCCATCGCGAGCCACCACAACCCGGAGCTTGCGACGACGGCGCACGAACTGAGCTACATTGTCAGCCTGGCAAATTCTCTGTGCCATAAGCTCGAAATCGGCCCCACCCGAAGACCCGACCTTGTGCTCGATGAACTCCCGAGTGTGCGGGAGCTCAAAATCAGGGAAGACTCATTGGCCGAAATCCTCGAGACCGTCAAGGAAGCGATTCAAGCCGAGAATACCGCTCTCTGATACCAAATAGAACTCATGGACAAGAGCGGGGGAAATGATTTCCCCCGCGCCCCCTCGGGATTTTTGTCGCGGCCGTGCGCGCATGCGGCCTGGAAAACGGCCCGCAGCAAGCGCAAAAATGAGCAGCGCCGCTGCGTGTTTGGTACCAGCTTGAACGTTTTCCACCGAGGCCAGGGGCATATTGCCCACGACTTTCATTCTTCACTCCCGGAAACGCGGCCCTCAACGGAGTACTTGTCGAGATACCCTCTCGGAGTGACCATCCAGCCGTCCCAGACATAGGTGCGGCTGTTTCCGACCAGCACGACCGACTGCATGTCCACGTCCTCCGCGCGAAGTTCCCCCAGCGTGGTTACGCACTTCCACTGCCCCTCGCGCATGGCCTTGCGCACGATGGCGGCGGGGGTCGCTGCCGGCTTTTCGCGCAAGAGAATGAGGCGCGCCTTTTCGAGCAAATCCGGCCTGCTCTTGCTGCGCGGATTGTAGATCGCAAGAACGAAGTCGGCCTGAGCCGCCGCGAGAAGCCTCCTTTCGATCAGTTCCCACGGAGTGAGGTGATCGCTCAGGCTCACTGCCGCAAAGTCGTGCATGAGCGGCGCTCCCGCAAGCGATGCCGCCGCGTTGAACGCCGGGATGCCCGGCACGATCCGGATCGGCAAACCGGAGCATTCGCCCTCGGCGTTTTCACCCCAGGCAACGGCACGAATTCCTTTTTCCCTGCAGACGTCCAGCACCAGTCCCGCCATGCCGTAGATTCCGGCATCGCCGCTGGAGACAAGCGCGACGGGGTGCCCGTCAAGGGCATGGCCGATAGCCGCTTCGCAGCGTTCGACTTCCTTCCGCATACCGCTCGCAACCACCGTCTTGCCCTCTGTCACGTCCGCGATGAGATCGAGGTAGGTCTTGTACCCCAGCACTATCTCGGCGGACTGGAGCGCATCGAGGGCCTCGGGAGCCATATAGGACCGTCCGCCGGGTCCGAGGCTCACTACGGCGAGACTGCCCGCGCGACCGCCATGGTGCAGTTTCCCGCTTTCTTTTTGGGCAGGAGCAGTTTCCCGCTCTTTGCGCTCCACAGCGCACTTGCTTCGCATACGCTTTCAACTCCTACGTGCCGGGCAACGGTCTCCGAGGGGGTCGGAACCGTGACGCCGGCGATATCTTCCCGTGTGCAGAAATGAATCGGCCTTTCGAAACGGCTCGCGGCTTCGAGCAATCCGGCCTCATCGGCCTTCAGGTCCAGGCTGGCGAAATTCCGTATCGCGAGCGGCGAAAGTCCCTGTTCCCGCAGGGTAGCCTCAACGAAGAGAACGATCTCCTCGGACGTCGTTCCCCGGTTGCAGCCTATGCCCACCACCAGGGATGCCGGACGCAGGAACAGTGCGCCGACGCCCTCGGGCGCAAGCAGATCGGACACCCAGATGCCGGGGCCGGATCGAAGATCGTTCAAAACGTCTTGATCGGCCTCATTATCCCGCGGCAGCAGCCGAAAGGGATGAGGCTCCGGAAGGTGTTTTTGCAGAATCCCTTCGGGATCGAAGAGCCACGGATCGAGGTCGTCCAGGACGGCTGCCGCGATCCCCGGGAGCATGTCGCGGTTTTCGATTCTCAGTCCCGCTTTTTGTGCAAGCAAGTCGACGGCAGGCTTTTCCTGGATGTCCGATGCGGTCGTGATGACGGCCTGCCCGCCGGTAATTTCAGCCAGTTTGGCCGCGAGCGCGTTTGCCCCTCCGACATGGCCCGATAGAAGACTCACCGCAAAACGTCCGTCCTGATCCAGCACGACTACCGCCGGATCGGTCATTTTGTCGGAAAGCAGCGGGGCAACCATCCGCACCGCTATGCCGCACCCCATGATGCAAACGATTGCTTCGTGCCGGGCCCAGGCTGACGCAAACACATCCGAGATCCTGGAAAAGGGGATCATGCCCGGCAGGGTGTATCTTTCGTTGCAGTAACAACTGCACCCCGGAAGCAACCCCGCCAGCTTCGAGGCAAGTTCGGCGCCTTTTCCGGTAAGGGCGAACAGGGCGGTGCCCTTCCGGCTATTCAGGCGATTCGCCTTCCCGGTACATGTGGCTGAAGGTTTCATCATAGAGCTTTGACCGAATCGCCTCCTGGCTCTTGGGGCCGTTTAGCCTGAAGACCTCGCCGACCATGATGATCGCCTGGCGTTCGATTCCCGCGGCCCTCACCCTGTCGGCAATACTTTCGAGCGTTCCGTAAACGAGCTTCTGATCCGGCCAGCCGACCCTGTAGGCGACGATTGCCGGGGTATCGATCGGATAGTACTCCTCGAGTTCGGCAACGACCTTCTCGATACGCTGCACGCTGAGATAGATGACCATCGTGGCGCGGTGGGAGGCGAGCGTTGCGAGCTTTTCTTTCGCGGGAACCGGAGTCTTTCCGCCCAACCGCGTCAGTATCACCGTCTGGGACACCTCCGGCAGGGTCAGTTCCCGATTCATGGCCGCGGCTGCGGCGAAAGCGGCCGAGACACCTGGAATCACCTCATGGGGAATGTTGTCGCGGTCCAGAAGCGCAATCTGTTCCTGTATCGCGCCGTAAAGGCTTGGATCCCCCGTGTGGAGCCTTACGACAAGCTCTCCGGCTTCGTAGCCCGCTTTGAGAAGGGCATGCGTCTCGGCAAGGGTAAGAGGAGCGCTGTCGAAGGTCTTTGCTCCCTGCTTGCAGTATTGAAGCAGCGTCACGGGGACGAGCGAGCCCGTGTAGACGACCCGGTCGGCCTCCTGCAGGTAGCGCATGCCCTTGACCGTAATGAGCTCGGGGTCCCCCGGCCCCGCTCCGATAAATCGCACAGCTTCCATCATGGTTCTTTCTTCTGGTTATAAAGAGGTGAAGGCGAGTGCACGATACGCGACGTTGAGCACTCCACTATTTCCCATCTCGCGAACTGCCTGTCAAGCAATGAGGCGGAATCGGCGCGCAGAATATCCGCCGCCTTGCGCCGCGCCCATGCGTGTTGACTCATTGCGCATGATATGATACGAAAAAAGAACCCACCTCAGATCCTCCCTCCGCTCGACTATCCACCAGCTGCTCTCAGAGGGAGCGGGTTTGCTGTCGCTGATGCTTCCCCTTTCAGGAGTGACCCGTGGATGCCGTTGCAATAACGCTCAATGGGACCCCGGTAAGCGGTCGGCCGGGCATGACAATCCTCGAATTGGCGCGCGAGGTCGGAGTAAAGATCCCTACCCTCTGCCACGATCCGACGCTAAAGCCAGTCGGTGCCTGCCGCATCTGCCTGGTCGAGGACGAAAAATCCGGAAAGCTTCTCCCTTCCTGCGTTACCTCAATTTCTCCCGGCATGGTCATTCAGACGGAGTCTTCCGCGGTCATCGAGAACCGGAAGGTCATAGTGGAACTGATGCTGGCATCCCACCCGGAATCCTGCTTGCTCTGTGAAAAGGGAAACCGCTGCCGGTTGAGAAGTCTTGCCGCCGAACTCGGGATCGGCGCGGTACAATATTACCCCATGCCGCACTTTTCGGAAACGCAGGAGGTCAATCCGTTCATCCTCCGCGATCTCAGCAAATGCATTCTCTGCAGCAAATGCATCAGGGCGGACCACGAACTTGTCGTAACGGGCGCGCTTGACTACCTGCACAGGGGCTTCGACGCGAAGCCCGCGACCACGTTCGACGGCCCGCTGGAATCCTCCGAATGCACATTTTGCGGGACCTGCGTCTCCCTGTGCCCGACCGGGGCGCTGTTCGAGCGCAACAAACCGCACCTCGGGACGGTTTCCAACCGCACCCCCAGCGTTTGCGCCTATTGCGGCTGCGGCTGCAACATTTTGCTCGAAACCCATGAAGACCGGCTCATCTCGGTAGTCCCGGACCCTCAAAACGATCTTAACGGCAAGACTCTTTGCGTACGAGGCCGTTACGGAACGGACTACATTCATCACCCCGAACGCCTGAAGACACCCCTCATCCGCAAAGACGGCATCCTGCAGGAAGCCGATTGGGATGAAGCGCTCGACTTCGTCGCCGCCGGTCTCATGAAATGCCACGCGGCAAACGGCCCCGATGCCATGGCCTTCTTCGGCTCGTCGAAAGGCACGAACGAAGAGAACTACATTTTCCAGAAGATTGCGCGTTCGGTATTCCACACAAACAACATAGACAACGCGGGGCGTCTCCATTCCGGCCCGTCACTTGAAGCGATTCCTTCGGGAACAATGACCGGACCGATACGGGGGCTCGAGAATTCCGATGTGATTCTTGTTGCCGGCGCAGACCCCTCGGCGTCCCATCCCATTGTCTCCTACGCCATCAAGAGGGCCGTCCGGCTGAACGGGGCTCAACTCATCGTCCTCGATCCGCGCAGGACGGAACTCGCCGGGTTTGCCGCCTTGTGGGTTCCCATCCGTCCCGGATCGGATTCGCTGTTGATCGCCGAAATACTGCATTTTGCCGGCTCATCCCGGCCGGCCACCGGGATTTCCGATCCCGGCGGCTTTGAACGCCGGACCGGATGCTCCCCTGGAATCGCGGAAAAGATTTCGGCAATGCTGAGGAGTGCCAAGTCCCCGGGTGTGGCCTACGGTCACGGGATTACCGGACAACCGGGAGCCGCGGTTTCCGCCCGGCTTCTTGCGGCGCTTGCGAGAGCCACCGGCGCGGCGGTATACCCCCTCGACAAGGAGAGCAACAGCCAGGGGGCCTGGGACATGGGATGCATGCCCGATCGGTTCCCCGGACACCTGCCCGTGGAAGACCCTGAAAACATGGCCCGTTTCGAGTCGTTCTGGGGCGCTCACCTGCCCGGAAAGCCGGGCCTCACGGCGACCGGGATGATCCTCGGAGCCGAAGCCGGAACGGTTAAGTCCCTGTACGTAATGGGTGAAAATCCCGTTCGTGCGATTCCCGATGCCCCACGGGTCGCAAGCGCGCTCTCCCGCATCGAGTTCCTCGTGGTGCAGGATCTTTTCCCGACCGAGACGTCGAAATATGCTCATGCCGTCCTTCCATCCTGCAGTTTTGCTGAGAAAAACGGCACATTCACCAACATCGAGGGACGAGTTCAGCGCATTCGCCGGGCAATTCCACCTCTTCACCAGAGCCGTTCGGATCTCGATATTCTCTGCATGCTCTCCTGCAGGCTGCGCTCACCGGCAACCTACAGGTCGCCCGACGAAGTCCTGGCCGAAATTTCCTCCATCGTCCCGCAATACGCCGGCATTGCGGAAGGACTGAAGAGAGGAAGCGTCTTCAGGCCTTCCGTAAGCGGCGAGCGGCCGCAGCCCGCGCCGGAAGCTTTCGAAGGCACCGCTCTCCCGCCGACGGCACCTTCAAAAACGGGCGAGTTCACGCTTCTTCGCGGATCGACCCTCTTCCAGTATCTGCACGGGACCCGCTCGGCCCGGTCTTCCAGGCTTTCCACCATTCAGCCCCCCGGATACGTTGAGATAAGCGTATCAGACGCAGCGCATCTCGCCGTCCAAGAAGGCGATACCCTCATAATTCAAAACGATATGGCCGAAGTCCGCAAATCGGCAAGGATCAGCCGCGCCTTGCCCGAAGGGGTTCTTTTCTGCCCGTTTTCGGAACCGGACATATCCGCGCTCTTTGCTCTCGGCCACGCTGGCGAGGGGGTCGTTTCCTGCTCCGTCAGGCTTAAAAAGAGCGAACAGTGAGAGAACCGCCCGGCCGGAGACTGGCGCGAATTTTCCGCGGCGGGCGCTCCCGTTTTCATTCAACCGCTCCGAGGCGATTCCAGAGGTCAGGAGATCATCATGGAAAGCAGATGTCCTGAAATCCAAAAGGAAGAAATCGACGATATCCTGAAGGATTTTGAAGGAAAGCAATTTGAGATCATCCCCGCCTTGCAGGCGATCCAGGCAAAGTACGGCTACGTTCCGCCCGTTTTCGTAAAGCCCCTCGCAGAGGCCCTTCGCCTTTTCCCGAGCCAGGTTCAGGGCGTGATGACTTTCTACGCGCAGTTTTCCATGACCCCGCGCGGCCGGAACATCGTCAGAGTCTGCCGTGGAACCGCATGCCACGTGCGAGGCGGCCGGAGCGTCCTCAGAACGGCCAACCGGGTGCTCGGCCTCGGTGACGGCGAGACTTCGGAAGACCTCAACTTCACGCTCGAGACCGTCGCGTGCCTTGGGGCGTGCGCGCTTTCGCCGGTCATGACGATAAACAGGACCTACTTCGGGCTCATGAACCCGAAAAAAGCCGAGACGGTCCTGAAGACCATCTGATACGCCTTTGAAAAGCGTGGGGAACCGCGCCCCCACACCCCCGCGCCGCTACGCGGCTCATTTTGGCGCTGACGGTTGCGGCCGTTGGCCGCCAGCGCCGATATTTGGGGAATTGAATCCGATCAAGGGGGAAACAGTGCTGCTCACCAACCGTCTGTCGACTATCGAAGAACTCGGGACCTACCGCTCGGAGATAATCCGGAGCCGCGACACCGGCAAGACGTGCGTCACCGTCTGCGGAGGAACCGGTTGCAGCGCGTGGGGTTCTGAGAACTTACGTGAAACTTTTCTCGACGAGATCCGCAAACAAGGCCTCCAGGCAACTGTCGAAGTAAAAAAAACCGGCTGCCACGGCTTCTGCGAGCGGGGCCCGATCACGGTAATCCTGCCTCGTGAGATTTTCTATGAAAGGCTCACCGTTGAAGACGTTCCCGAGGTTGTCCGGGAAACGCTCGTCAAAGGCAACATCATCGAGCGGCTTCTCTATACCGATTCCGCCACCGGGAAAAAGACGGTCTATGACCATGAGGTTCCTTTCTACAGCAAACAGACACGGATTGTTTTCGCGGATAACGGGAAGATAGACCCGAACGAAATTGACGACTACATCGCCCGGGGGGGCTATTCGGCAGTGAGCGCCGCGCTCGCGGGCATGAGTCCCGAAGAGGTCATCGAGGAAGTGGAACGGGCGGGACTGCGCGGCCGTGGGGGGGCGGGGTTTCCCACGGGGACCAAGTG
>JAJFVB010000200.1 GCA_021372055.1 Desulfobacteraceae bacterium | reverse complement strand
GGCGTGAATTACGCGTCAATTCTCGCACTGGTGGGAAATGTGTTTCTCGCAATGTGCGGAATCAGGTGGACTCTATATCTTTTCAGGAGTGCTGACTAATGGGTGCCCTACTTGGAGCAATAGCAAGGTTTCTGATGAGCGGTATCACATCGCTTTTTGGAGGCTGGAAAGCCTTTATAGGCGGATGGTTGATGAAGGCCTGTCTTGCGATTGTACTGTACAACTTAGTGGTCGATCTCATTCAGGAGGTTCTCACATGGGTACAGGGTAAGCTCGGTGGCGTTACGGCTCCCGGGGGAGTCATCAATAACTTTGACGTTGGGACGGTGTCGGCTCTTGCGGCGTGGCTGGTGAACATTCTGAGGCTTCCGGAGTGCTTTGCGTTCATGCTCTCGATGATCCTGCTTAAATGGAGTCTGCGCAAGATTCCGTTTGTGAGGTGGTAAGGTGAGCATAATACTTCATACAGGGGTGCCTGGGGCGGGCAAGAGCTATTACATGGTCTACGAACTCCTGCTTGGTGACGTTCAGAAGAAATATTTCGTTCTGCACAACATAGACGGTCTGAAGCCTGAATACTTTGATTCGAAGGATATCAGGGATTGGACAACTCTCACGAGTGAGGATGATTTCAAGAGCTTCTTCACGCGGGAGAACATGAAGAAGATTTCCGATGAAGCAAAGGAAAAGTTCGGCAAGAATTTGCTGATCGTCATCGATGAGTGTCAAAACTGGCTGGATAAGTCAGATCCGGAGGTCAAGAAATTCCTGTCCTGGCACCGGCACGAGGACATTGATATCTGGCTTTGCTGTCAGGGCGAATCGATGATTGCAAGGGACTACCGGGCTTTGGTCGAGTACACGATTCAGGGCAACAAAAGCAGCGTTCTGGATCACTTTATCTATACGTTCAAAGTCAAAAGAACTCAATTCCGGGTCCGAAAACTTCCGAAAAATGAAGCTGTCTTCCGGGCATACCGGAGCTTTGCGGCGGGGGCTGCTGAGAAGAAAACAAGCAAGCTGTTGATGGTGGGCTGCATATTCGGTGTTGTGGGTGTGCTTCTGATGATGTGGTCTATCTTTTTTGGACTCCCGAAGTCCTTTGCAAAGGAAAAGGATGGAAAAAAAGATGTGGCAAAGCCCAAGCAGACAACGGAGGTATTACCGAAGCCGGAGGCTCCCTCTGTCAGCACGCCTAAAGCGCGAGTTGATAAAGCTACTTCCGTTGCTTCTGGTACTGGTGTTGATTGGAGCAAATTTACACTCTCTTCAGTCATGGGCGACCAAGTTAGCGTCCAGGATAGCACAGGACGTATTCACAAGGTGAACCGCCTCGCTCCCGGTGTTCGCTTTCTTCGCTATGAGGCGGGGTGTGTGCAGCTGCTGATCCCTCAAGGAGGCATCGAGCACGTTTGCAAGCAGATAGGGCTTGTCAAGGTGGAACCAAGGGAGCCAGCGGGCGCGGGGGGCTGGGGGGGCGGCGGTTCTGCCACCCCTGCGGACGCTGGCAAGTCCCTGCCGAAATAGCCCATTGCGGCGATTCGGTTTTTCCCTTTCTCTGGTGGTCTTGGACGCACACCATACCCGATAAAGTTTCCATTCTATGAATTGCTTTACACTCCATATGGGTTTTTCTGTTGCCGTGTGCACGGCCCGAGCGGAATGGACGTTCCGTTTCGGCGCTTCGCCGGAACCGGTAGCGCACAAGGGACGGGTGCCAAAGGGCGGACCGGGCCGGGGCGGGAACCGCCCCCTTGTGAGGCCCGGTCAACCGGCCCGAAGGGTTGGCAAGCCTGGTGTGCGTCTTGGCGGCTTTGCCGCCCTAGACGCGCCAGGCTACAGAGCGCGGAGCACACCGGAAACGGGGCGGACATGTAGCGTCGGGACTCCATCATTACCCCGCACCGGCGTCGTCCCCTTTAACTTGATCTATATAGAATAATTGTCCCGGTGGGAATTGTTCTCTATTTAAGGGTCATAAGTGGGAATTAGATATCTAAAAGACACTTAAAATCCACTTGAAAGTGGGAAAAAGATAAAAACAAAAAGAAATAGAAAGTCACTGGTCGAAAATGGATTCTTGCCTGCCGACATACACGTGCCCTAAAATGCCTCCTGTCCGGAAGACAGAAGGAGGTTTGTGTATGGCTGGAGGCATTTACACATCGGAGAAATGCGGGATTTGCGGTGGCCCGATGGAAGACAACGGGCGCAATGGCGTTACTTGCACGGCCCACAAAAAACAGTTTGCACAGAAGATTTTTGTGAAGTTTCCTCCCAAGGTTTTCCGCAGGTTCGATAACTACCAGGAAGCTACCCGGTTCCTCACTGGCTTGAGATTCAAAAAAGACGAAGGCACTTACGACGAACGCGATTACCAGAAAGCGTCTCCACTGGGGTTTTCAACCCAGGTTCAAAAGTATCTTGAGATCAAGGCGCAGACAGTCAAAGCTGGAACGTACGGTCACATTAAATGGGACTTGGGAACAGCCGCTGACTATTTCGGGCAAACCAACATCAAGGAAATAGGATACGCAGAACTCGAAGATTTCCTCCTGGCTCAGAAGAGCGTATCTGACAAGACGCGTCACAACCTCAAGACGAACCTGCACGCTTTCTTTATGTGGCTGGTCAAACGGAAAGTGCTCCGAAAAGACCAGATGCCTGACTTTCCGGAACTGACTTATACTCTTGGCTATCGTAGGACAGTGGACAAAATTACCCAGGAAGAAATTCTTGAAGAGGTACGCCTTCTCTCCGAACATAGCCCGCGAATTTATATCGGAGTACGATGGTTATGCACGTACGTTTCTATCAGGCCCGGAGAGCTTCGCGGCATTCTTGAAAGCGATATCGATCTTGACTTGGGGATCGTCTACGTCCGGGATCATAAAGCTGTAAAACACAAAGGTCCGAAAGTGGTTCCGCTGCTGGCCGAAGACGTGGCACTGATCCGCTCCATGCCAAGGGGGTTTCCGAACCTGCCGTTCTTTCGCCACGATACCAAGGGGAAAGGGAGAACGACCGGAACACCGTTCGGCCCACGGCTATTCTATACTTATTGGGTAAAGGCTTGTCAGAAGCTGGGCGTTTCAGGCGTGGATCTTTACGGCGGGACCCGGCACTCTACTATGCAATTCCTGCGCTCTGTTGGGAAATCCAAAGAAGACGTCAAAGTCCTCTCCGACCACTCCACCAACAAAGCACTGGACCGTTACCTTGAGAAGAATCTTGACGAAATGAGAGCGGGTTACGCCCTAACCAGAACGCAACCCGCTGCACCGATTCTGCACCGGCCCAAATCGACCTAAGTTATTGATTTTATGGTCGGGACGAGAGGATTTGAACCTCCGTCCTCTTGCACCCCAAGCAAGCGCGCTAACCAGGCTGCGCCACGTCCCGACAAAAAATAAAAATACCATTGGCCATAGATCGAGTCAAGCCCAATTCCGGCAATGAAGTGCGCCCGAGGGCGGTTGCGCCGGTGAGATAATCGGTCCGTTCCCGCCCGCTCAGCCGGGGACTCCACTCACCGGGGATCGGGAGCCGATGCCGTCTCCAGCTCCGGACCTTCCGCCTCGGGCATGGATTGCCTGGAGTAGTAGGCGGATCGCCACTGCTCGAAACTGCCTTTTCCGATCGCCTCTCGCATCTGCCGCATCAGATCCAGATAAAAGTGGATATTGTGAATCGTGTTCAGGCGGTAGGACAGGAGTTCGCGCGCGATATACAGATGGCGCAGGTACGCCCTGGAGTAGGACCGGCAGGTATAACACCCGCATTCGGGGTCGACGGGCCGGGGGTCTTCGGAATGAGCGCTGTTTTTGATCTGGAGAGGCCCGCGAGACGTGAAAAGCATTCCGTTCCGGGCATTGCGGGTGGGCATCACACAGTCGAACATATCGACACCGGCCCGAACGCCCTCGACGAGATCCTCGGGAGTGCCGACCCCCATGACATATCTCGGCCGGTTCTCGGGGAGCTTCGGAGCAAGCCATCTCATGACGTCCAACATCTCCGCCTTCGACTCGCCAACGGATAGGCTCCCTATCGCAAATCCTTCGAACCCGATCTCGACAAGCCGTTCGAGGCACATCTCGCGCAGTTCCCTGAACACGCTCCCCTGGACTATCCCGAAAAGAGCCTGCGTGCCTCCCGGATTTTCCTCCCGGCACCGGGCCGCCCAGCGGATCGTCCGCAGTACCGATTCGGAGGCGTATTCCTGTGAGACCGGATACGGAGTGCATTCGTCGAAGCACATCATGATGTCCGAGCCCAGGTTCTTCTGAATCCGCACGGCCGACTCGGGCGTGATGAGATGGCGCGATCCGTCGATATGCGACTGGAACTGAACACCGTTTTCCTCGATGCGGTTGATCCTGGCAAGGCTGAAGACCTGGAAGCCGCCGCTGTCGGTGAGGATGGGCCGCCCCCAGTTCATGAACCTGTGCAGCCCCCCGAGACGCGAGATTCTCTCGTCACCGGGACGCAGGTAGAGGTGGTAGGTATTGCCAAGAATGATGCGCGCCACTGCCGACTCGAGGTGCTCGGGCGAGAGACTCTTGACGTTTCAGGCCGTTCCGACGTGCATGATCATTGGTGTTTCGACCGGTCTGTGCGCCGTTTAAAAGGGTGACGCGCGCGCGTCGCTGGATGGGTATTTCTCG
>JAJFVB010000198.1 GCA_021372055.1 Desulfobacteraceae bacterium | reverse complement strand
CGTGGCTCATGTTTGCAAGGAACTGGGACTTGGTCTTGGCGGCCGCCTGAGCCTCTTCGGAGAGCTCTATTGCCTTCTTCGTGACTTCCTGCAGGGCAAGAGTCCGCTGCTCCACTTTGGCTTCGAGCGTTTCCTGGTATTCGAAAATCTGGCTTTCAAGCTCGGCGACAATCTTCAGCGGAAAGCGGTACAGCAAGGTCCCGAGGCTTGCTCCGGTAATCACGCAGAACAGAAAGCAGATAACGGTGCGCAGCAGGATCTTGTCGACCAGAATCGTTACTTCGACATGCCCGACAACGACATGGTTTAACACAATGGGAGCCCGCGTTCCAGGAATGCTGAGGATACTCCGGGGGCCGGCCCCGGCCGTTGCGTGATCATACTGGGTAAGGCGCTCTCCCTTTTCATCCAGCACGGATATGGTGTTTATCTCGCCGTGGGTTACAAGGGAGTGAATGATCTGCGCATACCGGGTGGCTTGATATTTCCAGAGTACCGGGGATTCCGCGGCGACGGACCTGATCTCGGATGCGACCCTTTTCGCGTAGGTTGTCGCCTCGTTTGCGGCTCGCCGAACTTCGAGGCTGTAGTAGACGCCTGGAATAACGAGGGCAATAAGGATGCCGACGATCAATGTCAGAGGAAACAGGCGCTTTGCAAGCTGTGTCGAAAGAGGGGGCTGCTCGGATGCCCTTTTCATACTGCTTTCCTAGTTTGCGGGAAGGTATCCGTATGATCTCAGTATCTCCGCCCCTCGCTCCGAGTAAACAAAAGTAAGAAAGCTCTCTGCCTCCGGGGGAAGCTTGTCTTTGCGGAACACGAAATAAAGAGTCCTTACCAGAGGGTAGCGGCTGCTCGCGACATCTTCCGGTGTCGGAAGCATCCCATTCAACTTCAGTATCTTAACGTCGAGCTTTTCAGTCTCTATCATGCCCACATCGGTAACCCCCAGAGAAAATCTCTGTTTGGACAGGGCGCGGTTTGAGTCCTGGTCCGTGAAATTCAAGGCCCACCTCCTGGCTTCGATGCTCTCGAGATAGACCGGTTCGAATCCGGGGATCACCTTTCGAAGTATCTGAAAACCGCTGTCGCTCTTTTCCCTGGACAGGACAAGGATCTCATTTCCGTCCTTCCAGCGCGTCCTGGTGCCGCGAAAGATTTCGACGAGCTGTTGAAAGGTAATCGCGTCGTCGGTCACGCTCGAATTGGCCGCGATCACGAGCGCCGTTTTGGCGTACGGGCGGAGCGTCAAGCCGAGACGATTCTCTGCTTCGTTGAGAGTTCTGGATGCGAGGGCAATCGTGATGGCGCCCTCGGAAACCGCCCTTACGGCGCCTGTCGTGCCGATGCTGCCGGGCACCTCCAGGATGATGTCCGGCCTCTCCCTGCTAAATTCCGCGGCCAGAAGGCGAGTGATCGCAAGGTTGGTCCCCGAGCCGGCAAGGACCAGATGCGCGCCAGCGGGTTGCTGCGGTATCGCCCGGCACACGGAAGCAGCCGAAAACAGGAAAAAAAGCGCAGCAAAAAGGATATTTCGAGAATTCATGGCTCCTTTTCTTTCCAAGCCCCGTGCCGTGTCTCGCGCGTCCCGGATCGGATCTTCGAGCCAGTTTGCGGATGATTCCGTCCGCGTAGAACAGCAAGCAGGGCCAAGCGAGCGGCAACCGCCGGAACCTCTGCGGAATGCGTGATGGAATCCCACTCTGAGTGATCAGACAGTACTATTTCCACGGGCAAAAATCCAGAAATCCCGTGCCCGTCGAGCGCGGGCGGCCAAAATTTGCAGTTCTTTCGGTCGTATTTTTGCGATTTTCGCATTGTAACATCGCAAGATTCGAACGACATCATTATTCCGGTTTTCAGGATAACCTCGTGACCTTGGTTCCATTTCCTGATAAATAGTATGTCGGATGAGAGGATCATCCCCCCCTTGTGCGACACGAGTTTTCTGGGGGATTATGGTTTTATCGTGTGCGGTTGCACTGTTGTGTAAGCGGTCTCAGGAACAACTTCGGGGGGAGCTATGCAGGTTAGCAGCATCAGGCGAATGAGCGCGGCGGACGAAGCATTCAAAGCGTTGCACGACTTGATCATGTCGGGCCAGTTGAAGCATGGGGACAAACTGCCGCCGCAGGACGAACTTGCCCGCCAGTTCGGAGTAAGCCGGAACACGGTTCGCGAAGCCATCAACAAGCTCACGGTAATGGGACTGCTCACGGCCAGGCAGGGCATCGGCACGCTCATAAACATATCCAGCCCCTCGGCCTATATGGCCTCTTTATCGGATCACCTGCTGTTGCAGCCGGGAACCGTTAGGGACTTCATGGAAGCTCGCGTCATCGTCGAGGTGGCTATGGTCCGTCTCGCAGTTCTGAGGGCGACCCCGGATACGCTCGGAGAACTCGAGGTCAATGTCAAAAAGCAGAAAGAGGCGCTCAGGAAGGGGAGCGTGGACAACTTCATCGCCCTGGATGTTGAGTTTCACCTTTGCCTTGGCAAAACCAGCGGAAACAAGGTCCTGATGCAATTCCACGGCGCCCTGACCGATCTGCTGGGCAAGTTCATCAGGGAGGTTTCGCTCCTTCCCAGAGCGACGCAGAATGCGTTCGCCTTCCACCGCGATATTCTCAAGTCGATCAGCGCGCGGGACGCCGACGGCGCCGAACGAAAGGTCCTGGAACACCTCCATGATGTGGTGAAGAACATCGAAAAGAACACGGGAATGGAAATAGGGGCGATTTTCCCGTTCCAGCAGTCGAAAAGCGACCCCGCGTAAAGGCGCATGCGGGACAAAACCCGGCGTAGACCTTGGCCGGTCCGTGACACTTTTCCCGGAAACGTTGCCGCTGCAAAGAGCGGCCGAAGCGATGGGAACCGGGGGAAAGAAGTCTGAAAGCCGTTTCGGGCGTATCAGTTGAGAAACACGTCGCGATAATAATCGAAATGTTCCGTCACGGCGCCTGCTCCGCGGATGACCGATCGCAGCGGGTCCTCGGCTTTTCTTACCTCAAGACCCAGTGCCTGGTGGACCATAAGACGCAGGCCCTTCAGCAGCGAACCTCCGCCGGCAAGCCAGATGCCGTTTTCCGCGACATCGGAAGCCAGATCGGGCGAGGCTTTTTCGAGAACGCGCCGGATGGCTTCGATAATCGCCTGGGTGGGCTCCTTGATGGCGCCCCGGATGTCGGCATCGGTCAGGCTGACAATCTTGGGCATGCCCGTGGCAAGGTCCTTGCCCCGCAGCTTGATCTCGAGACTTTTCTTCAGGGGAACGGCCGAGCCTATCTTCATCTTTATGACTTCGGCCATCATCTCGCTTACGGCCATGCGGTGGTGCTTGCGAATGAAATGGCAGATGGCCTCGTTTGCCTCGTCACCGGCAATGCGAAGCGATTCGCTGCACGAGATTGCGAATTTCGAGATGATAGCGACTTCGGTCGTGCCTCCGCCGATATCGACAACCATCTGTCCCGGAGCCTCGTCGATGGGCAGTCCGGTACCGATTGCCGCGGCCATCGGCTCCTCGATCAGATAGACTTTGCCGGAGCCGGCCATCTCGGAAGCTTCCACGACGGCCCTTTTTTCCACGGAAGTGATGCCGGCGGGAACGGCCATGACAAGCTTCGGCCTGGACAGGGGAAGCCGCCTGAAGACTTTGCCGAGGAAGTGGCGGATCATGAAGGATGCGGTTTCGAAGTCGTGGATCACACCGTCGCGCAAGGGCCTCAGGATATTGGTTCCCCTGCTGTGACGGCCGGCCAGACTCTTCGCTTCGCGTCCCACCGCAAGCACCTTGCCCGTTTCCTTATCCACTGCAACCATCGAAGGCTCGTCGAGTACAATGCCCTTGCCTTTGACGTAAATGAGTGAGTTGGCGGTGCCAAGGTCCATTGCCATGTCTCTGGACAGAAAATCCATTATGCGGCCGAACATCTTCGCCATTCCCTTCTGCTTGGAATTTACATAAATGAGAGGCTGGCGTTGGTTATATCAAAAGATCACCTATCATTGCAAAGAATACTTGCCAACATCGCAATCCAGCACCTGTTGCCTCTTTTACAAGCAAAACTGAATAATTTCGGTTGACAAATATCTGCTACATCTCCATAGATACACGTAATCCCGATTTTACAAGGGGAAACCATGCCGGAGACTGAGTCCAGGCATGGTTCTTCGCGTTTTCAATGTCACGCCCGAGAGAGCGGGACAGCCGAAAGGAGACTGTTTTATGAAGCGCAAACAGCTACTTGTGTGCGTCCTTCTTTCTTTTATAGTTTCCATGCTGCCTCAGTTGGCGCATGCCGCAGTGTCTCAGCGCATCAACGCCAAAGCGGCTGTCCTGGTCGATATGGAACACGGCAGGATTCTTTTCGAACAAAATCCCGACATGCAGATAGCTCCCGCCTCGATTACCAAGATCCTGACGCTCTATCTCGTCTTTGAGGCCATCAAGGAAGGCCACGTGCATCTGTCCGACAAGGTCGAAGTGAGTCGCCGGGCCGCTTCCACCGGCGGGTCCCGCATGGGGCTCAGGGCCGGGACCCGGGTTTCCCTCGAAGAACTGATCAAGGGCATGGCCGTTGTGTCGGGCAACGATGCCTGCGTTGCCGCGGCCGAACACATCAGCGGCAGCGTCGAGCGGTTCGTGACCAGAATGAACGCCAAGGCGCGCGAACTCGGCATGACGAATTCCCGGTTTATGACCCCCAACGGTCTTCCCGCCTCGGGTCAGGTAACCACCGCCCACGATATCGCCAGGCTCTCGATGGCATATTTGCGCCGCTTTCCGGAATCGCTCAGCATCCATTCCATGACGGCCTACACATACGGGAAGAGCTCTCATCATAATGCCAACCGGCTCCTCGGGAAATGCGCCGGTGTGGACGGGCTCAAGACGGGATTTGTCTGCGCATCGGGCTACAACATTTCGGCGACCGGCAAGCGAAACGGAATCCGTGTGCTCGCGGTGGTCCTGGGAGCGCGGTCGGCGTGGGTGCGCTGCAACGAGGCGGAAAGGCTGCTTGAAGCGGGCTTTCGTGAAGCAGGCGCGCCGTATTCCGCGATCTGCTCCGTGAGTCCTGAACCGGTCAAGGCCGGTCAGACGGTCTCCGTGAGTGCCAAAAAAACCCGGAGCCGTGTTGCCGGCGCCGGAAAGAGGGGCGATGAGGCTCAATCGTGTCCCGTTGTGAAGACGCGGCAGGTTGTCAAAAAAACAACCGTCGTCTCGAGCGGGAAAGCGGTTGCGGCAGGCAAGGCCGTAGCGCCCAAGAATGCTCCGGAGCCCAAAGTTGTGAAGGGCAAGGCCGCTTCTCAGAAGACCGTAAAAGTTGCCGCAAAGAGCGACCGGAGTCCCAAAGTGACTGCCTCGAAGCCGGCAAAGGCAAAGGCCGAAAAAGTCGAAACGAAAACGGCGTCCCAGAAGAAAGCTTCCGGGAAAAAACCCGCGCCGCAGGCGCATGCCGCCAAGAAAAAAGCCAAAGGCTAAGGGCTTTAGGGATTCGCGCCGGATTTTGAGTCTGATTTGGCAGCAACGATTGAGCAAAACCGCAGGCGTAGTTGGGCTACGTCGAGGGTTTTGCGATTGAGGAGCGGTCGAAGCAGGCAAAAAGCCGGATGCGAGCGCAACGGTTTTATTTACGGACAAGCCCTAAACTTCCGCCCGGGCGCAGTCCGCCCGACACACCTCGCTATAGACCTGAAAAACCGGAAATCCTGCGTTCAGGAATGCGCCAAAGGATGGCTTTTGAAAAGCGTGGGGAGCTGCGTCCCCACGCCGCTACGCGGCTCATTTTTGCGCTGCCGGGGGATTCTTCCCCCGCAATCCGGTATGAGAGCTTCACGCCGGAACTTCCCCGAATAATCTGAAGCGCATCGGAATTTTTTTTTATCCCTCGCAAGAGCCTCTTTACGGCGATTTATTCCCGAATTCGCGCGGTTATGGGTCCAAAAGAAATGTCATTATATAGATATTTCAGATTGGCAATTCATAAGTGCTTGCAATAGTGAGATAAAAAAATTATTGACATCAGCTGTCAGCTGATATATCAGTTAGCCGACCTCAAAAAAGGGACGCAACATTGAAAGTGGACATCTCCTCGGCTCGTTTCTCCTCCTGTTGTCCCAGCCACGCGATTGGTGCGCCACATCCGTCTCGCGTCGCTTTGATGTCGCGTTCCTTTCCGGGTTGGATTCACCTTTGCCTTCAGTCTTTTGCTTTCCAACTTCCGAAATCCGCCGTGATGAGAACCTTCATCCGGCGGATTTCTCGTTCAGTGCCCGGTACTTTTTCCGCGTGCCGCTTTATCGACTCTGGAGTCTCGATTGACGGACACCAGGCGGTAATGGAGTCGCGGAAACCGTTAAACCGGTTCTGGACCGCCGCATCGGTTCTTTTAACGGCAATCCCGCGATCACTCCGGGTGATGGGTGAAAAACAAGGAGCTTTACATGACGGACCTTAAGAGTATTCCAACATCCAAAGAGGACCTCGATCGCTACGAGGTCGAAAACATTTTCCACTCGTGGTCTTACCAGCCCTCGCAGGCGCCCCTTCGCGTTGTGAGCGCAAAGGGCATCCGGTTTGTGACCGAAGACGGAAGAGAGCGGCTCGATTTCAGCTCCTGCTTCGCCAGCCACAACATCGGGCACCAGGATCAGAGGGTGGTCGACGCCATTGTTGCGCAGGCGAAGACCCTCTGCGGTTTTGCGCCAAATTTCTCCACCAAGCCCCGCGCCACCCTGGCGAAGATGCTTGCCGAAGTAACCCCCGGGGACCTTTCCCGCTGCTTCATAACGCTCGGCGGCACCGAAGCCAACGAGGCCGCCATAAAGATAGCCCATCAGTATACCGGAAAACGGAAAATCGTCGGCCGCTACCGGAGCTACCACGGAGCAACGGCCGTTCCCATGACGCTTTCCAGGGGTGATGCGCGCAACTGGGCGCAGGTGGAGGGCGGGACGGACTGGCTCTCGGTGCCGCAGCCCTACTGCTACCGGTGCATGTTCGGCCAGAAGTACCCGGACTGCGAAATGCGGTGCGTGAAGTACGTCGATGAGGTCATGGAACTCGAAGGCGGCGCGGACAAGATCGCCGGTATCATCTTCGAGCCCATTACCGGTGCAAACGGCATCCTGATCCCGCCTCCCGAATACTTCCCGATGCTGCGGGCCGTGTGCGACAAATACGGCGCCCTGATGATCGCCGACGAGGTCATGAGCGGCTTCGGGCGCACGGGGAAGTGGTTCGCCATTGATCACTGGAATGTCGTGCCCGACATCATGACCATGGCCAAGGGCACCACCTGCGGGTACCTGCCCCTGGGTGTCACCATTGCGCGCAAGCATATAGGAGACAAATTCAAGGAACAGTTCTTCTCGCATGGCGCAACCTACGCCGGACACGCGCTTTGCTGCGCGGCGGCGGTCCGGGTGCTTCAGATCTACGAGGAGGACAACCTCATAGAGAATTCGGCCAAGATGGGCAAGTACCTGCTCGAAAAGGCCACCGAACTTAAAGACAAGCACCCGTGCGTGGGCGACGTGCGCGGCTTGGGCCTGTTCGTCGGAATCGAACTCGTAAAGAACAAGAAGACCCGCGAGCCCATTATGCCCGTGGCCGCCAAGATCCGTCCCGGCCTGAATCCCAAACTGGAAGTGGCGAAGCGTCTCGGCGAACTGGGCATGATGGCGATGGCCGCAAACCCGGGCAACACGATCAACCTCGCGCCTCCCTTCATCGTCACGAAGGACGAGATCGACGAGGGCATCGGCATCATGGATAAGGCCCTGGAAGTAGCGGACAAGTACGCCGTCTAGGAATTGCGGTTACAAATGATATGCGGGTGTCCGCCATGAACGGTCCGAGAGGCGGGCACCCGAAGTGGAAGCGGTCGTTACTCAATGAGGAGCATCAGAATGGATTTTGTCCGGATCAAGAACTACATCGACGGCAAGTGGGTCGAGGAAGCAAACGCAAAGTACGAACCCCTCTACAATCCTTCAACCGGCGAAGTCATAGGCGAGGTGCCCATCTCGTCGCGCGAGACGGCGCTGGCTGCGGTTGAATCGGCCAACAGAGCTTATGCAACCTGGCGCCACGTACCCATCGGCAAGAGGGTGGGATACCTGTTCGCCCTGCGCGCCGCAATGGGAAAGAACCTCGAAGAACTTGCCTTCGCAATAGCCGTCGATCAGGCCAAACACATCAGCGAAGCCCGCGGCGAAGTCATGAGGGTCATGCAGATAATCGAGACCGCGTGCAGCATTCCCACCCTCATCCAGGGCGACACCCTCGAGGGAATCTCGGGCAACATCTGCGGCAGGGTGATCCGGCAGCCGCTCGGCGTTTTTTGCGGCATCGCTCCCTTCAACTTTCCCGGCCTGGTGTTCGGGTGGTTCGTGCCTTTTGCGATCGGCGTCGGCAACACCTTCATCCTGAAGCCCTCGACGCAGTCTCCTCTTTTCATGCAGAAGATGGGCGATATTTTCACGGAAATCGGCTTGCCTCCGGGCGTGGTGAATATCGTTCACGGCCACAGGAACGTGCCGGAGAGCTGGTACGGCAGTCCGGATGTCAGCGGCGTTTGTCTCGTGGGTTCCACGCCGACGGCGAAAAAGATCGCGGCCAAGTGCGGCGAAGCCGGAAAGAGGACGATGCTCCTCGCGGGAGCCAAGAATTACCTGGTGGTCATGGAAGACGCACAGATGGACGTCTTCATCGAAAACTACCTTCATTCCTGCTACGGCTCGGCCGGCCAGCGCTGCCTTGCAGGGTCGATCGTTGCAGTCGTGCCCGAAGTCTACGATCGGGTCGTCGAGCGAATCCTTGCGGCGTCCAAGGGCTTGAAAGTCGGCGACGCGATGGATCCCGATGTCTACATGGGTCCGGTCATCTCGAAGGATGCCAAGGAAAAGATCGAGCGCTACATCGAAATCGGAGTCAAGGAAGGCGCGCGCCTGATCATGGACGGGCGTAATCCGAAGATGCCCGAGAAGAACAAGAACGGATATTTCGTGGGTCCGACCGTGTTCGTCGACGTCGAACCGTCGATGACCATCGTCAAGGAGGAAATCTTCGGACCGGTGGTGGCGATCGTGCGCGTAAACGACATCTACCATGCTCTGGACCTGATCCGGAAGCAGGAGTTCGGAAACGGCGCATGCATTTTCACCCAGAACCTCTTCTACACGGAAAAGTTCATCCAGGAAGCCAACGTCGGCATGGTGGGCGTAAACGTCGGCGTCTGCGCTCCTCACCCGTACCTTCCCTTCGGCGGCATCAAGGACTCGCTGCTGGGCACCGACAAGGTTCAGGGCAAGGGTGGAATCGATTTCTTCACCCAGGCGAAGGTCGCGACCATACGCTTCGAGGCGCCGGAGGGCAAATCCGAGCCCGATCGCGTGGAAAGATGCCCGAAGACGGGAGCTGTCCGGAGCTGCGTGGCGCAATAGTCTGTTCAACCTTTATCATTGCGGATCGGTTCGCAAAACGGTGGGTCGGTATATGAGCAACAGGCAGGATAACGGCAGGGAAGAGAATGCGGCGCAGGAATTGGCCGGGAAGGAAAACGGTCGGGGCGCGGGCAACAATAAAATTCAAGTTAAGAACCTTACCAGGTGTTTCGGCGACTTGACGGTCCTGAACGATATTTCCTTCAACGTCAAGGCCGGCGAATTTCTGAGCATTGTCGGCCCTACCGGGTGCGGCAAGACTACTTTTCTCAATTGCCTTTCGAAGCTCCTGCCGACGACGAAGGGGAACATCCTGATAGACGGCGAGGAGGCGGATCCGAAGAAGCACAACGTCTCCTTCGTCTTTCAGGAACCCACGTGCATGCCCTGGAGGACGGTACGGGAAAACGTGGCCTACGGCATGGAGACGAAGAAATTTCCCAAGGACAAGCTCGAAGAGAGGCTCAAGTACATTCTCGATCTCGTCGGGCTTTCCGATACGGCAAATCTCTATCCGAACCAGGTCTCGGCCAGCATGGAGCAGCGCATTGCGGTCGCGCGCGCCTTTGCTGTCGACCCGGACCTCCTCCTCATGGACGAGCCTTACGGCCAGTTGGACGTCAAGCTCCGGTACTACCTCGAAGACGAACTCGTCCGCCTTTGGCAGGCCCTGCGCTCGACCGTGGTGTTCGTCACGCACAATATCGAGGAAGCGGTTTATGTTGCCGAGCGGATTCTCATACTCAGCAATAAGCCCACCAATATAAAGGCGGAGGTGATAGTCGATCTGCCCCGCCCCAGAAGTCTGATAGATCCGAAGTTTGTCGAAATCAGGAAGCAGGTGACCGAGCTGATCCGGTGGTGGTAGCGGTGAAAGTCGCCACGGGGGGAACTTACCCTGAGAGGAGGTGGCGCGTCGGCGAATCGCCGGAAAATCTATTTGGAAGAAGTTGTGCAGATTGGTTCGTTTGCAAGGGGACATTAAAGAGAAGGAATTGATGATGAAAAGACTGGTGCTGGTTGGGGTATTGGTATTGGGAGCTCTGCTGGTCGTGTCCGGTTTCGGTCCGGCCTTGGCGGCGGACAAAATTATGCAGCTCGGAACCTGCTGGATGCCGGAACACGAGACCTTTATCGCATGGTATGCGAAGGAAAAAGGCTGGGATAAGGAAGAAGGCCTGGATCTCAAGTTGCTGTACTTCGAATCCGGAATGGCCCAGCTGGAAGCGCTCCCCGCCAAAACGTGGGTGCTCGGCGCAACCGGCGGTACTCCGATGGTCATGGGCGCTGCACGTTACGGCGCACAGTTGATCGGTATCGGCAATGACGAATCCATCACGAACGTCGCTATGGTCCGCCCGGACAGCCCGATTCTCAAGACCAAGGGCTTCAATCCCAAGTGCCCTGAAGTCTACGGCACCCCCGATCTGATCAAGGGCAAGACCATCCTGGTCACGACGGTTTCTTCGGCTCACTTTGCGCTCAGCAACTGGCTCAAGGTTTTCGGGCTGAAGGACAGCGACGTAGTCATCAAGAATATGGACCAGGCTCAGGCAGTGGCGGCTTTCGAATCCGGTATCGGCGACGTGGTTGTTCTGTGGGCGCCCCATATGTATTCCGGCCTCAAGAAGGGCTGGAAGATCGTTGGCGATGTCAGGAGCAGCGGGGCAGGTCTTCCGATCGTTCTTCTCGGTGACAAGGAATTCTGCGAAAAGAACCCCGAAACCGTGGCAAAGTTCCTCAAGATCTTCTTCCGCGGCATTGATTACCTGAAGACCACCCCGGTTGATCAGGTGGTTCCCCACTATATGAAGTTCATGAAGGATTGGTGCGGTCTGGATATGAATGCCGAAATGTGCAAGCAGGACATCATCATGCACCCGGTTTTCACCCTCCAGGAACAGCTCAAGATGTTTAGCGACGGCGTTCCCGAAAAATGGGAGAAGGACGTGCTGAGCTTTTTCACCGAACAGGGCAGGCTCAAGAAGGAAGATGCCGACAAGGTTCTGAAGGACGGCAAGCTTAACTTCATCAACGACAAATACATCAAGATGCTCGCGAAGTAACAAGACGTCGACAGGAATGTAGTCCAAGAAGCCCGTTCAGGGGGCCGGGTCGATCCCGGTCCCCGTCCGACCGGGAAAACTCTGTAAGAAGTGGGGAACAGGCATGGCTTACGAAAGTGTTAAGGTCGAAACACCGCTGCTTCTTAGAATATTGCCGGTGGCGAGCGTGGTGCTCTTCTTCGCAGTGTGGCAGGCGATAGTGGACTTCGGAGTA
>JAJFVB010000187.1 GCA_021372055.1 Desulfobacteraceae bacterium | reverse complement strand
TAGATCGCCGGAAGGAGTTGGATCGAGGGAAACACGATGGGGTCTTTCTCGGCGCATAGCGTGTCCTGAGTCACGGTCTCCTTGAGCTTAGCTACGGCGACGATGTCGCCGGGACCCGCGCTCTGTATGGGCTCCTGGCTCTTGCCCTTGAGGCGCAGGAGTTGCCCGAAGCGCTCCTTTGCGCCTTTGTTCGCATTGAGGACGGTTGAGTCCGGCGCGAGGGTTCCGGAGAATATGCGGAGCACCGAGAGCCTGCCCGCGTAGGGGTCGCTTACGGTCTTGATGACGAGCGAGCTGAAAGGTGCGGCCGTGTCGGGTTCCCGCGCCGCTTCGGCGTCACCCTTCACGGTGCGGCAGGTGATCGCGCCACGGTCCAGGGGCGACGGCATGCATTCGGAAATGAGATCGAGGAAGGGCTGAATCCCGACGTTGGCCGTGCCCGAACCGCAAGCTATCGGAATGAGCTTTCCGGAGATGACGGAGGCGCGGAGCGCGCCCTTGATTTCTTCCGGCGAGAGTTCGCCCGATTCGAGATATTTTTCAAGGAGTTCGTCGCTCGACTCGGCGACGTGCTCGACGATCGCTTCCTTGTATTGCGCGGCCTGATCGGCGAATTCGGCGGGCATGTCCTTGACCTCGAACTTGCCGCTGTCTCCCTGGCCGTAGATGAAAGCCTTGCCGCTCATGATATCGACGACGCCCTTGAACGTCTCAGCCGCCCCGATGGGCATCTGGAGAGGCACGCAGGCTTTTCCGAAGTTGCTCTGGATGATTCCGACGGTTTTTGTGAAGTCGGCCCGTTCGCGGTCCATCTTTCCGATAAAAAACATCTTGGGCTGGCCGAAGTCGGTGGCGAACTCCCAGACTTTCTCGGTTTGCACGCGCACGCCGTCAACCGCGTCGGCGATTACGATTACGCCGTCTCCGCCCTGCATCGAGGTTTTGGTCTCCGCGATGAAGTTGAAATCGCCCGGCGTGTCGATCAGCGTAAACTGCTGCTTCTTCCAGGGGAAAGTAAAAATGGAACTGCTGATGGTTGCCTTTCTTTTGATCTCCTCCGGTTCGAAATCCAGAACAGAGCTGTTTTCGTCCACCTTGCCCAGCCTGGTCGTAGCCCCCGAATCGAAAAGCATCGCCTCAGCCAGAGAGGTTTTTCCTGCGCCGCCGTGGGAGATTATTGCAAAAGTGCGAACATTTGCGACGTCCTCTTTCATCTTTTATCCTTTCTCCTGAAATTAACGTTCGGGAGAGATGCACTTTCCCGGACGGACTGATTTCGGAATGAACGGATTAGTTCCTCGGAAGCGGCGAACGGTGGAGGTTCTTCCGCAAGTGGCCGAATGAACTAAACAACAAGATCCCCTTCCGGCGGGGATGGGAGAGCTTGCCGGATGTAGAATTCAAAAGATAAACCACTATGCCAAAAATCGTGGAATGTCAATAGATTGTATGGTGCAATCGTGTCTTTCGGTTTCAAATATTCTACTATTTCTTTCCCACTTGTGTTAATTGGGTGATCTTCTTTCATTTTTGTGCCGGTGCCGTTCAAATCGGTTGAGGATTGGGAAATGGAGACGCTCACCTGGGGGTTCGCCGAGGCGCGGTTTCTTGAATATCTGAGGTTCGAGCGCAATCTGAGCGAGGAGACCCTGAGGGCCTACGCGGGCGATTTGCAGCAATTCGCCGCCTATGCGGCGAGGGTCGCGGCGGACGGCTCCGGCCTGGAAGTCCGGAAGATCACTCCGGACACCATCCGGAGCTTTTTTGCTTCCGTGCACAAGACCATGGAAAAGACGAGCCGGGCGCGCAAGCTTTCGACGCTGCGGTCGTTTTACCGTTATCTGAACAGCATGGGGCTCATTGAAGGAAATCCGGCCGAGCTTGTCGCGCATCCCCGGATAAAGTCCAAGATGCCGGCTTTCCTGCCCGTGGACGCCGTTTTTCATTTTCTGGACGCTCTTGCGGCCGCCGCCGCCCGCCCTGGCGTATCTTGGAGAAAATCGCGCAACTGGGCTCTTTTTGAGACTCTCTATTCAACCGGCATCCGGGTGAGCGAACTGGTCAACCTCGACAGCGAGGAGGTATCGTTTGCGGGCGGGACCGTTCGCGTTATGGGAAAAGGAAGAAAAGAGCGCGTTGTGCCGATAGGAGATAAAGCGCTCGGGGCATTGAAGAATTATATTTCGGCTTTTGACGTGGGTTTTTCCAAGGCGATGCCGGAAACGCGGGCGCTTTTCCGGAATGCCCGAGGAGGCAGGCTCACGGCGCGCTCCGTGGACAGGATACTGAAGGCCGAGCTCAAAAGATGCGGGCTCTGGCAGCACCTCAGCCCCCATGGCCTCCGCCACACCTTTGCCACCCACCTGCTCAACGCCGGCGCGGACCTGCGGGCCATTCAGGAGATGCTCGGGCACCAGAGCCTGTCCACTACGCAAAGATACACGCATGTTCATATGGACCAGCTCATGAAGGTCTATGACGCGGCACATCCTCGGAGCAGGAAGAAGTAGGTCTGTGCCGCCGGATTACGGCGAATAGTGCGAATTCTATCCGGAAGGAACCGTAAGGTTCCAGGATCTTTTGAGAAAAGTTAAAATTAGGAAGAGAGTTTCAATTTATGGCGGAAACGAAAACACGCTCCACAACGGTAATCGCGATCCGGAGGAATGGTCAGGTCGTCATGGCCGGAGACGGCCAGGTCACCATGGGCGATACCGTCGTAAAACACCAGGCCAAAAAAATCCGGAGGCTCTATCACGATAAGATTCTGACAGGCTTTGCAGGGTCCACCGCCGACGCATTCACGCTGTTCGAGAGGCTGGAAGCCAAGCTGGAGCAATATAACGGCAATCTCAAGCGGGCAGCGGTCGAACTTGCCAAGGACTGGCGGATGGACCGGGCTTTGCGGAGGCTTGAGGCGATGCTCATCGCGGCCGACGGCAAGGACTCGTTCATTTTGAGCGGTACCGGCGACGTAATCGAGCCCGACGACGGCTTCGCAGGCATCGGGTCGGGGGCTCCCTACGCACTCGCCGCCGCCCGCGCTCTGGGTCGCCACACGGACCTGTCGGCGCGCCGGATAGCCGAGGAGGCCATGGACATCGCCGCTTCCATTTGTATTTATACGAACCGGGAAATCGTTATCGAGGAGCTTTGATAGATGCAACAACCTCTTACACCCGCTGAGATAGTCCTCGAACTGGACAAGTATATCATCGGTCAGAAAGACGCGAAGCGCATGGTGGCCATTGCCCTGCGCAACAGATGGCGCAGGCAGCAGGTTCCCGAGCATCTGCGGGACGAAATCGCGCCTAAGAATATCATCATGATCGGACCGACGGGCGTGGGCAAGACCGAAATTGCCCGTCGCCTCGCGCGGCTCGCCCAGTCGCCTTTTTTGAAGATCGAGGCGAGCAAGTTCACCGAGGTCGGCTATGTGGGCCGCGACGTCGAGTCCATGATCCGCGATCTGACGGAACTCGCCGTCAGCATGGTTCGAAACGAGGAGATGGAAACCGTCAAGGTCCGGGCCGAGGAGATTGCCGAGGAGAAGCTGCTCGACATCCTGCTGCCCCCGAAGCGGACGACCCCGGAGGTGCGCGAGCACCCGTTCCCCGTGGAAGGGCAGGCCCTCATTGCCGCGAAGGAAGAGGCCGACCAGGCCGATACGACGCGGGAAAAGCTGCGGAAGCTGCTCCGGATAGGAGCCCTGGACGATCGCTACGTCGAACTCGACGTTCCGGACCGCAACATTCCGATGATCGAAATCTTCGCCGGCGCCGGCATGGAGGAGATGGACTACAATCTCAGGGATATGCTCGGCTCCATGCTCCCGCGACGCACGAAGCGGCGCAAGGTCAAGATTCCCGAGGCCCGCGAGATCCTGATTCAGGAAGAGTCGCAACGGCTGATCGACATGGACAAGGTGATCAAGCTCGCAATCGAGCGGACCGAGCACTCCGGGATCATCTTCCTCGATGAAATCGACAAGATTGCCGGCCGGGAGGCCGGGGGCAGGGGACCCGATGTGTCCCGGGAGGGCGTGCAGCGCGACTTGCTTCCCATCGTGGAGGGATCCACGGTCACGACGAAGTACGGCATGGTGAAGACGGATCATATCCTGTTCATCGCGTCGGGCGCCTTCCACATCGCAAAGCCCTCCGATCTTATTCCCGAGCTTCAGGGCAGGTTCCCGATCCGTGTGGAACTCACTTCGCTCTCCAAGGAAGACTTCATACGCATCCTGAAAGAACCCGAGAATGCGCTTATCGTTCAGTATAAGTCGCTTCTTGAGACGGAAGAGGTTCAGCTCACCTTCGAAGAGGATGCGATAGACGAACTCGCGGAAGTCGCCTACCAGGTGAATTCACGCACCGAAAACATCGGGGCGAGGCGCCTCCACACGATCATGGAAAAGCTGCTCTCGGACGTTTCCTTCAATGCTCCCGATATGAAGGGCCAGACGGTGCATATCGATCGGGAATATGTAAGGAAGATCCTAAATGAGATTGTGAAGGACGAGGATCTGAGCAGGTATATTCTTTGATCGGGCGAAGGCGGAGCGCAGAAATCCCGAGGGGGCGCGGGGGAAATCATTTCCCCCGCTCTTTTCCATCATTTGCATCGGAAGGAGGGAGGGACGGCCCCGGCGAAGCGGTTCGTTTCAGCCCTCGTCGGTCGGGGGCCATTTCTTGATCATGACTCTCAATTCATCCAGGCTGAAAGGCTTGCTGAGGTAGTCGTCCATTCCGGCCTGGAGACATATTTCGCGGTCCCCGTGCATGGCGAAGCCGGTAAGAGCGATAATGGGGATGTGGCCCGTCTGCGCCGATGATTCCCTTTGTCTTATCTGCCGGGTGGTCTCATATCCGTCAAGCTCGGGCATCTGGCAGTCCATGAGTATCAGGTCGTAGGATCTGGCGGTAACGGCGTCCAGCACCTCCAAACCGTTTTCGGCAATGTCGACCCGGCATCCCAGCCTTTCGAGCATCTGTTTGGCAACTTTCTGATTGATCTCGTTATCCTCGGCCAGAAGAATATATTTGCATTCGATGGGCTTGTCGGAGCGGCTGGAATGCTTGGCGGCCGTCGATTGAACTTCGTAGTCGATGTGCAGCGCAACGGTGGCCGGGACGTAGACGGCCTGCCGTTTCCCGAGCCGGGCTGTGAAGGTGAAGCAGCTGCCTCTGCCGGGTTCGCTTGATACCGCTATGTCTCCTTGCATGAGATGGCTTAACTCCCTGCAGATCGAAAGACCGAGCCCGGTGCCTCCATAGCGTTTGGCGGTAGTCGCATCCCCCTGAAAAAAGGATTCGAAGATGTACTGCCTGGCCTCCGGCGTAATGCCGATCCCCGTATCGCGAACCTGAAACTCCCAGAGGACGCTTGTCTCGTCTTCTTCGGAAGAAATCCTGGCCTCAAGCGTTACTTTGCCCCGGTCGGTGAATTTGATCGCATTACTGAGCAGATTGTAGAGGATCTGCTTCAGACGACCCGGATCGCCCTGCACGGGCACCGGTCCCTGGCACATGGTTACGCAGACGAGTTCGAGTCCTTTTTGACGGGCCTGCCCGGCGAAGACCTTCGCGGTTTCGGCCAGCAAGTCGTTCAGATCGAAATCCATCGAGTCCAGCACCAGTTTGCCTGCTTCGATTTTGGAAAAATCGAGAACGTCGTTGATGACCCGCAGCAATGTTTCTCCGGATGTACACAGGGTCTCCGCCAGATCTCTCTGGTCCTCGGAGAGATTGGTCCTGACAAGCAGGGAGGCAAGGCCCAGCACACCATTCAG
>JAJFVB010000185.1 GCA_021372055.1 Desulfobacteraceae bacterium | reverse complement strand
CGAAGGTTTCCTTGATGGTGCGCGGGCTCAACCACCGCATCATGTTCATGACGCTTCCCGCCTTGTCGTCCGTTCCGCTGGCCCTGGCTCCCCCGAACGGTTGCTGTCCGACAACCGCTCCGGTGGGCTTGTCGTTGATGTAGAAATTCCCCGCCGCATTCCGAAGAATGTTGTTCGCAAGGGAAATTGCGTACCTGTCCCGCGAAAAGACGGCTCCCGTCAGCGCATAGGGTGAGGTTTCATCGCAAAGGTGGAGCGTTTCCTCGTACTTGTCGTCCTCGTAAACATAGACCGTCAGAACCGGGCCGAAAATCTCCTCCTGCATCGATCGGAATTTCGGATTGGTGGTGAGAACGATCGTAGGCTCGATGAAGTAGCCGCGGCTGTCGTCGTACCCCCCGCCCGCGATGATCCGCGCCTCGCTTGAGGAGCGGATGTGTTCGATGTGGCCGGTGATGCTCGCGAAGGCTGCCCGGTCGATGACCGCGTTTACCAGGTTCGTGAAATCCTCGGGATCTCCCATTTTGACAGTCTTGAGTTCTTCGAGCATGAAGTCTTTCAGGTCCCCCCAGAGGGACTTGGGGATGTATGCCCGCGAGGCCGCCGAGCATTTCTGCCCCTGGTACTCGAATGCGCCGCGAATGAGCGCCGTGCCGAGAGCCTTTATGTCCGCGCTCCGGTGGGCGAAAACGAAATCCTTGCCGCCGGTTTCGCCCACAATTCTCGGATAGGACCTATAGACCTGCACATTCTCGCCGACGGTTCGCCACATGGAGTTGAACGTGCCCGTGCTGCCGGTGAAATGAATTCCCGCGAGATCGGGCGAGAGCAGGGCGGGAGTTCCCACCTGGCTGCCGGGTCCGGGAACGAAGTTGATGACGCCGTCGGGGAGCCCGGCCTCCTGAAAGAGTCTCATAATGTGGTAGGCGGAATACACTCCGCTTGAAGCCGGCTTCCAGACCACGACGTTTCCCACCGAGGCCGGTGCGGCCGGCAAATTGCCGGCTATGGAGATGAAGTTGAACGGGGTTACCGCGAAGATGAATCCCTCGAGTGGCCTGTATTCCAGGTGGTTCCAGGTTCCCGGTGCGGAATGCGCCGGCTGGTGTTCGAAGATCTGCATCGCGAAGTAAGCGTTAAAGCGGAAAAAATCGCACAGCTCGGCGGCTGCGTCGATCTCGGCCTGGAAGACGTTCTTGCTGTGCCCCAGAATCGCCGTGGAGTTCATGGTTGCGCGGTAGGGGCCGGAGACGAGGTCCGCCGCCTTGAGGAAGACGGCCGCACGTTCCTGCCAGTCCATGGCCGCCCATTGCCTGCGCGCTGCGATCGCCGCGCGGATGGCGAGCCGGACCTCCTCGGCGCCCGCGATATGATAATCCGCCAGAACATGGACGTGGTTGTGAGGCATTACCGACTGGGCGGTCGCGCCCGTGCGGATCTCCTTGCCTCCGACAATGAGGGGTATTTCAAGGCGCTTGCCGCGCATCTCGGACAGCGTCTTCTTGAGTTCCTCCCTTTCCGGGGATCCGGGTGCGTAGTTCTTGATCGGTTCATTTGGAGGAAGGAGAAGGTTGAATTTCGCATTAGCCATGACGGCCTCCTTTCAACCCGAATTGCGTTCAAGTTGATACCTGCCAGGACACCGAAGAGCGGGGGGATGATCCCCCGACTGCGCCAAAATGAGCGGCGTAGCAGCGTGGAGGCGCAGCTCCCCACGCTTTTCAAAAGCGTCCCTTTGGTACATTGTGCGCGTTGTTTGCATCAGAATATAAATCCGCCTTGCCCCCCGCGCATCCGGCGATGGAAAGGTTGGGCTTGAGTGGAGCGGAATTATGCGATCGGGGATAAACTCGCTCATGGCAGGGGAGCGGGTGAAAAGGACGGATGGAGGCGCCGGGCTGGCGGAGAGGGATAGCCTGTGGCCCTACTGCGCGTCATTTGGAGGATTGTCGTAGAAAGCCATCAGGCCGGAGATTGTCGTCGAAAGGCATAATCCCAGGGAGAGGGAATCGGGGGAAGGGGAAACACCATCGGCTGCCGGAGCGGATTCCTTGCCCATCACGTCCCTCATGAACGCGCCGGACATTTCCGCGTAGACATTGGTAGGGTCCTCGGCAAGCCTTTCGACGTCCTTTTTGAACAGCTCGAAATACTCGGCATGTGTTTCTTCAACCAGGCCGGCCACCTGCTGCTTCGTTCGCTGGACGTGTTCCTGTTTTTCGGCTTCGCTTTTCATGAGATTGATCGCCTCGGCGTGGCGGTTGAGGAGGGACTGGGTCATGGACTGAACGACCATGCCCTTGAATTCTTCCGTGTCGCGCTCCTCGCGGTTTACCACCGTATTGGGAAAATACTTCCTGGGCGGGGCGTAGCTGGCCGTGACCAGAAACGAGCAGAAAGTCATGAATCCATAGGGAGACGGCTCCGTATCGCCGAAATATTGCCGGTTTGTTTCGAGAAAGTTGTTGATGCGATCGGTTGTGAGCTTCAACGCTTCGATAAGCCGGTCCGTTGCGGCAGATGCCATTTTTTTCTCCATGATCGGGTCTCATTGCAGATTGTTCTATAAATAACACATATCTGCAAAGCAAAAAATAAGCTTGGAGATAGCCGAAGCCGATAGTGGAGAAATCAAATCCCCCCGGGGTCTATCGGCACACCGCCTCGTCCACTCCTTCCGCAAGGAGATCCTCACCCCTGAAGCCGGTGATCTTCACGTGCAGCAGATCCGCCCTGAGATTGCCTTCAGCGGTGGGAACGCTCACGGGAATGTAGTTTTCCGAGAGCCCTTCCCACAGACACGGCTGGATTTGGGTTTCCAGAAGTACTTCCATGCTTCGGCCAATGAACCGCTCGCGGAAGGCGCGTTTTTTCCGCTTTCCGATTTCCTGAAGAATTCCGGTGCGGCGCTTCAGTTCATGTCCTTGCACCGGATCCGAAAAAGTTGCCGCAAGGGTTCCCGGCCGGGGAGAAAACGGAAAAACGTGGAGATAGCTGAGCGGCAGCCCTTCGATCAGGCGGCAGGTGTTATCGAACTGCTCCGGGGTCTCGCCGGGGAACCCGGCCATCACGTCCGCTCCGATCGCCGCGTCGGGCAGGGAGGCATGGATGCGGAAGATGAGTTCGGCATAGCGGTCCGGGTCGTAGGGCCGGCGCATGCGCCGGAGTATCTCGGCATCGCCGCTTTGCAGCGGAATGTGGAAATGCCTGCAGATCCAGGGGCGGGACTGGATGGCGTCGAGGAGGTCGGGCCGGATTTCGACGGGCTCAAGCGAACTCAGCCTCAGGCGGGGAGGGTGGATTCTTGAGTCCATCATCTTGAGAAGACCGCACAGGTCCGGTTCCCTTTCGAGGTCCCTGCCCCACTGCCCCAGGTGGATACCTGTCAGGACGATCTCGCGGTAGCCCGCCCCGGCAAGCCCCTCCACCTGCGAGAGGACTTCCTCCGCGGCAAGGCTCCTGCACCTGCCGCGCACGTACGGGACCACGCAATAGGAACAGAAATCGTTGCACCCGTCCTGAATCTTGAGTGTCGCGCGGGTGCGGCCCGTGTGCATGCGGGATACGGGAAGAAGCTCGAACTCCGGGTGGGGGCGGGTTGCGCCCTCGGTGGCTATGCAGGGGCTGTCGAGAGTCCCCGGACGGTCGAGCCAGTGGAGCAGGTCGAATTTTCCGGGATTCCCGAGAATATGGGTCGCGAGTCTTTCCCGCGCGATCCGGCTGGCGTCCATCTGGGCATAGCACCCGGCGACCACGATGAGGGCGTCGGGATTCAGGCGGAATGCGCGCCTCAGAAGCTGCCGCGTCTGGTATCCGGCTTTCGCTGTTACGGCGCAGCTGTGAACGATATAGACGTCGGCGCGGTCGCGAAAGGAAACGCATTCGTATCCTTTCGAGCGCAGGACCTGGAGAAAGTAGGACGTTTCGTACTGATTCACCTTGCAGCCGAGGGTTTCGACCGCGACGGCGCGGACGGTTTTCTTTGAATCCATCTTGATACTGGAGTTCCTCTAGAGGCTTTTCTCTCGTTCGAAGAATGCCATGCTCGCGAAGGTGACAAACGAGCCGTTCTCGTCGACCGGGGCGTGCGCGTGGCACAGCGTGGTCCCCCGGCTCATGCCGTCCAGGGCCCTTGCGAGCGTATAGAGCGGGGCGACGCCGCAAATTTTCCTGCTGTTCCCGTCCCGGTTGATCGCGGCCATGAAATCGTCGGCGCGGCAGTCTTCGAGCATGCTCAAAAGGGCTGCATCCGAGGCAAGGTGCTCCTCCACGATTCCCCGGCGCGCGACCGGCCGGTCCCCGTACCTGGGGCCGACGTGGGCGAGATCGACGCTTGCAATGATCCCGACCGAACGCCCTTTATCGAAGACAATATCCGAAAGTGTCCGGGCGAAGGCGTCGACGGCAAGCCTGGTCGAATCCCAGTCCTCCGGGCCGAAGGAGCATAATAGCGGCACGATCTTCGCCCCCGGCTGCACCATGGAGAGAAATACGGCCTGGAATTCTATCGTGTGCTCGACCCGGTGATTATATTCGCTGGCACGAATGTCAAATGGAGTGGAACGGATCAATTCTTCACAGATGTTCTGATCGCAGCGTATGATCCCCAGCGGCGTCTCAAAGTCTTTGACGGTAATGGCGAAGTAGTTGTCCAGGTGATCGTGGCCGGTGCCCAGCACGATCCAGGTATCGGGATAGGTGGCTTCGGCCGCTGCCTTGTAGGCATGGGCAAAACAGGGGCCGCCCGCCCTGAGATCGATGTGGGGGGCGACGAGTCCGAGGACTCTGCCGTTCTTCGGCGCTTGGCTGTCCGGGCATCCCGGTCCGCCGTTTTCCCGCAGGAAAAAACTCCCGAGAAGCTCGCGAAGCTCCTGTGGATTGTCGGGATAGCTGGCCCCCGCGTGACGCGCCTTCCGAACCGGGTTGTCGAGGAATCCGGAGATCTCCCGGGCGGCAAGGTTTCTGAACCGGGAGTTGTCGAGAAAGTAGTGCTGATCGAGGGCCTGGATCAGGTTCTGCAACTCCTCCATGTAGACCATTTGCCCCGTTTCCTGCATGAAGGCGGCCTGGAGATCCCGCAGTGAAGCGCCTCCGTCCATTCTGGAAAGCAGGCAGATGACGGGTGGTGAAAACACCAGCTGGTCCGTGGCGTATCCGATGCGGTCGCGCAGCAGAAACATTTTTTTCCCGTCATGTTCGACAGGAAGCGCTTCGAGTCCGTTGCGCAATTTCGGGAATTCATTGTCCGGCATATGCTCTATCCTGCAACCTGCTGTGTATGGGGGGGTGGATTCTCGAAGGCCGCCAGTAATGGTTCCGGCCTGTCGGCAATTATACCCTTTTCCTTTAGGATCGGGGAATTGATTGACTAAAAACGGGAAATAATGTTAAGTCTCAAAAGCTATACCAGCTGCTTCGATCAAGGGATCGCCCGTATTAACATGAGGATTTACTATCGAAAATGGTCAGATACTTCCTGTTATGCCTTCTTCTAATAGTCTCGGGCTGTACGCAATCACTTTTCCGGCCGGACCTGTCCGGAACCTCCCCAACTGCGCCTAAACCGGTCAATATCCGGGCGGAGGCCTATTACGATTATCTCCGCGCGCAGCGCTATGTTAGCGAGAAACAATACGACAAGGCAATAGAGGCTTATACCGGCGCCCTGAAATTCGATCCCCACTCCGCGGTACTGCTCTCGGAACTGGCGGCTCTCTATCTGCGGCAGGGAAAAATCGATCCCGCGCTGAAGCTGACGGAAGAGTCCATACAGCATAATCCCGATTATGCTCTCTCGTACATGCTTCTGGGGCAGCTCTACGCGGGAAAGGGGCAGATTCCCCAGGCCGTCGACGCCTACAGGCGGGTCATCGCGATGAACCCCGCCGAAGAGGATGCGTACCTGCTGCTCGGCGCTCTGTACGCGCAGGAAAAGCGCTTCGATGAGGCCGTGCAGGTCTTCGATCAGCTCAAGGAAGTCGTTCCCGACAATCCGCTGTCGCTTTACTACAAGGCGCGGATCTTCCTCGACATGAAATACTACGCGCAGGCGGAGCGGTTGCTTCGCGAACTCCTCGCGGGCGAGCCGGGCTTCGAAAATGCTCTTCTGGATCTTGCATACATCTACGAGGTGACGGACCGCACGCGTGAGGCTGAAAAAACGTATCTGCGAATCCTCGAGGATAATCCGTCGAACGTTCAGGCCAGGTCGCGTCTGGGTAATCTCTACATGCGCGAGGACAGGCCCAATGACGCCATTCAGCACTTCGAACAGCTGATCAAGGCTAACCAGAAGGATGTCGAAAGCCGGCTCAAGATCGGCATTATCCGGTTGCAGCAGAAGAATTACGACGGCGCCATCAGGGACTTCAGCATACTGCTCAAGGATGAGCCCCGCTACGATCAGGCGCTCTATTACCTGGCCTCCACTTACGAGGAAAAGAAGGACTACGATCAGGCCATACGGAACTATCGCCTGATTACGAGCAACAGCCCGATCTGGACGGCCGCGCAGTCCCGGCTGGGCCTGCTTTTCGCCAAGCTCAAGGACTTCCCCGGCGGGATTCAGGTTTTGAAGGAGGCTATCGCCAAGCAGCCGGAAATGTCCGATCTTTACCTCTATCTGGCCATCGTCCTCGAAGAGGCGACCCAGTATGACGCGGCTCTTTCGGCGGTCGAAACGGGGCTGCAGAAATCGCCCACCGACACCGAGCTGCTTTTCCGCAAGGGCATAATACAGGACAAGGCCGGAAAGAAGGACCAGGCTCTCGACACGATGCGGCAACTCCTTGCCCGGGACCCCAGGAATGCAAACGCGCTGAACTACATCGGCTACAGCTACGCCGAGAAGGGAACCGAGCTGGAACGCGCTCGGGAGATGATCATCCGGGCGCTCGACATTCAACCGGACGACGGCTATATTATGGACAGCCTGGGATGGGTCTACTTCAAGATGGGCCAGCATAAGAAGGCTCTCGACACCATCCTGGAAGCGATCAAACGCGTTCCGGAAGACCCGGTGATCTTCGAGCATCTCGGCGACATCTACATGGAGTTGGGTAGGAAGGCAAAGGCCTTGGAAGCCTACCAGAAGGCAATAGAGTTCAAACACACGGAGCCCGAGAAGATCAGGGCAAAGCTGAAAGCTGTTGAATAGTCCGGCTCGTGCCCGAGACAGTCTGCGGCACCGCCCCTGAACGGTTGCGCTGGGACCACGCATAGTTATGCATACGATTTCCGCCCGTTACTTCTTCTCGATGCTCGTTTTCCTTTTTCTTTGCACCGGTTGCGCGCGTCCGCCGATTCCCGCGGAGAAGCCGCGCCCGGCTCCCTTCGATTCGGCCCGCCTGACGGAGCGCTCCAATGCCTGGAGTGGGTACGAAGCCAAATTCAGGCTCAAGGTGGACAGCCAAAAGGCCCGGTTCAGCGCGCGGGCAATCGTTCTTACCACGGGCAGGGATCTTGTACGGTTCGAAACCTTCGGCCCCATCGGGCAGACGGCCGCGCTTTTTGTGCTGGGAGCGTCCGGGCCGAGTTTGCTGATCCCTTCCGAAAGGGTCCTTTTTTCCTCTCAGCGCCCCGAAACCCTGGTCCGCTACTTTCTCGGGGTGACATTGCCCTTCGAAACCTTCCGCTACGCCCTGGCGGCTTCGATCCCTCCCGATCAGCTCGGCGCATTGGAAGGGGTGAACGAAGCGGGTATGCTTCACCTCATCTACAACTCAGGCGGCCGGTATTTCGACTGGCAATTCTCCGAAACACAGGCCCTGAGCGGAGTATACGTCCGCATGGAAGGATTTGAGGGAAGGGTTTCCTACGATCCGCCCGTCGAGACCGCAATCGATGCGGCACCGAAGAAAATCCGGATGTCCTCGTCGGAATGGAGCATGGAACTCTCGCTGGATTCGATCAGGCCGGCGAGCGCATTCGAACCCAAAGTCTTCGCCATGCCCGAAATTTCCGAAATCCGCAAAGTCGATCTGGACAGGATCCAATGACGACCAAGCATGGCGCGGAAACGCGCTTTGCTGTCGATATCATGCTGGGAAAGCTCGCAAAGTGGCTCCGCGTGCTTGGGTTTGACGCGAGCACGCAGGTGCTTCGGGACCGGGAAAGGATGGAAGCCCTTATCTCCGAGGGACGCGTGCCGGTAACGAAGCGCGAAAAATGGCGGGACCTGGCGGGCATAGTCTTCATTCAGCGGAACAAGTCTTTCGATCAGTTGGCGGAACTTTTGAGCACGCAGCACCTGTGCCGGGACGACTTTCGCCCGTTCACACGCTGCAGCGTGTGCAACTCCGCGCTTTTCGCCATACCGAGGGATGCGGCTTTCGGGAAAGTGCCCGATTATGTCTTCGAGACCGCTTCGGATTTTCGAAAGTGCCCGGAATGCGCCAGAATTTACTGGCCCGGAAGCCATAAGGCGCGCATGCTGGAAAAGCTCCAGTCGATAACAGGACGGGAAGGCGAGGAGGAGGGGGAGAAATGTCTTCGTTTGGATCCGGAAGAGGACTAGTGCGTCGCGCGGCGAAATCTTTCGGGCTTGCCCTGGCATGGTGCCTTCGGTTCGTGAGGGTGCGCTATCAGCGATGCCGGCTCGGAAAGGCCGAGCGCAGGATGAACAGGCGCATGGCGCGTCTGGGCACGGAAGTCTATTCGCTCTATCGGCAGGACGACTACGAGTTCCTTAAATCTTTAGTTGTGCGCCAGCAGCTCAAGATCGTGGAAGAGGCGGAACGTCAGGTCCTGGAGATTATCGATTGCATCGAGGAAATCGAAAAATCCTATCGCTTGAACGTGGAACAATGTCTGGAGGCTCACCAGGAGCGCCCGGCCTGACGCGCGCACGTAAGGCTGCGGCAGAAATCCCGAGGGGCGCGGGGGAAATCATTTCCCCCGCTCTTTTCCATTAGTTTTATCTTGAACGCAATTTCGTATGAGACTCTCCTCCGCTTTTCGAAACGATCCGGTCTTCGTCAGGACCTGCCGCAATCCGAGGGGTCTCCCTGGATCTTGTCCAGGGCGTGGGGCAGTGCCGCAAGAATGCATTCCAGATTTTCGATCGCACCTTTCGGACTTCCGGGAAGATTCACGATCAGGCTCCGGCCCCGTATGCCGGCCACAGCGCGTGAAATCATGGCGTGGGGGGTCTTGGCGAGGCCCGCTGCGCGCATTGCCTCGGCCATTCCGGGGATGGTCCGGTCAAGCACGGAAAGGGTCGCTTCGGGTGTGACGTCGCGCGGCGAAACCCCCGTGCCGCCCGTCGTCAGAATGAGCGCGATATTGCGTTCGTCGGCCAGTTGCGCGAGAACCTTGCCGATTTCATCCACTTCATCCGGGATAACGGTCTGGAAACAGACTTCAAAACCTTCCGACGCGAGCCGGTCATGCAGCGCGCGGCCGGACTTGTCTTCACGTTCTCCGCGAGCGCCACGGTCGCTGACCGTGACGATGGCCGTTTTTCTTGAAAACGTTTTCTGCTCCACCTCTATCTCCCGCTATTTTTTGGTTAGGAGCCGCTTTGCCGCCTGAGACACAACGGCGGGAACCGACTTGCTCGTTGCGAGCCGCTTCCAGTCGAGATTTCCCAGCGTTTCGATCAATCTTCCGGCAATGCCGAAGGGGCATTTCGGGTTGGATACAAGAGCCACTCTTATCTGATGCATACGCATCCATTCGCGGTTGTTTGCGATTTTTCGCAAGACCTCTTCGTCCATCTGTTTCGATCCCGCTATGAGGGCAACTTCGCCGTCACTGATCTTCGGATTGCCGATAACCGCGATCTGCACCATCCTGTTGGAATCCCGAAGCAGGATCGTGCGGGTTTCCTTATCGCCGAGGAGTGCCTGGCGGATTTTCTCGGCAACCTTCATGCGCTGTATCTTCTGCAACAGGGTCTGCGCGGCTTTCTCGCCCTCTTCCGCGCTCCCGTCGCGGCTCGCCCGGAGCCGTCTTGCCTCGACGAGCAGGTCTTCCCAGGTGTCTTCGATGGACCGGGGAGTATCCGGCTGCGGAGGGACGGATCGGAAACTGCCGTTGTGCGCCAACATCAGCTCGAAAAAAGCGTCCCTTCCCGTGAGGTCGCCGCATTCGGCATGAATGATCCCGTTTCCCTCAAAGCAGATCCGGCCGGTTGAACCCGGCGTCTCCACCTCAAGCGCCCTGCTCGTGCCGGAAACGCAAGCCAGCTGTATAAGTCCCGTTAAGTCGATCTGAATGATTTCACCCGAGAAACCGAAGGCTCCCGAAGACGGACCGGAATCGCCGAGGATCCTGCGCCGGATGGCGTCGATGAGCAACTGCTCCCAGGGCTTTTTGATGTCCTGATGGATCACGTCGCTATCCGGGACGAACTGGTAGAAGCCGCTGAACCAGGACAGTATTTCGGTGAGGGCTTCTTCTCCGGAAAGGTCTGCGGCCCTCGCGGCGTGTACCTGGCCGGATCGGATCTTTATCGTCCCCGCGGCGGCGCCCGAGAGGACCTCGATATCCGTGCTCAACTCGTTAAAGCAGGCCGCTTGAAGCAGATCGACGATCTGAATGCGATCGAGCGTGCCCGTGAATTTGTCCGTCACGTTCGCATCCATGCCTGCTCCAGCGTAGATGTAGTTTTGTAATCCCGGGCGCCGCCCATAGTCTTCGTTCTCAACGGTTATTTTCTATGCCTGATGCCCCCGCGCGGGGGGATTTTACCATTTTTGGGAACCTGGCAAACAAAAATCCGGCAGAGACAGGGCTCCGCCGGATTGCATCAGTCCAAACATTCATGGCAACTCGGGGCCGCATGCGAAGCGCGGTCTCACGAGCGTTAACGGAAGGCGCTATTTTTCCTTCTCTTCCTTCTCTTTCTTGTAGAGCTCGACTATCTTGTCCTGAATCGGTCCGGGCACTTCCTCGTAATGCGAGGACCTCATCGTGAACATGCCGCGGCCAGCAGTCATGGCGCGCAGGTCGGGCGCATACTTGAGGACTTCCGAAAGCGGGACCTGTGCCTTAACGATCTGCTTGTTGCCCTTGGTTTCCATGCCGAGCACCCGGCCGCGCCTCGAATTGAGGTCGCCGATGATATCGCCCATGCACTCGTCGGGAATGGTGATCTCCATTTCCATGATCGGTTCGAGAAGGGTAGGCTTGGCGTCGGCCATGGCCTTCTTGAAGGCCATCGACCCCGCTATCTTGAAAGCCATTTCGGAAGAATCGACTGGATGGAAGGAGCCGTCGACGAGATCCACCTTGAAGTCCACGACGGGGCAACCCGCCAGAGTCCCTTCATGCAGCGCCTCCGCGATGCCCTTTTCCACGGCGGGAATGTATTGCCGCGGAATGACGCCGCCGACGATCTTGTCGTAGAACTGGAACCCTTCGCCCCTGGGCAGCGGTTCCATCTCGATCCAGCAATCGCCGTACTGGCCGCGCCCGCCCGACTGCTTCTTGTATTTGCCCTGAACCCGGACTTTGCCCTTGATGGTTTCCTTGTAGGAGACCTTGGGGAGCTTGAGATTCACTTCGACGCCGAATTTACGCTTGAGCTTGTCCACGGTGGCTTCGATGTGAATTTCGCCCATGCCGGAGAGAATCATCTCGCGGGTTTCGTCGTTTCTTTCCAGCTTGAGAGTGAGATCCTCTTCCATGAGGCGTGAAAGCGAAGAGAATATCTTTTCCTCGTCGCCCTTGCTCTTGGGTTCGACCGCAAGGGAGTAGATCG
>JAJFVB010000177.1 GCA_021372055.1 Desulfobacteraceae bacterium | reverse complement strand
CACTCCTCCTATGTTGCAGCGGACTTCATTGCTTTCATCCTCCTCTGTTCTGTGATGAAACACTGGAACCTTGACTTGTCTCCCGCTTCTTGACCCACCATGCGGAGACGCCCGCGCCCAGCCTTCCGGACGCGTCCCGGCGGAGTCTCGGCCCGTTAGCTCGAAACGGCTCCTTCCCTCTGCGTCCGGAGAGGCCGGCATCGCCAGTAACCCTTTTTCACCATCCGGACCGCCCGGGAACCTCATCCCGCCCTTCCCCTGTTCTGCACGCGCAAGAGTGCCGAGCCTCGACTTTTTCCGATTTAAATTGCTTTTTTCATGCCAGGGGAATTCCGTTGAAATAACTGCGTTTTCAGGAATCGCATCCATGCCGGCTGGCGCAAATGGACCAACCCTTTCTCCGCGTGGCAGGAAATATGCTACGGTCTTTGTGGGTTAAATCAGCCGGTTATTCGATTTGGCTGATTTCAGCCTTTCCAGGGGCAAATCACCCGGGGGGAAAGCGCTTTTTTTATGGAGCGTCTCTTTTTTCCGCCGGAATTACCCGGAACCATGAGGGGGAAGATCATCCCGGCCCCGGGAAAGAAGGATGTTTTTGAGAAAGGGAATTGGATTATGCGGGAAAAGGACCGAGAGCCGCCAAGCCCTATCCGGTTGCCCGATCCGGTGGTTGAAATCAGCCGATCTCCAGCGTGAGATTGCGAAACGCGCGGACGGCGGGGGGGGGGGAGGAAGAACCCCATGCGGGTTTCTCTCCTGCTGTCAAAGTGCTAGAATTGAAAAAGAGCGAACGCAAGCGCGCGGGCTCATGCCAAATTGCGTTCAAGACAGAACTCACGGAAAAGAGCGGGGAAAGGATTTCCCCCGCGGCCTGAAAGTTCGGCATCGTCTTGAACGTTCATTTGGTATCCGTGATCCCCGACGGCCTGCCGGTTCCCCCGATTTGCTCTCCTCTCGCTCATCGTACAGCGGGACCGGCTGTGCGATGTTCCAAAGGCATCCGGGCATGCGTCATTCTGAGGAGTTGGAAATGCACGACGAACGCAAGACCAGAAAGCAGCTCATCACGGAATTGCATACACTGCGCACACGTGTTTCCGAACTGGAGAAGGGCCGGGCCGGCAGCAAACCGGACAGGGCCTTGCGTCAAGAAAGCGAAGGCAAATACTGGAATGTTTTCGAACACATGCCCGAGGAGGTGCATTTCTGGCAACTCGTCTACGATGAATCCGGCCGGATCGTGACCTGGCGCCTGGTCGATGTCACCCCTTCGGCCGCCAAGTCCTCGAACCATACCCCAGCCGGTGAACTCAAGGGAAAGACCGTGGACGAAATCTTTGGGCCCGGGACCACCGGCCGCTACATGCCGAGTGTGCGAAAGATCATGTCCGAGGGGGTTTCACATTCTTTCGAACACTATATTCCCGGCCTGGACAAACACTTCCGGTTCACCTTCGTTCCTTTTGGAGACCACTTTATCACCACCATAACGGATGTTACCAGATTCAAGCAAGCCGAAAAGGCGCTGCGCGAAAGCGAGGAGAAGTTCAGAACGGTTTTCCAGTCCAGCCCCGACCCCATGCTGATCGCTTCTTTCGAGGAAGGCCGCCTGCTGGACGTAAACGAAGCCTTTCTGAGTTTCACCGGATTTCCGGCCGAGGAGTGCCTGTCCAGGACGGACGTTGATCTGGCATTGTGGCACAGCCCCGCCGAAAGGGCGAACTTCAGGGTACTTTTCAAGAACCGCTCCAAACTCAGAGACTTTGAAGGACGCCTGCAGACCAGGCGCGGGCTCAGAACCGTGCTGCTCTCCGCCGATACCATCGCCATCGGGGATGGCTCATGCATCATTATACTGATTAAAGACATATCCGAGCGCAAAAGGGCCGAGGAGACGCTCAGGGAGACCAAGCAACGCCTCGAACTCGCCGCCGCTTCGGGCTATTTGGGTATCTGGGATTGGGACATCAGTTCCGACGTGCTGATATGGGACGAACGGATGTTCGAATTGTACGGGGCCGATGCGGATTCCTTCCCGAACACCCTGGCCGGCTGGAGGCGGGCCCTTCACCCCGACGATCTCGGCATCGCTTTGGAAAAACTCGAAAAGGCCGTACGGAAAGAACAGGATTACGACACTGCGTACCGCGTCGTGCGTCCTGACGGAACGGTGAGGACAATAAAAAGCGATGCGATCGTCCTGTCCGACGAGCAGGGCAACGCGACGCGCATGATCGGCCTGAACCGCGACATCACCGCTCTGAAGGAAATGGAAGCGGCTCTCCAGGAAAGGGAGATGCTCTTCTCTCGGATTTTCCACCAGAGTCCTTACCCGGTGGTGATTTCCCGGCTTTCCGACGGGATATACATTGAAGTGAACGAGCCTTTCTGCATGGTGACCGGCCATTCTCGCGAGGAGACGATCGGCAGGACCGCCGTCGGCCTGAACATCTGGCCGGACCCCCTGGACCGGGCACTATTGATCGGTTCGCTTGAAGCATCGGGGCCCGTCCACAACCTGGAGACGAGCTTCCGGCGAAAATCCGGCGAAGTCTTCCCTACCCTCTACTCCACGGCCACAATCGAAGTCAGGGGCGAACCCTGCCTTATTTCGATATTCGTGGACATCACGGAACGCAGGCTGGCCGAAGAAGAAAAAGAGAGGCTCCAGGCGCAGCTTCGGCAAGCACAGAAACTGGAGGCCATCGGCACCCTGGCCGAAGGGGTCGCGCACGACTTCAAGAACATCCTGTGCCCCATCATCGGCTATACGCAGATGGCTATCGATGACGCGCCGGAATCCAGTCCCCTGCGCAGCGACCTCGAACAGATACTGAGCGCCGCAAACAGGGCAAACGATCTTTCCAAGCAGATCCTGGCCGTCAGCGACCATGGGCAGGAGCAGGAAAGAGTCCCAATTGATATCAGCTCCATCACCCGGGAGGCTCTGAAGCTCATGAGGGCATCGTTGCCCAGTTCCATCGAAATCAGGCAGAACATCCAAAGGGGCATGGCGCTCGCCGATGCGACTCAAATCCATCAGGTCCTGATGAACCTTTTCACCAACTCGGTCCATGCGATCGGCGAAAGGGGCATGATCGCGGTGAACCTTTCGAGCGTCGAACTGAGCGAGGAGGATCTGCTCGCCCTGTCCATCGCGGATCTGAGGCCCGGAGCGTTTCTGAAATTGAGCGTTTCGGACACCGGGCACGGAATAGATGCCGAGACCATGCAGCGGATATTCGATCCCTACTTCACTACCAAGGATGTGGGAAAGGGAAGCGGCCTGGGGCTGGCGGTCGTGCACGGCATAGTCAAGCGGCACGAAGGGGCGATCACCGTCCAGAGTTCGCCGGGCGCGGGGAGCATTTTCGATGTTTATCTACCGCGGCTGGACGATACGGGAGAGCATTGCGCGGAAACAGCCTCGAACCTGCCCAGGGGCACCGAGCGCATACTCCTCGTGGACAACGAGACGGTGGTGGCCGATCTGATCGCGCTCATGCTGGAACGCCTGGGCTACAAGGTGACGGTGCGGACGGACGCCCTTCAAGCTATCGAATTCTTCCGCTCCTGCCCCGATTGCTTTGACCTCGTCATTGCCGATTACATCATGCCCCATATCACAGGCACCGAACTGGCCGTCGAGATCCTGAAAACCCGGCCGGGCATGCCCATCATGCTCTGCACGGGGTACAGCAAGAAAGTGACGGAAAAATCGGCTAAGGACCTGGGCCTGAGGGGCTTTATTCTGAAGCCCCCGGACAGGAAAGCCCTGGCGGAGCTTGTTCGGAGCGTGCTCGATGAAACCGCGGGCCCCGGCTGCCCGGACCGCCATGCGCAGTGCTCGCCCGCCTGACGGCGGTTCGGCCGGGCGGCACCCGGCTCCTCCCGGCCTCAGCAATCCCGGGCGCGTTCCAGGCGGTGCTCGGCATCCGCGAGCGACGCATAGCCGCTCCCCTTCACCAGGGAATCGTAGATCGCCTCCGACCAGTTGCCGCCGTGCTCCTGCATCAGAATCATGTCGGAATGAAGCAGCCTCAAAGTCCGGAGGGAGTAGGTTTCCAGTTCGCCGCGCGCATATGTCGCAAAGGAGGTCATCCGGTCCGCCTCCCCCTCGTCGGTGAGCGGCCGTGCGCCGTTCATGATGCCGGGATACTTCCGGAACATCTCTTTTTGCCAGCCGATCACCAGTCGAAGAATTTCGTCGATGAGCGGGTGGGCGTTTTCACTCTCGATGAGCCCCTGCATGCGGGCATATTTCACGCGCATGAGGTTCCGGCCGGTGTCGTGCGCCGCCTGCAGATCATTGAGATAGCTTGAAAGAGTCTGCACCGACCAGGGAGCAAACTGCGCCAGCCGGTGCATTTTGAAGCTTTCCGGGTACTCCTGGCAGCAGCTTGTCTT
>JAJFVB010000174.1 GCA_021372055.1 Desulfobacteraceae bacterium | reverse complement strand
GCATCGGCCTGTGCTTCGGCGATTTCGAACAGGTCCAGGAATCGGCTGTGCAGGATCATATGGCGGAATTTATCCAGGTCGTAGCTGGCTAGGTAGAACATCTGCTGCTGTTGCTGGGAAAGGGGGGAATTCCGCAGCCTCGGGTGCGTGATGATCTGCATCCAGAGATCGTTCAGTTCGTAGTAGGCCTTCAGACCCTGATCCCCCAGCCACTCCTCGATCTTCCAGAATTGCGGCTCCTCGAACCCCTTGCAGTGGCCTTCGCGCAGAACGAAATAATTCTCCAGGATCGTGCCGTGGACCCGGTGGAGCCTCGATGCCCTCGCGATGGGATAGATGCGGCATGCCGATGGACGGTCCCCGTAAACGGTACAACCCGCCGGGGAGACAAAAGGGCACGTCTTGCGCTCGTCGGTGTTCATCTGGAGATACACCATCGGCAGGTGGCGGTTTTCGTCAAAACCGCAATCCGTGAACCGGTCCAGGAATTCGCCCGAGGCGAGGCCGAGGCCGCGCTTCAGCCTCACGATATCGTAGGGGGTAAGCATGAGATTGAGCTGCCGGCAGCACTCGGTGAAGCAGGGTACGCCGGGATGGCAGGCAAACCGGAAGCCTCCGTTTTCGAGCGGCTGAATTTTCTCCTGGATATCCTCCGGCGCGGTTTCCTGTACTTGCATTTTTCCCTTTCCCAATGGTGAGTCCAAACGCCGCGCACGCCATGCGCGCAGGCGGGACGGCCTAGAGAACCTGGTAGAGTTCGTCCATCTGCTCGCGGATGTATCGGAAGGCAAGCCTCAGCAACTCCTCGTCGTTTTCCAGGGCCCGCTCGATCATCGCATCGTCGACTTCGTAGAATCTCTTGAACCGGGCGTCGCTCAGCAGTTCTTTGAAGCGGTCCAGATCGTAGGCGAGAAAAAGCACTCTCCCCAGGCCCTCGTTCATCGGGGCCCCCGGCCTGAAGCGTTTGGGCATGACCGACTGGAACTCTGCGTCAAAGGCGACATAATCGCTCACGCCCTGCTCATTCATCCAGTCACCGACGTTTTTGTCCCGCCGCTCGAGAAGCCCCTTGCACCGGTCCTTGCCCGCAATGAGCCGGTACTGTCCGGGGGTGGGGGACAGATCGAGGGGGAACATGCGGCATGCCCACGGCCTGTTTTCATAGACCTGGCAGCCATCCGCCGTCACAAAGGGACAGTAGAGGCTCTTCGGGTCCATAAGAAGCTGAACCACCGGGATGCTGGTCCCTTTTGCAAGAAAGCTTTGCGTATGCCTGGCCAGAAACTCCGTGGAGCCTGTCTTGACGACTCTCCTCAGGCGTACAATGTCATAGGGCGTCAGATAGATGTTTACGTCCCTGCAGCACTGTGTGAAGCAGGGCAGCGCGTCGTGGCAGGCAAAGTGAAAGGAACTCGATTCGCTCAGCAGGTTTTCTCCCGCCTCAAAGAGTGGCTGCATGGGATTCCTTTATTCCGCGATCAGGGATGCTTCGAAGTGTCGAAAGCTGGGGCTTCCGGCAACGAGTTTCTCGACTATGGCCATGGCCCGAGGGTCGGAGCATGCGACGAATTTGCATTCGCAATTCCGGCTGCACTCGGGACACCGGTAGGTTTCATCGAGCATCGTTCCGCATGCGCAATAGGGTTCCATGATGAGCTCTCCGTTTTCGACGGACGCCAGAAGGTAATCGATTCCACGGGATTTCAATTCGTCCAGAGTGATGGGCATGTGTTCTCTCCTGAAAGATATTGATCCGCATCCGGATTGGTCCGGAAGGGCAAAAAAGGGCGGGGGCATGCTTCACACGCCCCCAATTCGAGCCGGAAAGCGGCAAATGTATGGCGCGCCCCCGCTTGCCGGTAAGGGTGTGATCCCGCGGGATGCCCGCGAAAAGATTATAACCCTTCGAGCAGCAGCTCGGATAGTTCCTTTATTTCGAGAACGTCCTGCTTTTCGAGGCTGTTGCAGGCATCGGTCATCATATTCACGCAATAAGGGCACGAGGTGGCCAGAACGTTGGCCCCGGTTGCCACGGCATCCATGATTCGAAGCTCCCCGAACCGCTCGCCCGTCGGCACCTCGGCCCAGATCCGGCCGCCGCCTCCGGCGCAGCAGACACTTTGCTCCCGGTTCCTCGAAAGCTCTCCGGGCGGTTTGCCGTACAACACGGCGAGAAGCTCGCGCGGCGCATCGTAGATTCCTCCGTGCCTGCCGAGGTAGCACGGATCGTGGAAGGCAACCTTCCTGCCGTCCCTGCCGGCCGTGAAGGAAAGCTTTCCCGTCTTCACGAGATCCGAGAGGATCTCCGTGTAGTGAAAGACCTCCCAGTCAGCTCCCAGGTCCTTATAATCATTCATGAAGCTCCAGCGGCAATGGGGCGATGTGGTGATGATCCTGCGAACGCCCCGGGATGCGAAGAGCTCCAGGTTCGCGCCGGCAAGCTTCTGGAAAAGCTCCTCGTCTCCAAGCTTGCGCATGCTTTCGCCGCAGCAGCTCTCCTCGGCTCCGATCACCCCGAAGCTCACCCCGCCTTTGGTGAGAAGCTGCGCGACCGCCCGCGCGATCTTCATGCTCCGCGGGTCGTAGCACGAGTGGCAGCAAACGAAAAGGAAATACTCCGTATCCGGCCCGAACGCCGGAATGTTCAGTCCTTCCTGCCACTGGATTCGCTTTTCGCGAGGCCCGGACCAGGGATTCCCGTTGGAGTGAGCGCTGCCGAGGACCGGCCGGAGCCCCGCCGGAGGCATCCCGCCGCCGACAATGCTTGCGCGCATCGCGCGGACGTTATCGATGATCTTCACCCCCCGGGGACAGTTGTGCTGGCACGTGCCGCATGTCGAACAGGCAAAGAGCACCCGTTCCTCCTCGAAGCCTTCGATTCCGACCTGCCCGAGTCTTTGCATGAGGCGGACGTTAAAGGCATCGCCGGTTTCGCCGGGTACGAGCCGCCACGGGCAAAGATTCGTGCACAGCCCGCACTGCATGCACCAGTCGAGTGTCTCCGCGCCCATCTCCGCGATGTAGTCCCTCATCTCCAGGAGGATACTCTTCGGTTCCATCGGCTGCTCCTCTCAATGCGCGGGGCTAGTGCGCCCCGGAGTCCGGCCTTTTGCGAAAGTTCGCGCGGCCGGGTAGTCGGTTCCGCCGGTCGTAAGCCGGCGGACGCCGTAATGCAAAAACGAGCGGGACCGGCCCGATCGAGCGGCGGCGCCCGCCTTCATCATGAATTTCTGCACGCCTGAACGGCTTTAAGCACTGCCGCCGTGGCATCCTGGACGCACGATGCCACATCCGAGGGAGTCCGGACGCATCCTGCGGCAATGACTCCGGGGGTCTTGCTCTCCGTCACGAAGCCGTAGTCGTCATAGGCGACCTCGGCGGGGATGCGATCGGTTGCCGTGTTCGGCACCATCCCGGCGGCAAGAACGACCATGTCGAAAGGCTCGCGAGAGATCTTGCCGGTGGCCTGGTTTTCCGCCTGCACCGTGACCATTCCGGTCTCGGGATCTTGGGTTATCTCGCCGGCCTTTGCCTTGATCAGGGATACCCGCGGATCATTCCGCACGGATGCAAAGAACTCTTCGTAGCGGCCCAGGGTTCGGATGTCGATGAAGAAAATCGTGACGGTCGCCTCCGGGTCCTGTTCCAGGAGGTAGGTCGCCTGCTTGACGGAGGCGAGGCAGCACACGCCCGAGCAGTACGGCAGCCCGTTTTCATCTCTTGATCCCGCGCATTGCACGAAGGCGATCTTCTTGACCGGTTTTCCGTCGGAAGGTCTCACGATCCGGCCCCCGGTCGGTCCCCCCGGCGCGGCAAGCCTTTCCATGACGACATTGGTGATGACGTTTCGAAACCGGCCGCCGCCATAATATGCGATCGAGGCGGTATCGAAGGGACGCCAGCCGGTTGCCCAGATGACGGCTCCAGCCTTTACCTCGAGGGTTTCGGGCCGCATGGTGAAATCGATCGCATTGCACGGGCAGGAAGCCTTTATCGCGTCAGCCTCGGGAGTTCCGAGAACCGCCGGGGATACCACGTAGCGCATGGGAAAGGCGAAGGGAAGCGGCAGGTAGGCGGCGCGGGTCGAACCGATTCCGTAGTCGAAGGTGCTCGGGATCTCGGTTTTCGATGCCGTGGCGCATTCTCCGCATGCCGTGCAGTTTTCGTTTACGAACCGCGGACTCAACGCGACCGTGATGGAGAAATCCCCCGCCCGGCCGGTGATGCTTTGGATTTCGGCCATGGTCAGAACGCGTATGAGCGGATTTGTGCGGATTCGGCGAAAATTGATCTCGAGCCCGCACTGGGGCGGGCAAAGTTTGGGAAAATACCTGTTCATGCGAGCAACGCGGCCCCCGAGAAACGGTTCCCGCTCGACCAGCACTACCGGGAACCCGGCTTCGGCGGCTTCCACTGCGGCGCTGAGGCCGGTCATACCGCCGCCGGCCACCACAATGGTGCGATTGCTCCCCTGAGTATCAGCCATCTGTACCTCCATCTACCCGTATTTGCGAAAGAATCAAGCTGTCAGCCAGGCAAGGTAAAGCTCCGGGCCCAACATCGGCGATAGCGCAAAAGTGAAAGGGCCTGAGAGTCGGGAAGTTCAAACGATCAAAAAGTAAACCGGGATTTTGCGTTCCGCGCGTACGAGCAGGCAATTCAAGCACTGGAACAAAACGAGACATGCGGAAAGGGCAACAACTCCTGTGATCATCTCAAAAGAAAGCCTCTGAGAGCGGTTCACAATAACCCCGCGGCAGGTGCATTTCAATAGAAAAGAAACAGGTCCCGAAACGCTGCGGGCGGGCTTTGGCGCCAAACGGACGGATGCCAAGTTCGACACGGAAGAAGAAAGAGGCGGCACGGTAGCCGCCTCTTTATCTTATCGTTTTGCTGCGCCGTCCCGGGGACTATCTGTCCTTCAGGAACTCATCCAGGACGTCGACGTTCTTGTTCTTGAGTACGAGGTCGAAGATTTCGTCCTTGACCTTGCGAGGGAGCAATTCGATGCTCTTCGTGGTTGCGGAGTCGAATTTCGCTCCGGGGTAAATCTTCAGAAGCTTGTCCCTCTGGGCGTCGTTTGCGTACACGACGATAACCTTGAGGCCGGCCACGCACTCCCTGGCCATGTCCAGAAGGCCGGCTCCGTCCAGTCTGGCGAACCGCTCTTCATTGACCCATATGTTAATAGGGTATCCTTCAGGCACCGTGGCACTCCTTTTGTGGCATTATGGGCCTGCAAATTGCCGGGGAGCGGAATGAAGAACACGGGAACTCTTGAACCACGCCATTCGCTCATGGGGTCGCAGAGACCTCAGGAGGCGCGGTCATAGGCGTAATATACCTCGTCGGAGTCGATTCTGCCGCATTGTCGACCGTTTGTCTTCCCAACAGTCGCATTGTGCATCAGTGCCCTTCTTTTCGTGTTCACGCCATCCACACGAAGAAGGGGCCGCGCACGGTATTTCCGCACGTACGGCTCAGTGCGGGGTTAACCGCCGTTCCCATCTCGCCGCATTCACCGAAGACCCGAAATCGTACCTGTAGCCCTACGGAATAAGGAGATGCACTCTGCAGTGCATCTCCCGTTAGTGAATCAGGCGACAAAGGCCGGTTTATTGCTTCTTGCCCGTTGCGGCATTGTGCAGCTTGATCTCGACCTTTTCCTCGAGGTTTGCATAGTATTCACGAAGAATCTCGAGCACTTCTTCCCGGCCGAAATGATCCGGGATCTGAGTTCCTTCCGAAAGACCCTTGCGCAATGCGGTTCCGCTCAGGATAACGCGGTCCGCCTTGCCGTGGGGGCAGGTCCTGAGGGAGGCCATGCCGTCGCACTTGTGGCAGTAGAAGGTCCAGTCGATCTTGAGCGGCGTGCACAGAAGCGCTTTTCCACCCTCCGGCTTGGGAATCTTGTCGAAAATGGTCTGGGCTTCGAACATGCCGTAGAAATCGCCAACGCCGGCGTGGTCGCGGCCGATGATCATGCGGGAGCATCCATAGTTCTGGCGGAAGGTGGCATGAAGCAGGGCTTCACGGGGACCGGCATAGCGCATATCCAGCGGATACCCGCCCTGGAGGACCTTGTCTTCCACGAAGTAATTCTTGACCAGAGCGTCAATGCATTTTACGCGGACATCGGCGGGAATATCGCCGGGCTTCAGGTTGCCCACCAGGGAGTGGATGAAAACGCCGTCGCAGACTTCGACAGCGATCTTGCACAGGTACTCGTGCGAACGGTGCATCGGGTTGCGCAGCTGGAGAGCGGCGATTTCCTTCCAGCCCCTCTCCTCAAAAATCTTCCTGGACTCGGCCGGTCTCATGTAAACGCCGGCATACTTGGTGGGATACTCGGCCTCACTGAGCACCTTGACCGGGCCGGCCAGATTGACGGCCTTCTGCTCCATCACCATCTTGACGCCGGGATGGTCGTCCTTGGCGATCTTCCAGAAATCTTCAGCCGTCTTGGTGCCTTCGCCCATATAGATTTTCTCGCATTCGTACTTCTTGTCGGCCTCGGTCATCTCGAATTTCTCGGTGACCTTCATCGTGGCCATGAACTCTTCGCGTTCCGGATCGTAAAGGGCGATTTCCTCACCGATCGCGATTGCTGCGGCGTCTTCCTTGGATGCGGAAAGCGTCACCGGAATCGGCCAGAATGTGCCGTCTGCCAAAAGGAACTTCTCGCAAACCCCCTTCCAGTCGGCCTTGGTCATGAAACCGGTCAGCGGGCTGAAGCCGCCGATGCCCATCATGATCAGGTCGCCTTTCTCACGGGGGCTAATGTCGATTTTCTTAAGACCATGCGCCTTCTTGAGTTCGGCTGCCAGTTCTGCGCCTTCGAGCAAACAACAGGTCAAGCCTTTTCCACCATGAGGAGGGATCAAATCTGCCATTATTTCTTGCTCCTTATTAAAAAGGTATCGGGTGAAGTGGTTACAACATGGGGCAACCCATGATGTCGCACCTGAGTCCCTTGCTGAATTGTCAACAAAATTTTCAACAGGCCTGACACATAAAAAAATACCTCCAGGTGCACACGCGCACCTGGAGGTCGGCCATTAAAAGAGCCGGTTTAGACCGGAAGATTGACAACGGGGACCTTCTTCATGGTCCACTCGCCGGTTTTGGGATTCCATACGGAGTTGACGAAACATTTCCAGTTCGCCTCGTCCATATCGGGGTAGTCGGCCCGGAAGTAGTAACCCGGCCAACGGCTCTCTTCGCGGAAGAGGACGTGGCGCAGGTGGCTCTCTGCGATCCACAGGCGGTGGGTGTTTTCCCATGCGCGCAGCAGTTCGTGAAGGTCGCTGGCGGCGAGCTTCTCGGAGTCTTCCTTCAGCATGCCGAGGAGTTCAAGGCCTCTTTCGAGCAGGGTCTTGTTGGTGGTGAACTGCGAGGAAACGCCGCCGCAGTATTCGTCCATGATCTTCTGAAGGCGGAACATGAACATCTTGGGCTTGATGTAAGCCGGATTGATGTCCGGATCGCTCGAGTACTTCACGTTCGCCTCATAGCGTTCCATGGGAGCAAGGATCTTCTTCTGGAGTTCGGCTATGGCGGCGTCGTCGTACTTGGGCATCGTGTTGTTGCCAAGGATGAAAGCGATCGCGCCCTTGGCGGCAATACGGCCTTCGGCATGGGAGCCGGAGGAGAACTTGTGGCTGGAGGCGCCCGCGCCGTCTCCGGCGGTGAAGAGGCCCTTGACGGTGGTCATGTGGTTGTACACACCGATGGGTTCCCACTGCTTCTTGTATTCGGCCGGCATAACGTCTTCGGGACCGCATACCCAGGCGCCGGAAGCGCCGGAGTGCGAGCCGATGAAGTAAGGCTCGGCAGCCGCGATTTCAGAGGGCTTCTCTTCGGGCTGGATGTTCGTGCCCGCCCAGAGCAGCGACTGGCTGATCGTCATGTCGAGGAAGTCTTCCCAAGCTTCGCTCTCGAGTTCTTTCATCTTCTTCTTGAAAGCCTTGGGATCGTCTTTGTACTTGGCTGCTATGTTGGCAATGGCCTCTTCCGTCCTCATCATGAGCGGACCCTTGCCTGCAAACACGTCTTCCATACCCAGCCAGTTGCGGAGGTTCGCGGGGATGGGCTTGGCAAGACCGTAAGGCGCCCACTTGGGCAGCTCTGCGGCGCGGGTTACCATGTATTCTTCGCCGAATGCGTTGGTTGCGCGGGACTTGAACAGGAGGAACCATGCGCCCACAGGCCCGTAGCCGTCCTTGAACCGTACGGGGATGAAACGGACTTCCTGGCAGGTCATCTCAGCGCCGGCCTTGATGGTGAAATACGCGGTGGAGCCTGCATTCCAGGGCGGATACCAGGCGCGGCCGAGACCTTCACCAACCGAACGAGGACGGAAAACGTGAACGGCGCCGCCCATCAGAGCGACCGTCGCTTTTGCCTTGAAGACGTAGAACTTGTTTTCGCGGACGCTGAAACCAACAGCGCCGGAGCAGCGATCGCCGTCCATCAGAGGTTCGACGATGAAAACGCGCTCCAAAAGCTGTCCCTTGTCGCCCATGGCGGCCAGTGCGTTCTTCGCGGCTTCGGCAACGAGGACCTTGTAGGACTCCCCGTTGATCATGATCTGCCAGCGGCCTTCATGAACGTACTTTCCATCTTCGCTCAGCCAGATGGGGAGACCCCATTTTTCGAAAAGGTGGACGGAGGAATCGACATGGCGAGCGATATCGTAGACCAGATCTTCACGGGAGATACCCATGAGATCCTGGCGAACGTATTTGACATAATCTTCAAGGGTGTTGTCGCCGGCAGCCCAGCCGATATACTGGTTGATGGCGGAAAGACCCATAGCGACCGCGCCGGAGCGGTCCATGGCAGCCTTGTCGACCACGGTAACCTTGAGGCCGTTTTTCTTCGCCCAGTATGCAGCTTCGAAAGTGGCGCCGCAAGCCGACATTCCACCACCGACTATAAGAAGATCGGTTTCGACTGTAACGGTTTCAAAATTAGGCATATTGTAAACCTCCTTAAGTAAGCGGTTATTTCTTCAGGGAAGGAATCGCGGATACGTTCGCGCCTGAAGAAGCCGGTTCGGTGCACAGCACGTTGGACTTGATGTCTTCCGAGCCCGTCGCGTACCCGGCAAGCGGTTCAGCCTTGCCTTCCGGGGTGGTCCGGATGGGGAACTTGAAGCGCTTTACCTGGCCGTTACGGAACTTGACGGTCCACATGATGTCCTCGGAGCCGCGGAGGGGGACAACCGATGCTCCCATGGGGACAAAGTCCGCGTATGCGCGCACGTCAACCGCCTGCTGAGGGCAGATCTTCACGCAGTTGTAGCATTCCCAGCACATCTCAGGAGCCCGATTGAAAGCCTTCATTTTTTCCTTATCGAGAACCATCAGATCGTTGGGGCAAATGTACATACATGCTGTCTTATCCTGCCCTTTGCAGCCGTCGCATTTCTCAAGGATTACATAACTTGGCATAATTTACCTCCTAAGGTTAGTTGAAAAAACGCCATGCCAACAAACCCCAATATTTGAACAAACTCTCCACACCTCCTTCCTTTCCTTGTCTGCCCAGTGGGGGGTGGGCAAACACTGCCTCCCATATTTTCGCTGCTTCTTAGATCAGCCGAAATCTTTGGATGCCTTCCTTCGAGTCGCAGGAGTGGGGGCCGGCTCCAGACTCTTCAAAAAGAAACGCAGTTCCGCAAAAAAAAGGCAAAACCCGGCGACCAATGTGACTTTGTCACTCCTGTTCCGGGAATTACCAGCCTGTCACTAACGATCCTTATGCCTGCAAGAAGTACT
>JAJFVB010000152.1 GCA_021372055.1 Desulfobacteraceae bacterium | reverse complement strand
TCGAATTCGCTGATAAAGAACTCGGGGAGGTAGCGCCTGGCCCATCTTTCAAGCTCTTCGTTCGAAATCGACGTGTTGCGGCCCTGCTGATATTCGTGCATGACCCGCTTGTGGATCTTGTGAATTCCGGGGTGCCTCTTGTCGAGCATGCGATCGCCTTCGAGCCGCAGCCGATGATTGACCCAGTAGGCAATGCTCGCAACGCCGGACTTGTCCGTGATGATGATGCTTATGGGACGGTTCAGCAGTTTCTTCGTATCGAAAACGTTGTATATCTCTTCATTTTTGACAAGCCCGTCGGCATGGATGCCTGCGCGGGTCGCGTTGAATTCGTCCCCGGCAAAGGGATAGTTGGGAGGGACTCTGTAGCCCAGTTCGGATTCGAAGTACTTGGCGATGTCGGTGATCGCCGTCGTGTCGATGCCGTGGGCGTTTCCCTTGAGGCCGATATACTCGAAGATCAGCCCTTCTATGGGCGCATTCCCGGTGCGTTCGCCGAAGCCGAGCAGCGTTCCGTTGGCGCCCCCGCAGCCATAGAGCCAGGCTGTCGCTGTGTTTACGAGGACCTTGTGAAAGTCGTTGTGACCGTGCCATTCGAGCAGGTGACCGGGGACTCCGGCCTCGTCCAGGAAAGCTCTCACCAGTCTCGGAACGCTCCGCGGAAGGGCGGCTCCGGGGTAGGTGACGCCGAAACCGAGCGTGTCGCAAAGACGGATCTTTACGTCCACTCCGCTCTCCTCGCGCAGGCGCATGAGTTCGATTGCAAGCGGGATGCAGAAACCGTGGATATCGGCGCGGGTGACGTCCTCGAAATGGCAGCGCGCAATGATGCCCTTTTCAACCGCCGCACGAGCGATGGAAACGTATTGCTCCATGGCGGCCTTGCGGTCGAGCTTGAGCTTAAGGAAGATGTGGTAGTCGGAAACCGAGGTCAGAATGCCCGTTTCCTTCAGCCCGAAACGCTCGACGAGGTCGAGATCCGAGGCCACGGCGCGAATCCATCCCGTGATTTTCGGATACTCATACCCCTTGGCCAGGCACACTTCCAGGGCCTGCCTGTCCTTGTCCGTATAGAGAAAAAACTCGGACTGCCGGATCACGCCTTCGGGACCCGACAGGCGGTGAAGCAGATCGAAGATGGTCTCGATCTGCTTCACCGTATACGGGGGGCGGGCCTGCTGCCCGTCCCGAAAGGTCGTGTCGGTTATAAAGATCTCGTCTGCCGGATCGACCGGCAAGAGCATGTGATCGAAATCGATGCGCGGAACTTCGTCATACGGGAAGATCTCCCGCATGAGGTTCGGTTCGGAGGGTTCCTGCAAGCCTTCGCGCCGGGCTTTGGACGTCTTGTGGTCAAGCAGACCTTTTTTGGGGTTCCAGCGAGCCATACCGCTACTTTCTCCGGTCGCCCTCGACCTTGATGCACAGCTCCAGGAGCTGATTCACGTCCGCGTCCGAAGGGGCGGACGTCATGAGACAGGTCGCCTTCTGGGTCTTCGGAAAGGCGATCACATCCCTTATGGAAGGGGATTTGCTGAGGAGCATGACGAGCCGGTCCAATCCGAAGGCAACCCCGCCGTGCGGCGGTGCGCCGTACTGGAGTGCCTCGAGAAGGAAGCCGAACTTCTCCTGCGCCTCTTCGTCCGATATTCCGAGCATGTTGAAAACCCGCCTCTGCGTTTCGCGCTGATGAATGCGGATGCTGCCGCCCCCGATTTCGGTCCCGTTCAGGACGAGATCGTATGCGCGGCTGCGCACTTTCTGCGGCTGCTCTTCGAGCACGTCCATATCCGCCTGGAGCGGAGCCGTGAAAGGATGGTGCACGGCCGTGTACCTCTTTTCGTCATGGTCCCATTCCACAAGCGGAAAATCAGTGACCCACAGAAAGTTGTACCTGTCGGGGTCGATCATTCCGAGCTGCTGGCCGAGGCGGACCCTGAGGTTTCCAAGAGCGTCGTTTACGACCTTGCGCTGGTCGGCAACAAAGAAGATAACGTCTCCGGTGCGGATTCCAAGTCTTTGGGCGAGACCCTTTTGCACGCTCTCCTGCAGGAACTTGGTTATGGGAGACTGCCAGCCGTCGGGCTGGATCTTGATCCAGGCCATTCCCTGCGCGCCGAAAATCTTGACGAATTCTATCAGATCATCCAGATCTTTTCTCGACATATCCTTGCCGTCGGGGACCCGAAGCGCCTTCACAATCCCCCCGCGCTCCACGGCCTGACGGAAAACCCTGAACTCGGATTGGGCGACGATGTCGGTCACATCGGCCAGAGGCAGTTCGAACCTCGTGTCCGGCTTGTCCGAGCCGTACCGGTCCATCGCATCCGCATAGGTCATCCGGGGGAACCCGGGGCTGAGGGGAATTCCGGCGAGCTCTCCAAAAACGCGGATGATCCAGCCCTCGATGAGATCGTAGACGTCCTGTTCGCTGATAAAGGACATTTCAAGGTCGATCTGCGTGAATTCGGGTTGCCGGTCCGCCCGCAGGTCCTCGTCGCGGAAGCATTTGACGATCTGGTAATAGCGCTCGAACCCGGAGACCATAAGCAGCTGCTTGAAGAGCTGCGGAGACTGGGGCAGGGCGTAGAACTTGCCGCTGTTGACCCGGCTGGGAACGAGATAGTCGCGCGCGCCTTCCGGCGTGCTCCGGGTCAGCACGGGTGTTTCGACTTCGATGAAGCCGAGATCGTTTAAGTACCCGCGCGAGAGCTGGGCTACCTTGTGGCGCAGCAGCAGGTTCTTGAAAAGCTTCGGGCGGCGCAAATCGAGGTAGCGGTACTTCAGACGGATATTTTCGCTCGCTTCCACATCGTCTTCGATATGGAAGGGCGGCGTTTTCGAGCTGTTAAGTACCCGGAGCTCCGTCACCGCGACCTCGATCTCGCCGGTCGGAAGCTTCGGATTGGCCATGCCCTCGGGGCGTGCCCGCACTTTTCCCTTTACCGCCATCACGAATTCGCTTCTCAGGACTCCGGCATGTTCGTGCGCATCCGGGCTGATCTGCGGATCGAAAACCACCTGGGTCAGCCCCTCGCGGTCACGCAGATCGACGAATATGAGCCCTCCGTGGTCGCGGCGCCGCTGGACCCAGCCCATCAGGACGACTTCGTCGCCGATGTTCTGCGCCCCGAGGCTGCTGCAATCCGCCGTCTTCTTCCACGAGCCAAGCTGGTCAAGTGCAACCGAAGCATCATCCGGAACGTCTGCCGGGTTACTGTCCTTGCGGGGTTCTACGAAATCCACCAGAATTCCTCCAAAAGTCTGTCAGTCGGACGGACCCCGCCGCCAGCCGGGGGGCGGAGTCGCGCTGCAAGCGGGAAGAGGCACGGGGCCGCAAGGCCGCTTGCAGGTCAATTTATTCTTGAGATACCGTACCGGAGCCGCCCTGAGCCGCGCAGCCACACTGTCCCGGTTCGGAGCAAACCGGCTCCGGCGAATTCTTGCCAATCATTTGCGACAGGGTGAGCGCGGCCGTGTCGAGGGGGAGGACCTGCTGGGTCTTCTCCTGCATGTCCCGCAGTTGTATCTCTCCTCTGTTTATCTCGTCCTCACCCAGGATGAAAACAAAGCGGGGTCCGAGTTTATCGGCCCTGCGCATTTGGCTCTTCAGGCTGCGGGATTCGAACTCCATCTCCACTTCCAGGCCGTGAGCCCGCATCTGCTGCAAAAGCAGAAAAGCGCCGGTGCGCGCATGCTCGCCCACTGCCGCGATGAAAGCATCCGGCGCCTGCACGGCGGCCTGCTGTTCCTGCTGCAGAAGCATTATAAGCCGTTCCATGCCTATGGCAAACCCGATACCCGGAACCTCCGGTCCTCCGAGGTCCTGCACGAGCCCGTTGTAGCGACCGCCGCCGCCCACGGCGTTTTGCGAGCCGAGCCGGTCGGTTACCACTTCAAAGGTGGTTCGCATGTAGTAGTCCAGGCCCCTTACGATCTTCGGATCGACGACATAGGGAGTTCCCAGTTTATCGAGCATCTCCATCACGGCATCGAAGTGGGTGCGGCAATCGTTGCAGATGTACTCGATGAGCGCCGGAGCGCCGTCGAGGAAAGCCTGGCACCGTTCGACCTTGCAGTCAAATACGCGAAGCGGGTTGGTCTCCCTGCGCCTCATGCAATCGGGGCAGAATTCGTCGCCCTTGTCGGTGAGATAGCGCTTCAGCACCTCCCGGTAGACCTTGCGGCACTCGGGGCAGCCAAGCGTGTTGATGTGCAGGGTGACCCCGGAAATCCCCACCTTCTCCAGGAAAATGCGAAGCATGTGCATTATCTCGGCGTCAATCATGGGGCTGTCGATGCCGAACACTTCGGCGTCTATCTGGTGGAACTGCCGGTACCGGCCTTTTTGGGGGCGCTCGTGGCGGAACATCGGCCCGATGGCGTAGAACTTCTGAAGAGTGGGGTCCGCGTAGAGCTTGTGTTGAATGTAGGACCGGGCGATGGATGCGGTCACCTCGGGACGAAGGGCGATCCAGTCGCCGCTCCGGTCCTCGAAAGCGTACATTTCCTTTTCGACCACATCGGTGTTTTCGCCGATGCCCCGGGAAAAAAGGTCGAGCTTTTCAACGACGGGAGTTCTGATTTCGCGATAGCCGAAATTTTCGAGCACCTCGCGAGCGGTGCGCTCCACTCTCTGCCACCAGCCCACCTGATCGGGCAAAATATCGTTCATGCCCCTAACGGCTTGAAGAGTCTCCATTTCATAACCCCGGATAATTGGATATAAATTCAGGACAATCCTAGACTTTAAAAAAAGGAACGACTAAAAGTCAAGGAAAACCCTGCTGTTCGGCGCATATTCGGATACGCTCCGGAAATCCGCGTCTCAGTGCAAAATTGTATCAAGCGGGAAAACCGCCGCGGGCAAGCGGATTGCACTTTGCCCGATGTCGCCGCCCGCACGGTTGCCCGTTCCTTTCAGGTCAGCAGGTACCCTCCGTCGACAGCCAGAATCTCTCCTGTGATCCAACCGGCCGCACTCGATGAGAGGAAAAGCACCGCCGCGCCGATGTCTGCCGGAGTTCCCAGCCGCTTGAGGGGCGTGCGGTTTTGAACGGTCCCGGCGAGATCGGGTGCGTTCGAACGCAGGCCGCGTGAATCGATGAGTCCGGGACAGACAGCGTTCACCCTGATCCCTTGCGGAGCCAGTTCCAGGGCGAGCGAACGCGTGTAGGCAATCACTGCGCCTTTCGACGCGTCGTAATGGGCCGTTTCACCAAATCCGGGATGCAGTCCGTTGATGCTCGCGATATTGACGATGCATCCGCCGCTTTTTCGATTGCTCATCACCCTGGCCGCGGCGCGCGAGCAGAGAAAAACTCCCCTGAGGTTCGTGGCGAAAACCCCGTCCCAGTCAGCCGGGTCGAGATCGACCTGGGGCGAGACGGTAAATACTCCTGCATTGTTGACAAGAATGTCGATTCCGCCGAAATGTTCGATGGCCGCGCGGAACAATGCGTCCACCTGTGCGGCGTCGGATACATCGGTGCGAAGGGCAATGGCGCGCCCCCCGGAGCGTTCGATTTCATCCACGAGTTCCGCCGCCTCGGATTGGCTCCGGTTGTAAGCCGCAATCACGCCGGCTCCGGCGCCCGCAAGCGCCAGGCAGATGCCTCTGCCTATGTTGACAGCCCCGCCGGTGACAAGGGCCACTCGACCGTTTAAACCGAAAAGTCCTCTCAGAAATCCGCTCATGCGCGTCCTCCATGGCAGAAGACAAACGAACCGGGCCCCCGGCGGGCCCCGCCTTTCCGACCACGCGAAGATCTCCTTTTGAAGACTCTTGGCCTTGTCGTGACGGCGTTCCATTATAGGAAGATCTTTGCCCGGGCATGTGCAATAAAATTAGCGGCCGAGCTTTTTTTTCAAGGTGAAAGGAAGACGAAAGTATGTCAAATTGGGCAGAGAAACAATCTTCTCGGAAAAAGAATCAACCACGAGAATCATAGGAGTCCGTCATGGCCGCACAAAAAGCGAAAATGGCTGTCGAATGGGTGGCGCGGGCGAAAGCGTTTTGTGCCTCTGCGGGCAAAGAGATCGCCCTGGCCGAGTTCACCAATCCAAAGGGACAGTTCGTAAAAAACGAACTCTATATTTACGTTCTGGATTCGAACGGCTTTATGCTCGCCCACGGAATGAATCCCTGGTTCAACGGCAAGAACTTTCTCGAAGTCAAGGATTCCGAAGGAAAGAGTTTCGTAAGGGAGATCGTGGGCAGGGCAAAGAAGGAAGCTTCGGGGTGGGTCGACTACAAATGGTTCGATTCCGCGACTCAGAAGGAACTCTCCAAGTCGGTCTATTTCGAGTTGTTCGAGGACATGATTCTGTGCTGCGGCGTCTACAACCAGTCCCCGGGCCTGCGGAATCAGAAAAAGCAGGATAATCCCTGATCCACTTCATCCAAATCAGACTCCTCTTCCTCGTGGCACCTTGAAACTCTTGCTCATCTCCCAACGCAGCCGGCACCCTTTCCGGCGCCTTTCGTCACGTTTTCCGAAAATCGAAGGGGATTGCCGAAAGCAATTGACACCGGTTCATCCCGACTGTAGGGTGCTCTCCGTTTGCACGGACATCCCCTAACGGAGGAACTCACATGAGGACGATCCTGGCAGTTTTGCTTTTCCTTGTCTTTGCCGGTGCAGGCTTTTGCGATGAAGCTTCATCACCGAACGGAATTTTTATCAACAAACAGGACAGCAAGCAGTACATCTCCTTTCATCCCGACGGGACCTTCTTTCTGAAGCAGCGGTCCAAGCCTTTCGATCCGTACAGGCCATTTATAGAAGTCTCCGGGAAGTACAGTGTCGCCGGGGAGGAAGTCACTTTGAACATTTCCGGCGGCGGCGAGGCCACCGGAAAGTGGAAGACGCACACGTTCACCGATTCCGACGGCTCCGAATGGGTTAAGGAAGGAACGATCACCCCCCCGGAAAGAGCCAAACGTCCGCCAAAGTGGTGGTAGACCGCTGAGCGGCCGGTGTGACCAACCTGCGGTGGCATGGACTGCGCCGGTGCACGCCGTGCATTGTTCCCGATTCCCGCCAAATTGCGTTTAAGATAGAACTCATGGAAAAGAGCGGGGGAAATGATTCCCCCCGGGATTTCTGTCGCAGCCTTGCGCGCATGTGTGCCACAGGCCCGCCGCAAGCGCCGAAATGAGCAGCGTAGCTGCGTGTGGGGTGTGGGGAGCAGGCTCCCCACGGTCTGAAAGCTTGGTATCGGTACCTGCTTGCCGATTCCCCTCCCGGCCGCCGGACTAGAACCTCGGTCCGACGTGCCACGGTTCCCCCTTCGGATAGAAGAAGTCATCGTGAATGGCTTGAGGCAGGTATCTTTCGACGAAGATATGCAGCACTATGTCGGGAGGATCGGCCAGCAGTTCGTTGAAAAAGAACGGGGCGAAGGGCGGAAGGCTGGATATGTTTTCAAAATGCATCTGGAGATACGGATAAAGGCCGTCTCCAAAAGAATCGTGCCGGAACAGCAACTTGCGGAACCTCGCGGGCCGGGTGTTCGAATCGAGGCTGAGCGCCGTGTCGTTTTTCTCGGGCGAGCGGTCGTGAATGAATAGAATCTGCGCGAGGTCTCCTCCGTTGGGCCTTTCCCGGACCGATACCTCTCCTTTTATCGGCACCGCTTTGGCCGTGGGGTAGGACTCCGAAAGCCTCTTCATGATTTCCCTGTATCCCACGTAAGCGCCGTACGAGTTCCAATGCGTATCCGTGGCCCAGAAGGTGGGGTGGTTCTTCTTCTCTTCCCTCAACGGTCCCCGAAGATCGAGCACTTTGAGGCTCGAGTTTTTGGCCATGTATTCCATGAACTGGTCCAGGCGGGTGCGGCCGGCGCACTCCCGGATCCTGTCGGGAAGATACTCGTCATAGAGGCTGATCTTGTTCGGGGCTATCGCGAGGATGTAGACAATTCCGTTTTCGGCGAATTTCCGTGCGGTTTGTTCGAGCTTTTCCCTGAATCCTTCCATGTCTGCATCGGAAAGGGGTATGGAGCCCATGAAATCGTTGACGCTGTTGCCGTCCGAGAGGATTTCGGGGCAGTAGAACAGCCATGAATCCTTGCCGACAACGACACTGATGGCGGGAGAGACGCCGAATGCCCCGATTCTCAGGATGTTGTTCCAGCGAATCATCTCGGGGCGAAAACCGAAATGATCCTGGAAGTAGCTCTCGCATTCCCCGGGAAGTTTGGAGATGGCCGTTGTCGTCCACTGGGGCGGTTTGGCCAATTCCCGCTTCTCGGCATCCTCGAATTCGGTGTGGAACCGGAAAAACATCTGGAGGGCCGGAAGGCAGATCGCGGCGAAAAACAGGATGATGGCAAAAAAACGTAACTTCCTCATGGCGAGTGGCGACGCCCTTCTTTCAAAATTTAAAATAGATGAACGCCTTGTGCGTGCCGGCGGCCATGGACAGGGCCGAGGCGGCGAACAGAGCGCTTAGAAAAACAGTGTAGAGGCAGAATCCTATGCCTGCAAAAGCGGGAACCGCACCGACCGGTTTTTCGAAAAGCTCGGCGATGCGCTTTGAAACGGGCATCGAAAAAACGATCCCCGCAAGGAACAGAAAAAGCACCTCATTGGTCAGATATACGGAAAATCTGGCTGGCTCACTGCCCCAATGCAGCCCGAACATGGCTTTGAGGTAAAGGAGCGCCGACGCAAGATCGTCCGCCCTGAAAAAGACCCATCCGACGATCACAACCAGCAGCAGATATGCGTGCCGGACAGGACGCCACGAAGACGTAATCCAGCCTCCAAAAGCCGTTCTTTCCAGGACGAGGAACATGCCGTACCACGCGCCCCAGATCAGGAAATTCCAGCTCGCTCCATGCCAGAGTCCGCAGAGCAGGAACACGGCGACGAGATTGAAGTAGGTCCGGCCCGGAGTGGACCGGTTCCCTCCCAGGGGTATATAGAGGTACTGCCTGAACCAAAGGGAAAGCGACATGTGCCAGCGTTGCCAGAAATCCCGCACGGATTGGGCAATGTAGGGGAAATTGAAGTTTTCGGGAAAATCAAAGCCGAACATCTTTCCAAGCCCGATGGCCATATCGGAGTATCCGGAAAAATCGATGTAAATCTGCAGCGTATCGCAGAGGATTCCGGCCCATGCGCTGAATGGATTGAGTGGATCCGGTTGCAGGGCAAAGGCCGCATCGGCGACCGTGGCGAGCGGCGTTGCCAGGAGCACCTTCTTTGCCAGACCGGTAATGAAGCGCTCGATGCCCGTCACAAAACCGGCGCTCGAGACGGTCCGTTCGTACAGTTGGCCCGCGGCCTGCCGGTACTGCACTATGGGACCGGCCAGGACCTTTGGAAACGCCGCCATATAGGTCGACAACGCTCCCGGACCTGCCTGCGCAGGCGCATCTCCCCGGTAGACGTCGACGAGGTAGGATATGGCGTGGAAGGTAAAAAAGGAGATCCCGATCGGCGCATACATCCCCGGGATCTTTAAAGAATCACCGCCGGACCAGACGAGAAGATGGTTTAGGTTCTCGGCCAGGAAATTTGTGTACTTGAACAGGGCAAGCAGGAGGATGTTAAAAGAGATGCCGAGAGCCAGGATCGGTTTTCTTCGGCGCCGCGTTGCGGAAAGCGGGTCCGCAACATCCTCGGGGCCGATCGCGCGGCCGAGCAGGTAATTGCAGAGTATCGAAGCCAGGAGGATGAGGGTGTATGCGCCTTCCGTCCAGGCGTAGAAGACGAAGCTTGCAAGCAGAAAGTAGAAGTTTCGCCACCTGCGGGACGGGACCAGGTAAAATATCAGTGCAAGTGGCAAGAAAAAGAAGAGAAAAATTATCGAACTGAAGATCATTTTTTGTCTGTCCGCAAATCCATGGTGACAATGACCCGGCGATCCCCGTTGCGGGTCGGGAAAAGGCTCCTGAATAGCCGGAAAAACCGTCGTATGCGATTTCTCGTCCGGCGGAATTTCAGCGGCATCCACCATAGGAGCGCTGCCGCTCGGATGCAAATGATTTCGAAGCAGTTCGGGGCGAAAACCGGTTGATTTCAAGTCCCCCGAAACAAAGCCGGGCGCATCCGGGCAAAAGAGCCGAACTGGCGCCCCGTGCTATCCTCTCGCTCCGGGTCCGGGATTGACGCCCACGAAGCGCATCACATGAAAAAAAACGCCAAGCCCGGCTATCGCAAGGCCGGCTCCTATCGCGACGTCCGCCAGGTTGAAAATGTAGGAGTGGAACCCCCCGCCCGCGAGGTTGAGAAAATCGACAACGGTCCCGTGAGCAACGCGGTCGAGCAGGTTGCTCAGCGCGCCGCCGCAAAAAGCGGCCAGACCGGCTGCCGTGAGTTTCCTCAATCCCGTGTGCAGGCACAGGTAAAGAATCAGTAACCCGAGAAACACTCCGATACCGATGGTAACGTTACCCCCGCGCCACCTCTCAGGCAGAAGTCATTCGAAGCTGAAAACGGCTCCCTTGTTTTCGGCGTAGTCCAGCCTGAGTGCGCCACCGGCAAGCAATACGACCCTGGTTCTCGGCAGATGGGAGCGTACGAACTCCTTCGAGATCTGATCCACCCCGATGCAGATCAGGACCGTAAAGAGTACCAGAAAAATCCTCGTTCTATTGGCCATGGTTCTCCGTGGGCACACCGGGGGCGTGCGGATTGTCCAGCTGCAAAAGGCAACAATTTGAACGTCAAAGAATAACATGAGGCAGGGATGAAAGCAAATGTAGCACTTCCTTCCGACCTGTTCGGGAGTGAGCCACCCAGGGTTGAACGACTTTCATCCACCTCTCTGAAAACCGGCAGCAGGCCTTTTGTCCATGGACCTCCCAACCGGTAGTCTGTCTCGCCTTGTCCGGGCGGAAAAACAGGAATGAGTCGGTGAGCGGAGAATTCTTCCGTTTTGTTTCCGCTGGTATTGACTATGGCGTCGTTATTTAGTATCTTGCCCGCTCGTTGGGGGATCGTCCAGCGGCAGGACTGCAGACTCTGGATCTGCCTACCTAGGTTCGAATCCTAGTCCCCCAGCCACTTTTTTTTATGGTCCCATCGTCTAGCGGCCTAGGATATCGGCCTCTCACGCCGAAGACACGGGTTCGAACCCCGTTGGGACTACTCACTTTGCGGGCTCCTTCGTGGAGCCCGTGGTACTTTCTGTGGTACTTTTGTCCGAATCTTCCATACCACCGGTCTGGTTTTTTTCTTTTTGGCGCGTATTTGGGATAAGCGTTTTATCGCGTCCTTCAATTCCTTCTCGTCTTTCAATGCTTCGCCGAGCTTTTCCGCAAACTCTACCAGCACGACCCGAATACTTGTAGCCAGACTCAGGCATTCCTCGTCAGATAATTTATGGACACCCTGACTGAGCGCGTTATGCAGTAGAAAAAGGGGATTTTTCCCGTTGATTAGCCCGCATTATTCATGAGACTTGGCGTGAAAGCCCTTGAATATGGTCATCATGAGTCATGAGCACGGATTTTTCGGTAGTACGGCCGGCTGGGAGGCTCCTGGAATCGGTCCCGAATCCTTTGCTTCCGTTATCAGCTCATATTTTGTCCCCGACACCCCGATTTTGGGCGCACCTGTAGTGTCGGATTCTGCTTTCATGGTGAGTAGAGTCGGTTCGAGAGGCGTGCCGTCAGCATCGGAGCGGCATTTGCCGAATGTTTTGTAGTACGGTTGCAAACAGGTGCTGATAGGGATAGGCCCGGGGCATGGTAAAGAGGATGCGCCGGACGCTCTGGACTACCGGGCAGCAACTTTGAACAGCTTGAGCTTGAGGGGGGCGACCGTGGCAGCGGCCAGTTCGGTCCCGGCAAGG
>JAJFVB010000143.1 GCA_021372055.1 Desulfobacteraceae bacterium | reverse complement strand
CTTTCAGGGGCATTTCCCCAGCAACCCCATCATGCCCGGCGTGCTCATAGTCGAAGCCATGGCCCAAACCGGCGGTGTTCTCGCGCTCTCACGCATGGTAAAGGGCTACAAGAGAAACGCGCCGATATATTTCATGGGGCTCGACAAGGTGCGCTTTCGCAAGCCCGTGCGCCCCGGTGACCAGCTCGTCATGAAACTCGTGTTCCTCAAACAACGTGGCGGGCTCTTCAAGATGAAAGGCGAGGCGTTCGTGGACAACGTTCTGGTAGCCGAGGCCGAACTGATGGCGAGCGTGGAAGTCGAAAAGCAAAACCCCCAGGAATAATTTCAACGGGCGGGCCGGTTCGGGATGTCCGGAGCGGAACTGCCCGGAATCGGAGAGAAAATGCAGATCCACCCCACGGCCGTTGTTGCTCCCGGCGCGGAGCTGGCAAGTGATGTCGTCATTGAGGCGTACAGCATAATCGGGCCGAATGTCACGATAGGCGCGGGCTCCGTCGTTGGGCCGCATGCCGTCATCGACGGCATAACGGAACTGGGTTCCAACAATCGCGTCTTTCCGTTTACATCTCTGGGGCTTCCTCCCCAGGACATCACCTATAGAGATGAAAAAACACGGCTGGTGATCGGAAACGACAACATCATCCGCGAAAGCGTCACGATCAGCCGCGGGACGGAGCGCGGAAAGGGAATCACCAGGATAGGCAACGGCAATTTCCTGATGGCCTACACGCATGTGGCGCATGACTGCGTGCTGGGCGACCGGGTCGTCATGGCCAATTCCGCGACCCTCGGCGGTCACGTGGAGGTCGGGGACGGCGCCGTGATCGGCGGAATCGTGGCCATCCATCAGTTTGTGCGGATCGGGGAATACAGCTGCGTCGGCGGGTTTTCCGGGATGCGGATGGACGTTCCCCCTTACATGCTGGTTGTGGGCGGCGACGAGGTGAAGGTCTACGGGCCGAATCTCATCGGGCTGAAGCGCAACAATTTTTCCGATGCAACGATTCAGGCGATAAAGAAGTGCTACAGGATTTTTTCCCGCTCCGGTCTGACCGTCAAAGAGGCGGTTGAAAGGGCGCGCAAGGAAGTCGAGCCTTTCCCCGAAGTCGGAAAATTCATCGAGTTTGCCGTATCTAGCTCGAAGCGAGGGGTCTACAGATAATGGCTCCGAGCATCGACGGAGTTGCGGGAGAAATACGAATCGACAAGGTCGGACTCATCGCCGGCAGCGGGCAGTTTCCACTTCTGTTCGCGCACGCCGCGCTCCAGGCGCATGTCAGGGTCATCGCCGTGGGAATCGACGGCGATACGAATCCGGTCCTGTCGAAGTACGTCGAGCAGTTTCATCTCATCAAGCTCGGGCAGATGAACCGTCTCATAAAGGTGTTCAGGGCCGCGGGCATAACGCACGTCGCCATGGCCGGAGGCATCAACAAGACCAAGCTCTATACCCGCATCCGTCCAGACTGGAGAGCGGTCAAGCTCCTGAACCGCCTGCTCAACAAGAAGGACGATTCCCTGCTGCGGGCCTTTGCCGCCGAACTCGAATCGGAAGGCATCATCGTTCAGCCCTCCACGATTTTTCTTCCCGAACTGCTCGCCCCTGAAGGGACGCTGACCCGCCGCAAGCCCAACCGCCGCGAACAGTCCGATATCACGTTCGGCTGGAGCCTTGCCAAGGCCATCGGCCGCCTCGACATCGGGCAGTGCCTCGTTGTAAAGGATCAGGCCGTACTGGCGGTCGAGGGAATCGACGGCACCGACGCAACCATCCTGAGGGGAGGGCGGCTGTGTAATGACGGCGCCATTGTCGTTAAGGTCAGCAAGCCCATTCAGGATCTGCGTTTCGACGTTCCGGCCGTCGGGTTCGATACGGTTGTCGCGATGAAAAGAGCCAACGCTCGGGTCCTGGTGCTGGAAGCGGGCAAGACTCTGATGTTTGACCGGGAAAAGATGATCGATGCCGCCGATGCCGCCGGGATATCGATCGTTGTCCAAAAGGAGGGTTTTTGCCCCCGCGAGACCCTTGACAAGGACGCTCTGGCGGCCCTGGAATCGCACATCGATCTCAGGGCGGAGCCGAAGGCGGCCGAACACGGCGCACCGGAGAGGGAAGGGGCCGGGCAGCCCGTTCTGTTTCGGAAGCCGGGCCCGGATGCATCCAGGGTGGCCGTGATCGGGGTCGGGTATCTCGGACGTTTCCATGCCCAGAAGTATTCCAGGCTTCCCGAGGCCGATCTTGTCGCGATAGTCGACACGGATCTTGAAAGAGCGAAAGTTGTGGGTCGGGAGGTCAGGGTCGATGCTCTCGCTGACTACCGGGAACTTTTCGGAAAAGTCGATGGAGTCAGCATCGTTACGCCGACTCACAAGCATTTCGCCATTGCCCGTGAATTTCTTGAGGCGGGCGTGAACGTTCTTCTGGAAAAGCCGATGACGGAGAGTGTCGAAGAGGCGGACGGGCTCATCGATGCCGCCAAAAAAGGCGGCGCGATCCTCCAGGTCGGCCACCTCGAGCGCTTCAATTCCGCCTACAGGGCCATTCGGCCCCGGTTGCGGAGTCCCATGTACGTTGAAGCGTACCGCCTCGCCCTGTTTAACGAAAGAGGCCTCGAGGTCAATGTCATTCTGGATCTCATGATCCACGACATCGACATTCTTCTCAACATCATCGATTCTCCGATCCGGAACCTTCATGCGTCCGGCATCACCGTACTGAGCCATTTGCCGGACATAGCGAGCGTGCGGCTCGAGTTTGAAAACGGCGCGGTCGCCAATCTGACGGCGAGCAGGATCTCCATCAAGAACATGCGTAAGCTCCGGATTTTCCAGGAGAACTGTTATTTTTCCGCAGACTATGCAAAAAAGCGCGCCTACGCGGTATACCGGGAGGCCGAGTCGGATGAGGACGGGTTTCCTCAGCTCTCGATGGAGGAATTCGAAATTGAGGAAAAGGACGCCCTTGAGGAGGAAATCAGTTCCTTTCTGAGATGCATCCGGACGGGGGTGCCGCCGGAAGTGGATGGGGAACAGGGGCGACGGGCGCTGGAAGTGGCCCTTGGCATTTCGCAACAGATCGAAGAACAGGTGCGCCTCAGGCGTGCATTGCCGGAGAGAGGACTTTGGACTTCTTCATAAGCGCCGGAGAAGCCTCGGGGGATTTGCACGGGTCCTATCTTGCGCGCGCAATCCGGTCCATGGCTCCCGATGTGGGGCTGTCCTGCCTCGGCGGCAGACTCCTCGGCGGGGCCGGCGCGGAGCTTGTGGTCGACAACGGAAACATTTCCGTCGTGGGCGCTTCCGAAGTCCTGGCGCACGTGCGGGAGATCTATCGCTCCTGGCGGAAAATCGCTCTTCATCTCCGGAGAACCCGGCCGGAGCTCGTAATCCTTATCGATTTTCCCGACTTCAATTTTCTTTTGGGACGATATGCCAAAAGGCTCGGTTGCAGGGTGATGTACTACATAAGCCCTCAGATCTGGGCGTGGCGCGAAGGGCGGGTCAAGACCATGCGCAAGATGGCCGACAGCATTGCCGTCATCCTGCCTTTCGAGAAACGGTTTTACGCCGATCGCGGCGTTCCGGTCCACTACGTCGGCCATCCTCTGATAGATGTAATCGGGTCTCTTCCTGACAGGGCGGAATGCAGGAAACGCTACGCGGGCTCCGGTGGAGGACCGGTCATAGGCATTCTGCCGGGAAGCAGGAGGAGTGAGGTAAAGCTCCTGTTTTCGATCCTGATGGACTCGGCGCAGAGGCTGTCCAAGACCTTCCCCGACGCGGAGTTTGTCATTCCGGTCGCCCCGTCGCTCGATCCGCGGGACATATCCCGCCGCGCGGCCGAGTGGCGCCTCAATGCACGCATCGTGGAAAACGACACCCACGGCGCGATTCGGGCTTCCGACCTGCTCATAGCCGTTTCCGGGACAGTTACGCTTGAGGCGGCGATCCTCGAAACCCCGATGATTATCGTAAACAGGGTCTCCCGCCTGAGCGGGGAAATCGGCAAAAGGCTCATACGGGTAAAACACGCGGGCTTGCCCAACCTCATCGCGGGCAGGGAGATCGTGCCCGAATTTATCCAGGACGCCGCAAGGCCGGATCTGATCGGTGATGCGGCGACCGTGCTCCTGAAATCTCCCGAACTTCTCGAAGCGCAGAGGTCGGAGTTGCGACGCGTCCGGGAAGGACTTGGCGAGCCGGGCATCGCGGAGCGGGTTGCGCGAATCGCGCTCCGGACGGCGCGGAAATCCTGATGCTCCGGGTGGCGCGCGTCCTGTACCGGATTTCGCTCTGCGTGGTCTGGCCCTTCCTTTTGCTCTATTATCTCTGCCGTTCGGGCACCGACGGGAAATACGGGTCAAACTATCTTGCCCGCATGGGGCTCAGACTGCCGGAATTCGCCCCGTGTCCGCGAAGAATCTGGCTGCACGCGCTCTCGGTCGGCGAGGTTCTCTCCGCCGTTCCTCTAGTCCGCGAGATCAAAGCCTCGGACCCTCAAGCCGAAATCGTCGTATCCGTTGCAACGGAAACAGGGATGGCGATTGCACGGGACCGTCTGGCGGTGCTTGCCGCCCATTTCTTCTTTATGCCTCACGATTTTCCATGGACCGTTCGAACAATCGTAAAACGCGTCCGTCCCGCCGCCTTTTTGCTCGTTGAAACCGATTTCTGGCTGAACCTTCTTGGCGAGTTGCGAAGAGCGGGGGTGCCGACCATGCTGGTCAATGGCCGGATCTCACCCGTTTCCTTCGACCGGTACAAACGTTTTCGCGCGGCGACATCGGCGATTTTCGGCGAATTCGACCTGATTTTCGCCCAAACCGAGCGGGACAGGCAGAACTTTGTCGCTCTGGGCGGCATCCCGGAGCGGATCTTTGCGTCGGGGAACTTGAAGTTCGATTCTCTCCCGCCGCGGGCGACGGATGAGGAAATCGCAGGGCTGAGGACCGACCTGGGTATCGATTCCTGCCGCCGCGTTTGGGTAGCGGGGAGCACGCACGAGGGGGAAGAGGAAATTCTGCTGCGGATTCACTCGTTTCTACAATCCAGATACGAAGACCTTTTGCTGGTTATCGCACCGAGAAAGATCCGGAGAAGCGCGGAAATCGCCCGGATGTGCCGTGCCGAATCGCTCTCGTGCGGAATCCGTTCACTGGGAGAGCGTGCCGAGGGAAATGCCGTGTATCTGCTGGATTCTCTGGGAGAACTCGGCAAAGTCTATGCACTGGCGGGCGTCGCCTTTCTCGGGGGGAGCCTTGTGCCCCTGGGAGGCCACAATCCCCTTGAGGCGGCAGTGCAGGGGACCGTCGCGTGCTGGGGGCCGCATTTCTTCAATTTCAGCGAAATAGGAGCGGGACTCATTCAGGCCGGATGCGGTTACCGAGTGGAATCCGAGACCGGGCTCCGTGGTTTCCTGGAGTCCATGCTCGAAAATACGGTTGTGAGTCGAAAAGCCCGGCAAGCTGCCGAGGACTTCACATCGCTTCGTGCCTGCGGCGCTTCCAGGGCGATAGTCTCCAAATTGGCGGCCCTGGTTTGATACATTTCTGTTTCTTTCTGCCTTTTTATACCCAATTGCGTTCAAGTTGATACCTCTCAGGACACCAAAATGAGCCGCGTAGCGGTGTGGGGGGGCGCAGTTCCCCACGCTTTTCAAAAGCGCTCCTGGAGCGGGCGTGGGCAGGTTTCGGTGAATTGACGATATTTCGTCATTATAGGGAAGCGGCACGACATTTCGTGTTTTCCTACAAAAAAAGTCATTTTTCACCCGATCTCCCAATTATTAATAATCCAGTAATTCCGGATGTCTATAGGCTTTCGCGGGGACTTTAAGGGGGGTGGAATGGAAATTGCTTGATCTTCCCTGCAACGATAAGGAGGTCTTCAATGATGCGTATAGTCCTTTTTGTTTGCGGGTTGTGTGTTGGCGCAGTGGGATTTCTGCGGATGGCCTTTAATCCGCTGGAGGGAACGAGTGCGCTTCTCCTCGCCGGCTTCCTGCTGATGAGGGGGATGGAGAAAGGACCCCGAAAAGAAGGTGAAAAGCCGAAGGCCGGGATAAACTGATATGGCTCTTTTTCTGACCTGTTTTCGGTCCCTGTGCAGCGGACGGAAAATGCGCGATGAAACGCAATTTGTTCCCTGAGCCATGTCCGGCGGGGCGGGCGGTCCACGTCGCAGGGGAGCCGCATTCCTCCCAAAAGGGGCCAAATCATCCAAAACGACCGAATTCGCCAAAAATCAAAAAGTGTTCCTGTTTGGGACAGATTGAAAACCGGTTGAAGTGGAGTTTCGAGGGTGCGCTGCCCCGGCCTGTTCGGAATTCGGCAATGTTCCTCATGCACCACTAAAAACGGCATGAATGCGGTGATCGAGCGATACTGCTTATCGCAGAAAATATCTTCAGGCGGCAAAAAAGACCTGCTTGAGGGGATTGGCTCCCAGCAACGATGCGGTTTGTGGTCCCGATGAAATGCTACGTCTGATGGCGAATTCTTACGAAAACTCTCGAAAACGGAATATCCGGTTTGCCGTCTATAGGAGAATCATCAAAGGGATGAGCACTAAGTGTCTGCATTTACATCGCTAAACCGAATTCCTGGATCTCCCTATCTTCTCGATACCTTATCTATCCTTCCGGCCTAACATCCGTTCATCGTTTCGATTTTCTGCCGCAACGGCAATTGGGGCTTTCCCGCCGAAACCTATTCAGATCAGCTTTGACCGCTAAGGAGAAATCGAATACAACTTGCCCCCACAACAGAGGGGCAGCAGGTCTTTCCGTAACTATTCATTCTCTATCTCCTATTGTGCAGACATAGGTTACCCGAAGCAATTCGGGAACGGACGTGTGCGGCGTTTTGGGACGGTATTTTTCCCGATAACTTTCAGATTTATTTGGATGGTGCGGAGTCTTATGGAGCAGAGTTGGCAGGAGATCAAAGAGAAGCTTGAGGCGAGTCTGTCAAGGGGACAGTACGATCTCTGGGTCTCACAGATCGAATTCCTGGGTTTGGAAAATGAAACGGCGATGCTTGGATGCAAGAACCGTTTCCACATCGAATGGCTGAGGGAAAAACTGGAGTTGAAGCTGCTGTCGGTCGTGCGGGAGTTCTTCCCGGGTGTCCGCAGCCTGGACTATCAAATCGTCAAGGCCGGCTCCGCGGAATTCCCGGATCAGGAATCCGCGCACGACGAACCCGTACAGATCGCCATGGGTGATTTTATCAAACGTGTCGGGGCGCCTTTCAACCCACGCTTTACTTTTGACCAGTTTGTCGTGGGCAATTCAAATCAATTCGCCTTCGCCACGGCAATGGGCCTGGCGGGAGGACAGAATTTCCACAATCAGTCCGCCTACATCCACTCTCCGACGGGATTGGGGAAAAGTCATCTCTCACATGCCGTGGGGAACTACATTTGCCAGAGGGTTCCCGAGTTGAGGGTGCATTATCTCACGGCCGAACAGTTCGCCAATGAGATGATCCACTCGCTGAAAAACGGCAGCATGGAAACGTTCAAGAGCAAGTTTCGTTCGGAATGCGACGTGCTCCTGCTGGAAAAAGTGGAATTCCTGAGCGGGAAGGAAAAGGTCCAGAATGAACTCGTCTATACGCTGGACGAGTTGATGGATCGGGGCAAAAAGATCCTTTATACGGGCAACGCCTACCCGAAGGACATTCCCAAGCTGACGGTCGAGTTGCAGTCGCGGCTAAACGGCATTCTCGTGGCCCCCATCGGGCCGCCCGATTTCAAGACACGGATGGAAATAATAGGCAGGAAGGCGCGTGGCGAAAATGTCCAGCTGCCCGTCGACGTGATCGAATTCATGGCCGAGAGGATAACGGGAGACATCCGGCAGTTGGAAAGCTGTCTGGTGGGCATTATTGCCAAGACGAGCCTTATGGGAGTCCCGGTGACCCTCGATCTGGCCAGGGACGTCACCGAAACGATGCTGGACCGTCTCCCGAAGATATCCATCGATCACATTCAGCAGATCGTGTGCTGCGCATTCCGGATTGAACTCGAGGATCTCAAGTCCTCGAAGAGGCGCAAGGAACTCTGTGCCGCGAGAAAAATCGGAATGTATCTGTGCCGCCGATACACGAGGGAGTCCCTGGTGGCGATCGGAAACTCTTTCGGCCGCAGTCACAGCTCTGTCCTCTATGCGATCAATGAACTGGGCAGGGCCTTGGAAAAAGACGTGAAACTGAAGAGGCAGGTCGAACATGTCAGCCGCCGGCTCGATGCGAGCTGTCTTGGCTGATGGCGCAGAGATCGTTTCTCAGGTCTTGCGAGAGCCGGGAAACGAGCTCCGACATTGTCTTTGCAAACTCTTGGGGATCTGGAGATGGAAGGGGGGGGCTTTGGTAATGGAAATGTTTTCGAAAGAGAACGCTTCTCACGGGTTTTTCCTGCCAAAGACTGATTTCCACCTCCAGAGAAGCGCGGGGGAGGGAACCGTTTTCATCGAGAGCGAACTTGTAGATCTGTCCGCTGATTTCGTATGCCGCAAAGAGGGGATTTCCTACCGGTACAGCATCCTGAAACACGGAGCCAAGCGAGAGATCGCGCATCAGCTTGTCTGCAAGCATGTTTCCGGGCGGACTGACCCATTTGTAGGTTGAAGAGAAACGGACACTCTGGAGGGAGGAGACTACAGTCATCTGTTCGCGATCGAAAGGGGTGGATGCGGTGAAGGTCCAAACCCGCACCGCCCCCGAAAACGGCTTTTCACAAACGGACGGTTCGAAAGAGTAGTCGATCTGGTAGTACTCCGGCGGGGTGGACTTCGAAAAAGACCCCATACAGCCGGAAAGTGTGAACAGCGCGGCCGCAAGGACCAGCAGCGCGATGCCGCGGGCTTGGATGGCGAGCCTTGCAGCTGGCCCGATCCAACTCAGAATTGAAAGACTCGGTTTCACCTTTTGCCTCGCGTTCTGTCGGTCTTGCTCGACTGGTAACCGCTTTTGTTCGCATCATCCGCCGGATTCCACGATAAAATCCGCCTTGCGGGCGGACGGAGTCCAAACAACCTTCCCGGCCAACCTGCGCGCGCGCCCGGATCAGGGCGCTTTTTTCCGTAGCGGCTCCTTTTGAGCCTTGCTCGGGAATACCAGCCGGTTTGGCTGCTCCTGGAGGGCTTGTATCAAACCATTCAGTTGTGTTAGCAGGGCCTTGAGCTGCTGAAGGTTCTGCTCGAGCAGGTTTGAAGACTCGCCGATCTTGCCCTGGACCGTGGAGAGCACGGAAGCACCCGATCTCATCGTCTCGCCGAGATCGGAGCTGATCCGCTTGAGGGCGTCCGGAGGCATGCTCTTCATCTGGCGGGCCAAAGACTCGGAGGCCTGCCTTGTCGATGCGAGCGTGGCGTTCAGGTCTTTGACAATCCGCTCGATCTGCTTTTGGGACGTTGCTTTCGAGACTCGCTCCATAACGTCCGCCGAATATTGCGCCGTTTGCTTGATGGCCGTAATGGCCGTTCTGAGATCGCCTATTTGAGGTTCCGCGCCGATCTGGATCAGAACGCCGTTTATCAGGTCTGCTGTCCTGGTCCAGCTTTCCATCAGGGTTTTCACATCCAGTTCATTGACTTTTTCATAGATTGTCTGCAGCGCATTCTTTAGCTGCGCCAATTCGGAAGGATAGGACTTGAGCACGGGATACTTCGGATCGAAGGATATTTTCGGAGTGATTTCCCCGATATTTTCCGGTGCCTTGTCGATTTCGAGGAATCGAAGGCCTGTGAGCCCCTGGTCTCTGAGCTGAACGGCTACGTCTTGGTCGACGTGGAAATCGGACTGCAGGGCGAGGCGCACTTCAATCAGGCGGCCATCGGGCGCCAGTGTGATAAGGCGGACGCGGCCGATGGGCACGCCCCGGTAGTTTACGGCGGCATCGGGTTGCAGGCCCTTGACGGATTCGTTGAAATAGCAAACGTATGTTTTCGTATCCTGGAAATATGCGCTGACTTTGAGCCAGACAATGGCCCCGACGATCAGGGCGAGGCAGATCAGGCCGAAAAGGCCGATTTTGAATGGATTTACCTTGCGAGCCAACTAGGCTTCTCCCTTCGGAGCTTGCCCGGGGACGGCCCCCGGCTCCCTGTGGAAAAATGCGGAGACTTTCCTGTCCTCGCTTTTCTCCAATTCCTCGGGCGGGCCCATTGCGATAATGCCCCCGGCTTCGCGGTCCAGCATCACCGACCAGTCCGAAATGGTCCTGATGCTCGGCAGATCATGGGTGATGACGATCATGGTGATTCCAAGAGCCTCATTCATTTCGAGCAGTAACCGGTCCATTTCCGCAGCCGTTTGGGGATCGAGACCCGAGGAGGGTTCGTCGCAAAACAGGATCTGGGGATCGAGCGCAACGGCTCTGGCAAGACCGGCCCGTTTTTTCATGCCGCCGCTGAGTTCGGAGGGGTAGTAGTTGCCGAATCCTTCGAGTCTGACCATCTCGAGCTTCAGTCGGACTATGTCGTCTGCTATGTCATCGGGAACATCGGAGAATTCGCGTATCGGGAGGGCGATGTTCTCGGCGACCGTCATTGACCCGATGAGAGCTCCGGCCTGGAAGAGAACGCCGATTCGGCGCCTGAGATCATGAAGCGTCTCCTCGGCCCTGTCGCCGGATATATCCTTTCCAAACAGGAGAATATGGCCTTCTCTCGGGGGGATCAATCCTATGATGGCTTTAAGCAGCGTGCTTTTGCCTGAGCCGCTGCCGCCCAGAACGGTGACGACCTGCCCGTGTTCCACGCAGAAATTTAGATCCCGCAGTATGACCTTCTCGCCGTATCCCACGGAAAGGCCCTCGATACAGACAGCATGCTTTTCTGGGGAAGAGTTTGTGGCAACCATGCATGCCTACCAGCCGATCGACTGAAAGAGCACCGTCAATCCGGCATCGGCCAGAATAATGAGGAAAATGCCGCTCACGACCGCCGATGTGGTCTGCCTCCCCACGCTGTCGGCGCTCCGGGTGGTCTGAAAGCCCTGAAAACACCCTACCAGGGCAATCAGGACTGCGAAAACCTCGGCCTTTACCAGTCCGGTAAGGATGTCCGCCACCCCGAGGATCTGATAGACCTCGTACATGAAACTGTAGGGTGTCAGATCCAGCGAAATCGCGGACACGGCAATGCCTCCGATAATGCCGGCAAGGTTTGACCACATGGTAAGAAGCGGCCCGCTTACCATCAAGGCGAGTACCTTGGGAATCGTAATAAATTCGGTTAAATTAAACCCCATGACGTCAAGGGCGTCGATCTCCTCGCCGACTTTCATGGTTCCGATCTCCGCGGCGAAGGCGGAGCCGGAACGTCCCGCGAGCACGAGGGCGGTGAAAACGGGCGCCAGTTCCCGGGTCAGGGCGAGACTCACGAGATCGGCCACGTATATGTTCGCTCCGAACTGCCGGAGCTGAATTGCGGCCTGATAGGCCATCACGAGTCCAAGAAGGAAACTCACAAGAAAGATGATAAGCATCGCGTTTGCGCCGGATATCTGGAGGTAATAGAACACTTCCGTCCAGCGCAGGCCTCGGCCGCCGCTTCGAAACAGGGAAATCGAGGTCGCGAAAAAGGTCCGGATAAAAAGACAGAATTCGCGCAATTCCGTTGCAGCGGAAATAAGCGTCGAACCAAACCGGCTGACTACGGAGATGTGCGCGGGTTTTGCCGATGGCTCAAGGGGCTTTTCTTTTTCGAAATGCTCAAGAAAATTCTTTGCGGAGGAGGGTACATTTTCGAAGCTCACCGGGGAGCCCCGGGCGGAGCAGAAGCGTTTCAGGGCGCGCAGCAGCGCAATCCCCGCGCTGTCGATCCGGTCGACCCGGGCAAGATCGACGTTAACGCCGGAATGCCTTCCTTCCCGCAGTTCGGCTCTGAGGGCCGACCACAGGGAAGCGGCATTCGCATAAACCAGCGGAGACCGAAAGATGATCCGCAGATCGCGTTCGCCGGTTGCCTGAGTCTCAAAGGGGAGTCCATCGCTCAAGAAGGACTCCTTTCGTGCCTGCTGCTATTGCCCTTCGTTTATTCTTTCCCTGAGAACCCCAGAGCATTTGAACGTGACGACTTTGCGGGGAGAGAGGAGAATGGGGTCTCCTGTCTGAGGGTTGCGGCCGCGGCGCTGATTCTTATCCTTCACGCTGAATTTGCCGAAACCGCTGATCAGAACGTCTTCACCCTTCTCCAGAGTCTGCTTGACTATTTCGAAGAGGGTCTCGATGATCTGGGCTGATTCGGTTTTTGTAAAAATGTTCTTGGCGAACAGATTTTCTACAATGTGAGCCTTGGTCAACGTCATATATTCGTTTCCTTTCCTTACTGCGCCGCCGAATCGGGGGAGGACCGGGTTTTAGGGTCTTGAATCAGAGATCGAACGACTAATAAAGGATAATTCTCCGTTTTTCAAGAAAAAAGTGGCTTCACCCAGGAAGTCCTTGCATCGAAGGAGGCACAAACCACCCTCTCGACGAATGAAAGCCTCCGTCAACGGGGAGAAGTCGACGAACACATCCGCATCCCCGTTCAACAAGCCTGATGGGCTTGTCCGTAAGGATTGTTAAGGAACCGATACCTTGCAGAACACAAATCATCGCCTTCGCGCAATGCGCTGATAGCAACCACAATAGACATTGGCGGGAAAAAAGGCAAGAAAAAGGGACTCCTGCAACGGAATCCCTCTGTCCGAACGGACTATTGGCGGTGCAGGGCTTCGAACCCCGGACGCCGCGGATATGAGCCGCGTGCTCTGACCAACTGAGCTACACCGCCGATGAACTTGCAATATTTAAAGGAAAGCCGCTATCGAGTCAATAGGAAACTTGGCGGCCGGACCCGGGGGACGACATCCGGATTGCATTTGACAAAGAGGGACCCTTCGAGTAAATTTTGCGTGCCCGACCGTCGCATTTTCACAAGAATTTGAGCAAGTTCTCGCCCGGTTGCCCTGAGTCCCGTGTTCCCGCCGCTTTATATTAGAGAAGGCCCGGTAGAGAGGGAGATTTCGTTTTGAGACAGAAGATTTTTGAAGTAAAAGTAATTGGCGGCTTCGCTGCCGCGCATAATTTGAAAGATTTCCGGGGGAAGTGTGAAAATCTTCACGGACATAACTGGCGGATCGAGGTTGTCCTGCGGGGGCCGCGACTTGGGGATAACGGAGTCCTGATAGATTTCGCCGACGTGAAGAGGGAAACCAGGGAAGCCCTTGAGGAAGTCGATCACAAGTACCTCAATGAGCTGCCCTTTTTTGCTCTCGATAACCCTTCTTCCGAAAATATCGCCCGCTTTCTTTTTGAAAAACTGACTGCGAAGCTGAACACAGAAGACCGATGGATACACAGTGTTTCTGCCTGGGAATCCGCCGACTCCTGCGCCACATACGGGGAAATGTAGGTTCTGATCGAGCTGAGCTTGAAATACTAAAGGAGCGCTACCTATGGGAGTTCTGAATAAGGAAATCGGAAGCAGTCGCAGAAATCCAATCATGCGGACTCGTGTTTTTCTCTCGTTGCTCGTGGTTTCTTTCTTTTTGGTGTTCGGCGTTGCGACCGGAGGATTTGCAGTTCAGAATTACGCTCTGGGGACCGGGAACGCGCCAGCGGCTCAGACCCAGCCAACTCCGCAGCCGCAGCCTGCCGCGACCGAACCCGCCGCCCCGCAACAGGGGCAGGAACACCCTGCCGCAAGCGCCGCGCCTCCGAAAACGCCGCAGCCCACGCAGCAGGAAGCGCAAGCCGAGGCTCATCGCACCGGTCAGTCGGCTGCGGCAACACCTGCCGCCAAGCCCGAGGCCGGCCATGGAGACGGCGGGCACGGCGTTCAACTTCCGGAGCTTTCTCCCATCCCCGGCGTGACCTTCGTTGACGTAGTCATATCCCTCATGGAGAAGGAACTCCACGGAAGGTTCCTCGGCTGGAGATCCAACGACCTGGTTATCGGCCAGTTTACCGATAATATCAACAACTACCAGCTGGGCGTGCTCGAAGCCATCCGCTTCACGACCCTGCGTCTGAAAGACAGCCTCACGAGACTGGGCGATGCCGACACCTATGATCCCGATCTGGAGCAGGCGGTAAACCTGTTTATGAACAGCGCCACTCTGTGGTGGTTCCCGTCGGCCGAAAATTCCTACAGCCAGGCTGTCGAACACCTCAAGAAGTTCAAGGCAAAGTTGGAAAAAGGACAACGGAATTTCTACTATCGTCGTGACAATCTTGTCTCGCTCCTCGCCGCATACAAGGATTTCCTCGGAAACGTGAACAGAACGCTGGTCATGCCGGTCGGTTTCTTCGAGGCCGACGATCATTTCTACTATGCCAAGGGTGTTGCTCACGTTTACTATGAAATTCTGAAGGTTGTGAGGGTCGGGTTCAAAAACCAGCTTGCCACGATGCACGCAACCGACATCACCGACCAGATATTGCATGAGTTGCACACGGCCGAAGGCATAGATCCCTGGATCATCCTGAACTCGGATTTCGGCGGATTCTTCGCCAACCACCGGGCGAATCTGAATGCGCCTCTCAGTGAAGTGGCGCACTTGCTGGTCGTTATGAGCGCCCTCTAAGCGTTGTATACCGAATTGCGTTCGAGCCGATACCTCTCAGGACACCAAAGAGCGGGGGAATGATTCCCCCGCTCCCCCGAAATGAGCAGCGCAGCTGCGTGTGGGGAGCCGGCTCCCCACACTTCTGAAAAGTATTTCCGGTGCGTCCTGGAACGCAACTTCGAATAAATCAGGACGACTGCGTCATCGCCCTCAGCGCGCGTTCGAATTTATCTCGCTGCTTCAGGAAATAGTCGCGTTGCGGGCTGTCGTTGGACAGAGCTTCCTCTATGGCTTCGAGAGCCTCCCGATACATGCCGTTTATGAAATACGCCTCGGCGAGCGTGTCCAGGATGTGGGGTTCGGGACTGCGGGCGGCCGCCTCGAGAGCCAGGTCCAAGGCATCTTCCGGGTTGCGGTAAGGCGGTGGCGCCGTGGCGTAGAGCCAGGCAAGATTATTCAGGATGGACGTATCCCCGGGCGCATGGGCGAGGGCGGCCCTGAGGACGGATTCCGCTTCCGAATATCTTCCCCGCTCATAGAGCAGTCCGCCATATCTGGCCTGCAGTTCGGCGCTTTCCGGGTGTTGGGCGAGGGTGTATTCGGTGGCCCCGAGCAGGATTTCCATGCGAAGCCCTTCGGCCATAGCGCTCCCGTTGATCTTCGAGAGGGAGAAGAGCATGAAGCCGGCAAGCAGCACGAATAGCGCCATTGAGCCGTAGAGCTTCCTGTTGTGCTTTCGGATCAGATCTTTGTCGCGGAAAGCGCGGATGAGAAAGTCGATCCTCTGCCGAATGCTGTAATGGTGCCAGCTTGGGAGGTCTTCCGTCCTGCCCGAGCGGTAGGCAATCTTTTCGAAAGAGGAAACGAGCGGCATGGGGTCCCCGAGAAGCTGCATCGCGAACAGGTCCGCCTGTCTTTCGCTGTTTCGGAGAAAGAAACCGAAGATGTACCGAAAATAGAGGACCATAAGAATTATGATCGGGAGGCTGGACAGCAGGGAAGAAAGGGACGGGCCGAACTCCCCGGGTGAGAGATACCAGCCGAGGATGGTCCGGTTCGAAAGCGCCACGAGTTTGAGCAGGTCTCCGATGTCGTAGACGAGCATGGTGAAAACGATGAACAGCAGGAAGAAAATGGGAAGGTGAAACTTGCGGACATGGCCCATTTCGTGGGCGACAACGGCTTTTAGCTCGGAAATGTCGAGCACCCTGAGCAGGCCGGACGTGATGAGGATATAGCGCACCCGCGGCAGAATCCCGACGACGCCCGCCGTCAGCATTTCTCCTCCGAATATCGGCCACAGGCGGAATCCTCCGCTCCTGAAGCGGTGCTTGCGGCAGAACTCTTCGAGCTCCCCGGCCTGATAATCCGAGGGCAGGGGCTCGCACCCCCACATCCTCACCATCAGCCAGGGCCCGAGCAGGACGAATCCGACCAGCGCGAAAATGGTCAGTGCGATGTGCCCGTATTCGGTCGATGCGAAGGGCAGCCGGATCAACTGGAGGAGGTCCGTCACGGAGGAGACCAAAAACCAGGGCACCAGGATGACCGAGGAAAAGGAGAGGTAACCCTTGACAAACCTCGCGCGGGAAATGGCCGAACCGTGCACGATCTGGTAGACGGGGTGTCCCCAGAACCACACGACGGCGAGATGGAGCAGATAGATGAGGATGCCGCACAGGCCCGAGATGGTCAGAAAGCGGACAAATCCGGGAATTGCGAGCAGATAAAGCCGCAGGTCCAGCAGATACAGATAGATGGTGAGAAAACCGAGCGCCGCGATGGAAAGGCGCGCCTCGGCGCGGTAGTAGGCGCGGGTCAGCGCGGCAAGGGATGCGCCCGCATTGGCGGCCCGCAGGATCCGGACAAACGAGGTTCGCGCGGAGAAAGCGAAGGCGCCGAAAAGCATGAGCAGAGATAAGGCGTCGGAAAGCGGGGCGGAGGGCAGCGGCGCCTTGGCCGAATCGCTCTGCAGGCTGAAGAGCAGGAGCACGACGATGAAATAAATCAGCTGGTTGTACATGCAGGCAATCTTAAGCCGCAGCCGGCGCGGGGTGACTGGTAATGCCAAGCGCCTGCTCGGCCGCTGAGTCCCGATGCCGGCCGGGAAAATTCGCCCGGGACGTCAAGGGGGTTCCGGAATGAGTCGCTCTGGTAGCGGGGCCATCTGTCGCGCGATTCTATCGCCTTTGCTCAAAGCAGTGCTTGCGGACCTCTTCTTTGAATGCGACGGGATATTCGCCGTTGAAGCATGCAAGGCAGAAATTGTGCTTCTCCGAGCTCGCTCCGGCCGCTTCGAGCAGTCCCTCGACGCTCAGGTAGTTGAGGGAATCGAGCCCGATGTAATCCCGCGTTTCACCGAGTGTGTGCGTCGCTGCAATGAGTTCGCCTTTTGTCGAAAAATCAATGCCGTAAGGGCAGGGATGGCGGTGAGGAGGGCAGCTAACGAGCATGTGGACATGCTTGGCGCCTGCCTGCCGGAGCGCGTTGATCCTTGTTTTGGTCGTCGTGCCGCGGATGATCGAGTCCTCGACCAGGAGCACGTTCTTGCCGGCCAGCAGTTCCTTCACCGGGTTCAATTTGACCCTGACCCCGAAATCGCGCATTGCCTGGCTGGGCTGAATGAATGTGCGACCTACATAATGGTTCCTTATGACGCCCATTTCCAGTGGAATCTTGGATGCTTCCGCAAGTCCGAGCGCGGCGTAGTTGCCGGAATCGGGGAAGGGCATCAGCAGATCGGCTTCAATTGAGGGATTTTCCTTGGCCATCTGCCATCCGAGCCGCTTGCGGAACATGTAGACGTTCTGGTTGAAGATGTTGCTGTCGGGCCTTGCGAAATAAATGAATTCGAATATGCAGTGAGACTCGCGCCTCTTGGGGAACGGATAGAGGGAATGCAGTCCGTTTTCGTCGATGATCAGGATCTCGCCGGGTTCAACGTCGCGTACATAGGTCGCTTCGATCAGGTCGAAAGCGCAGGTTTCCGAGGCCAGAACGTAGCTGCCGTTCAGCTTGCCCAGGCAAAGAGGACGGAAGCCGTTCGGGTCGCGCGCGCCGATCAGGGCGCCTTTCGTGCACATGACGATCGAATAGGCCCCCTGGACCCTGAGCAGGGCCTCGACAAGGGCCTCCTCCAGTCCGTAGCTGAGATTCTTGGCCATGAGGTGCATGAATATTTCGGTGTCCATCGTCGAACGGAAGATCGCGCCCTGCTTTTCGAGTTCGTTCCGAAGCTCGAAAGCGTTTACGAGGTTTCCATTATGACCGATGGCGTAATGCTCGTTTCCGTGGAACACCACAAAAGGTTGAGCGTTCTCCAGGAGGGAAGAGCCGGTCGTGGAATAGCGGACGTGACCGATTGCGACATCACCGTCGAGCGCCTTGAGCGTATCTTCCCGAAAAATGTCGTGCACCAGCCCCATGCTCTTGTAGCTCTTGATCTGGCACCCGTCTCCGACGGCGATTCCGGCGCTTTCCTGGCCCCGGTGCTGAAGCGCGTACAGGCCGAAATACGTGAGCTTGGCCGCATCGGGGTTTCCGTAGACCCCGAAGATGCCGCATTCCTCTTTCTTCACGGGAGTAAATGGAGTCAATATTCCGGAATGTCCGTTAAGAATCCGTTTATTCAAATCAGGCATCAGCCCTGTCTCCAATTGACGGTTTTCTGCCACGGCGCCGCGACGGCAACAGCTGTTTTCGACCGTGGGTTATTGGTTTACCGTTTATTATAACCTTTTGTGGTACTCCTGAAGAGTTTTTACGTCCCAATCGCCCTCCTGCAGGGCGGATACCGCCTCGGCGATGGCCTTTGCACCGGCTATCGTCGTCGCGTAGGCAATGTTGTATACCAGCGTGGTGCGCCTGATCTCATAGGAATCCGAAGTGGTTTTCTTCCCGAGGCTGGTATTGACCACGAGCTGCACTTCGCCGTTTTTGATCCTGTCGACGATATGCGGCCGGCCTTCGCTGAGCTTGAACACCGGATCGGCGGCTACGCCGTTTTCCTTCAGGAATTTTGCCGTGCCGGTCGTGGCGATCAGCCGGAACCCGAGATCCCGGAACTTTCGGGCAACCGGCAGCACCTTGGGTTTGTCCCCGTTGTGCACGCTGATGAAAACCGTGCCCTTTTTCGGGAGTTCGTAGCCCGCGGCGGACTGGGCCTTTGCAAAGGCTATCCCGAAGGCTTCACCGATCCCCATGACTTCGCCGGTCGACTTCATCTCGGGCCCGAGCAGCGTGTCCACGTTCGGGAAACGGGAGAAGGGAAACACGGCTTCCTTGACCGAGACGTGTTTGGGCTCGATTTCCCTGTCGAACCCGAGTTCCCGGAGGCTCTTGCCCAGCATGACCTTGGTTGCGAGCTTGGCAAGCGGCCTGCCTATGGCCTTGCTGACAAAAGGGACGGTCCTGGACGCGCGCGGGTTGACTTCGAGTATGAAGACCTCGCCCTCCTTGAGGGCATACTGAATGTTCATGAGGCCGATCACGCCAATTCCCTTTGCGAGGAGTCGGGTCTGCCTCCTGATTTCCTCCTGGATCTCCAGGGGCACGCTTGTCGGAGGCAGAACGCAGGCCGAGTCGCCGGAGTGGATGCCCGCCTGTTCGATGTGCTCCATTATGCCGCCGATTACGGTTGTCGTTCCGTCGCTGATAGCGTCGACGTCGAGTTCGATAGCGTCTTCAAGGAACTTGTCGATCAGGATGGGGTGCCCCGGGGACACGTGCACCGCCGTCTTCATGAACTCTTCGAGCCGGGCGCCGTCGTAGACGATCTCCATGGCCCTTCCGCCGAGAACGTAGGACGGACGCACCACGACGGGGTAGCCGATGAGCGCCGCCGCTTTCACCGCTTCCTCGGTCGTAAAAGCGGTGGCGTTTTCGGGCTGCTTCAGGCCAAGCCTCTGAAGAAGCTGCTGGAACCTCTTCCTGTCCTCGGCGCGGTCGATTGCGTCCGGCGAAGTGCCCAGGATGGCGGCGCCGGCCCGCTCCAGGGGGACGGCAAGATTCAGGGGCGTCTGGCCCCCGAACTGCACGATCAGCCCCTTGGGTTTTTCGGTATCGATGATATTCAGAACGTCTTCTCGGGTCAGGGGTTCGAAGTAGAGCTTGTCCGAGGTATCGTAATCGGTCGACACGGTTTCCGGGTTGGAGTTGACCATGATGGACTCAAAGCCCTCCTCGCGCAACGAGAAGGAAGCGTGAACGCAGCAGTAGTCGAACTCGATGCCCTGACCGATCCGGTTCGGACCGCCTCCGAGAATCATGACCTTGGGCCTGTCGGAGGGCCGTGCCTCGTTGTGGGTTTCATACGTGGAATAATAGTAGGGCGTGTACGCCTCGAATTCGGCGGCGCAGGTATCGACGAGCTTGTAAACGGGCTTGATTCCGTGAGCCAGCCGGTTCCGGCGGACGGTCTCCTCATCGGTCCCGGTAAGCTGTCCCAGGCGCAGGTCGGAAAAACCCCAGGATTTCGCCGCGGCAAGCGCCTCGGGACTTTCGAGAAATCCCGGCCGCGCGCTCCATCCCGCAACCGCGCGCTCCATTTCGATAATCTCCCGGATGTGGTTCAAAAACCAGGGATCGATGAAGGTGAGGCGGTGGATCTCCTCCACCGAGACTCCCAGTTGAAGAGCCTCCCCGATTTGAAAAAGCCTCATTGAGTTGGGCCTCGTGAGACTTTGCTTGAGCTGCTCCATGTACTCCGGGTCGGCCGAAGCCGGAGGGGTGGTGAACCCGCACCGTCCGATTTCAAGCGACCGGATGGCTTTCTGAATAGCTTCCTTGAAGGTTCGCCCGATCGCCATGGTTTCCCCGACGGATTTCATGGCGGTGGAGAGGTAATCCTCGGTCCGGGGGAATTTTTCGAAGGTGAAGCGGGGTACTTTGACCACGCAGTAGTCGATTGTGGGCTCGAAGGAAGCCCGCGTTTCCCGGGTGATATCGTTTGCGATTTCATCCAGGGAATAGCCCACGGCAAGCTTGGCCGCAATCTTTGCGATGGGGAATCCGGTCGCCTTGGAAGCAAGGGCCGATGAACGGGAAACCCGTGGGTTCATTTCGATTACGACCATGTCGCCGTTTTCGGGATTGATCGCAAACTGCACGTTGGACCCGCCCGTTTCCACGCCTATTTCGCGTAAAATGGCAACGGAAGCGTCCCGCATGGCCTGGTATTCGCGGTCGGTGAGCGTCTTGGCCGGGGCGACCGTGATCGAATCCCCCGTGTGCACCCCCATGGCGTCCATGTTCTCGATGGAACAGATGATGACCACGTTGTCCATGTAGTCGCGCATCACCTCGAGTTCGAACTCTTTCCAGCCGAGGACGGATTCTTCGAGCATTACCGAATGGATGAAGCTGGCGTCGAGTCCGCACTGCGTCTGGTCGAGAAGCTCTTCCCGGTTGTAGGCGACTCCGCCCCCCGTTCCTCCCAGGGTGAATGAGGGCCGGACGATGATCGGATAGCCGATCTTCTGGGCAAAAGCTTCCGCATCGGAAAGGTTGGCGATGATGACGCTCTGGGGGACCCGCAGCCCGATATTGGCCATCGCGTCCCGGAAAAGCTCCCTGTCCTCCGCCTTCTTTATGACCTGGGCGTTTGCGCCGATCATCTCGACGCCGAATTCGTCGAGAATGCCCATCTCCGCGACGCGGACCGCAACGTTGAGCGCGGTCTGGCCGCCAAGGGTCGGCAGCAGGGCGTCGGGACGCTCGCGCCTGATTATCTTTGCGACCGCCTCCGGTGTGATTGGTTCGATATAGGTGTACTGCGCAAGCTCCGGATCGGTCATGATGGTCGCGGGATTGCTGTTGACCAGGACGATTTCGTAGCCTTCCTCGCGGAGTGCCTTGCATGCCTGAGTGCCCGAATAGTCGAACTCGCAGGCCTGGCTTATGATGATGGGTCCCGATCCGATAATGAGTATCTTTTTGAGGTCCGTCCTCTTGGGCATGAAACTGATTCCTTAGCGCAAAGCTCTCCGATTGGGGATCATACGGTAAGCGGCCTGTCGCGGCGAGCACCGCGGCCGGAGGAATTCTTTTCCATCAGTTCGAAAAAACGGCTGAAAAGATAGGAAGCGTCGTGCGGTCCCGGTGAGGCTTCGGGATGGTACTGGACGCAAAAGGCGGGCACCTTGAGATGCTCCATCCCTTCGAGAGTGTTGTCGTTGAGGTTCATATGCGTCGGCCTGACGGGCAGATTCCGCAGCGAATCGGGGTCCACGCAGAAACCATGGTTTTGCGATGTGATCTCGATCTTTCCCGTCGTGAGGTCCTTTACGGGCTGATTTGCGCCCCGGTGGCCGAACTTGAGCTTGAAAGTCGTGCCGCCGAGCGCCAGTCCCATCATCTGATGCCCGAGACAGATTCCGAAAATGGGTTTCCTGCCGAAAAGGCTGCGCACCGTCTCGATAACATAATGCACCGCGGAAGGATCGCCCGGTCCATTCGACAGAAAGATTCCATCCGGGTTGCAGGCCAGGATTTCCTCGGGGCCGGTGTGGGCCGGGAAAACGAGTATCTGGCACCCGGCCTTTTCCAGTTCGCGCAGGATGTTGTACTTGATGCCGCAGTCGAGGGCCGCGACCCGGAATCCCGGCGCATCGGGCAGCCACGCCGGGGCGTCGAGCTCTACTCTTTGGCCCGAGGCCCACCGGTAGGGCTTCCCGCAGGTGACCTCCCGGACGAGATCGACTCCGTTGAGTCCCGGATACGCCCGCACCTGGGCCATGAGTTCGCCGATGTCGTCGGTATCCGTTGCGATGATGCCGCGCATCGCGCCCCCCACACGGATATGCCGCGTAAGGGCCCGCGTGTCTATGCCTTCGATTCCGATCTTTCCGTATTCGTTCAGGAAATCGGCAAGGGAACGGTCGCTTCGCCAGTTGCTCGTAAAATTCTGGTATTCCTTAACGATAAACCCTTCCACCTGCACGGCGGCCGATTCCATGTCCTCGGGATTTATGCCGTAGGTCCCCGTGAGAGGATACGTCATCGTCACGATCTGGCCTTTGTAGGAAGGATCGGTCAGAACTTCCTGGTAGCCGGTCATGCTCGTGTTGAATACGACTTCTCCCAGCGTGCGACCCTGGCCGGCAAACGCATATCCTCGAAAAACGGTTCCGTCCTCCAGCAGGAGAATCGCTCTTGGACGATTCCAGGGCAAAATCATGTTTACTTCCTTAGGGTTGCTGCATTGAGCCCGCCTGAAATCAAGGCTCGGTAAAATTTCCGAAATTTTGTTAGTGCACCTGATTTCTCAATAAGATCAATCAGATGGGTCAATCAGCCAGAAGGACGTAATTGTAACGGGTAATCGGATTCCGGCAAAGCTTAATAATTCGGGAGTTTCAACAATTCCGGGCGGCCACGAGGCTGATGACCCTCCGGAGGTCCTCCGGCGTGTCCACCGATTCGGAGTCGAAAGGAGAGATTGCTACCCGGATGGAATACCCGTTTTCAAGTGCTCGCAGTTGTTCAAGTTTCTCGATCCGCTCAAGTTTCCCGGGCGGCAGGGCGGTGAAGCTGGTCAAGAAGGACTTCTGGTAAGCGTAGAAACCGAGATGTTTCAAAAAAGCCGGTTCTCCGTCCGCATCCCGCGGAAACGGAACGGGTGCGCGAGAAAAATAAAGCGCCCTGCAGTTTCTGTCCACCACCGCCTTGACGACGTTCGGATCTTGGAACTCCACCCGGTTGGCGCTGGAGAATGCGAGCGTGGCCATATCCGGACGGGGCGGCGCAAGCACCGCGTCCACGAGGATATCCAGCATGGCCGGTTCGAGCAGCGGTTCGTCGCCCTGTATGTTGACGATGACGTCGCCATCGGTCATGCACAGGGATTCCGCCGCTTCGGCAAGCCGGTCCGTCCCGCTTTCGTGGTCCGCGCGGGTCATGACGCAGGCCCCGCCGAAACCTGTCACAACCTCTGCGATGCGCTCATCGTCGGTTGCGACATACAGCTTGTCGAGGCGGCTGCAGCAAAGAGCGCGATCGTAAACGTGCCGGATCATGGGTTTGCCGCAGATATCCGCGAGCACCTTTCCGGGGAGTCTTGTTGAAGCGTAATGGGCCGGAATTATACCATAAATGTGCATAATGTATCCGACGGCAAAAGGGAGGGGCACCGCCTCGGGATGTCGTTGAGCGTGAAAATTCCCTTGGCAAAAATGCCCGTTGGAGGTTAAGGCCTATTTGGCACCAACAATACTATGATAAACTTCCGTGGGGATGCAATAGCGACTTTGAAGATCGGATCCAAATGAGCAAACATTCATGACTGAACTCGAATACATCCGCAGGTGCTCGCAGTACCTCGACATACTCGTCCGCAACAACCCGGATTACGCCGCGTGGCTCCTCGAGGGCCACAACATCAATCGGAGGTATCCGCTTACCGGGCTCTACTCGGACCTGCAGGCGCAGGCCGAAAAAGCTTCCTCCTTCAACGAGTTGCTGCGGCTCTTCCGCCGGTTCAAGCAGATGCACTTCCTCAGGATCGGTGCTCGAGACCTGCTCGGGCACGCGGATCTGGCCGAAACGACGGGGCAATTGAGCGACCTTGCATCCGTTTCGCTCCAGATCGGGCTTGAAATACTGTCCTCAAGGCCGGAGTGGTGGATATACGGCGAGGAGTTCAACAGCTGGCAGAGGCTGCGGGAAAAGATCGCCATTTCCATCCTGGGCCTGGGAAAGCTCGGCGGCAACGAACTCAACTACGTCTCGGATATCGATCTGCTTTTCCTCTACCTGGAGCGGGACGAGGAGGAGCCGGAGCACTTCATCATGCTCGTGAGCCGCATCGCCCACTGGCTCTCGCGGCTGCTGTCCGACCGGTTCGAGGGGGACCGCGTCTTCCAGATCGACTTCCGCCTGCGGCCCCAGGGAAAGGACGGCATCCTGGTGCCGTCGATGGGCGCGGCAGTCGATCATTACCTCATTCGCGGCGTGACCTGGGAACGCCAGATGCTGCTCAAGTGCCGTCCTGTCGCCGGCGACCGCTCGACCGGTACGGCTTTTATCCACGAGGTGCGGCCCTTTGTCTACCGCCGTTTCCTCGATTTTCAGGCTCTGGGCGAACTCCGGGACATGCGGAACCGCATTCTCACCGAAGCGGTCCGTTTCCGTCCCGCCACGCCGCAGTTCGACGTCAAGCTGGGGGTCGGCGGCATTCGGGAAATCGAATTCCTCGTCCAGTCCATGCAGCTCATCTATGGCGGAAGACACCCGGAACTCGATGAGCCGAACACGCTCAAGTGCATCGAGAAGCTCACCCGGCTGGGTTTCCTGCCTGCGGGCACGGCTGCCGAACTGAAGGAATCCTACACCTTCCTGCGTAGAGTCGAACACTGCATCCAACTCGACCAGAACCGCCAGACGCAGCGCCTTCCCCAATCGGAGGACGCGAGGAATCGGATGGTGCTCGCCATGGGATTCCCGGACGACGAGGCCGCCTTTCTGAAGACTCTCGAGGAGCACTGCGCGAGGGTTCACGCCAATTTTTCGAGCCTTTTCCAGGAACGGCCCGAAGAGGAGGCTGAGGATACGGGCTCGGCGGGATCGGGCGCGGCCGACCTCGAATCGTTCCCGGCGGGTCCGCTGGAGAGGCTGCGGGAAACCCTCAAGGCCTACTCGGGGTCGGTCTCGGGCGAAGTCCTCCTTCAGGTGGGCAAGTTTTCAGAGATCTCCGATCGCGCGACCAAGGAAAAAGTCCTGGTAAGAATAGACAGCTACTTCGCGAGGGTAGCCCGCCGTCCCGGTCTCAGCAAGCTCTTCCAGTCGGTAAAGCCTTGGCACGGGCCGCTTTGCCGCTGCCTCGCATCGAGTGAGCTCTTTTCAGCGCTGCTCACGCACAACCCCGCTCTGGTCGAATGCCTCGCCCTCGGAGGGGGCGGCTTTGTCCCTTCGGCGGACTGGGAATCCGCAAGCATGGCGCTTCTTGGCAGCGCGGGGGACTACGGGGAGCAGCTCGAATGGATAAGACGGCTCAAAAACGAGCGGGTGCTGCAACTGGCTATGGCGGATCTGGGAAATGCGGTGGGGTTCGAACAGCTCGAAAAGGAACATACCTCACTCGCCCTTTTCGTCATTCGCAATACGCTCGAGGCTGTCCGGCAAAACCTCGGCCTCCCGGCCGACCTGCCGCTCTCGGTCCTCGGGATGGGAAAGCTTGGAAGCGCGGAAATGAGCTTCCTTTCGGATCTCGACCTCGTGTTTGTCTACGCGCCGAAAGCGGGCGAACCCGAGGACCAGATACCGGGCCCGGTCATAAGGCTGATCCAGCGCTTCATGAACATGCTCAACACGCCCCTCCAGGAAGGACCGGGGTACCCCGTCGACGCGCGGTTGCGGCCCACGGGAACCTACGGTCCGCTCGTGGTTACCCGGAAATCCTGGCTTGAGTATTACCACACGCAGGCGGACATCTGGGAGATCCAGGCCCTGCTCCGGGTCCGGCACATCGCGGGCGATCCCGTGCTCGGCCGATGGATCGAGAACCGTTCCGAGGAGATATGCTACGCCCGCAGAGACCCCGCCCCGGTGTGGGCTAGGATTTGCCATCTGCGCGACAGGATGGAGAAGGAGCGCGCCATGGAATCCGGCGGGGAAATCGATCTAAAGCTCGGAATGGGAGGGCTTGCCGACATTGAGTTCCTTGTTCAGGGGAAACTGCTGACCAACGCCCGCGACAATCCATCCCACCGGTTCCGATCGGTGCGAAAGGCCGTCGGAAGCTTCCTCGGCAAGCTCCCCGACGCGGCCGGGAGCGCGGGGGAGATCGAAGCCTCTTTCAAGGTCCTGCGCGCCCTCGAAGACCGGCTCAGGCTGTACGGCAACTCCACTTCGGCAAAACTCGATCACGACCGGTTCGAGTCCATGATTTCTCTCGGTCTGTGGCCGCCGCTCCTTGAAGGCAACTCGGTCGAGACCTGGGAGGATGTCCTCCGGATACGGAGGGAGGTGCGGGCGATGTTCAGAAGCCTTTGCCCGGAGCTGAAAGCTTCCAACCAGCTATAGCAAAGCGGGGAGCCCGCTCCCCGCACCCAACACGCAGCCGCGCTGCTCATTCCGGTGCGACGGCCGCGCCGCCTCTACCGGTCTTTCCTCCTCCTGCAAAAGACTTTTGCCCCCGCTTCGAGCCCGCCTTCCATGCCGAGCGCAAAACCATTTTCGTCTTCAATGCGCACCTCGCCTTTGAGGGCGGCGGCATAGACGCCTTGGTCGTATGTGATCAAAGCGTGCTTTACCCGCATGCCCCGGTAGATGGCGACGGGCTTGCCGTTTACGAAAACCTCAATGATTTCGCTCGTAGCGTCCTCCCCTGATTTGGCGTCCAGACAGGCATCAACGTAAACGCAATTTTGGTGTCAGTGGAAGCATCTTGCCGACCCTATACTAGTGAAAGAGGTCGTTGCGGGGGAGCTTGTAGAGCTGCCTGATATACATGGTCAGAGTGTCCGGGAGGTACCGGCCCCAGAGCTTGATGGGAAGAGAGTCGATCTGCACCACCGGGCTGAAGCCCACGGAAAAGAGATATTCCAGGAGAAATTCGGCGTTCATCGGTATGTAGCCGACATAGGCCTTGTTGTCGCGTTGTGAGATGATGCGCTCTTCGTGGATGCTGCTGCCGAGCTCCGATTCGACCATGGCCTCGAAGGTGGCAAGGATAAGCTCGATTGTAACCCGTGGTTCGGCACCTTCGAGCAGAGGCTCAAGCCCCTTTCGGAGTTCCGATTCCGGGATGCCGCGCCCGAGGTATTTTGCCCAGCTTCCCGAATCGCGGTACTTTCGGCAGATTTCCTCCCGGTCCCATGGGATTTCGAGAATGAGGCTGACCGCCTGATAGGTGCCGCGGTGAAATTCACGCTCGCCGACAGTGATGAGAGGATCTGCTCCGATTGCCTTCTCCACGGCCTGGAGAGTGCTCTGCTCGCCGATTATCTTCACTCCGCCGACGTCGTTTATGGTCATTGCCGACCTGTCGAACCGTATGCCGCCGTCCCGGAACCGGGCCGCAATGTGTTCTTCGGCCTCCATGAATTCCCTGGTCATAACGTCTGCGGGCGTGATCAGATCTTCGAGCGCAATGCCCGAGACGCGGGCCCGGCTTGCGGCCATTTTGCGCGCTTCCTCCCGAACGGTTTCGAAGATCCACTTGGCAATGCGCCGGTTGGCCTTCTCGGCAATGCGTTTGGGCCGTTTCAGCCGGTAGGTGGCGACGATCTGGCCCTGCGGATCGGTGCAGTAGCAGCCGTTTATCGGCGTTTCGTAATAGAAGTAGGCGGGGTTTTCCCGGTAGCGGTCGATAAGATAGCGCACCCTCGGGCTGATGTATCGGGGACACCTGCTCAGAGCGTCACGGAGTTCGCCTTTGGAGTCGATGCGAAAGGTGCTGCATTGAGTTGTTCCGGCCATGCGGAGGAGTTTGCGGCAAAAGTCGTTTAGCATCTCCCCCAGAACGAACCCGTCGGCTATGAAAATCCTGGTGAGGTCGAGCGCATCCGTTGCCTCGGCCCGTCCGCAGAACCACCGCTCTGCGATCTGGAGCAACTTTTCCCGGTGCACGAACGAACTGAGATACATGATTTCGCCTCCCCCGGAACTTCGGCCCCAGGCGCGCCGGGCAGGTCTGCCCAAACCCCGGCCGCCGGCTGATTATGGAACTCTATTTTCCGGATCGCAACCGGATAAAGCAGGGTTTCGGAAAGAAGGTTCGCATAAAGGCGTCCCGGGCCGCCTCTATCGCCCGGCCGAGTCCGCCGCGCCGCGCCGCCTCAGTTCGACGTCCACGAGGTTTCTAAGGCGTCGTGCGGAACCGCGCGGGTCCAGGGCGGCGATAATTGCCGAAACGACGGCTATTCCGTCCGCGCCGCAGCGGACTATTTCCGCGGCGTTCGAATCGTTTATTCCGCCGATCGCGACTATCGGCAGTCGGACCGCGTCGCGAATCCTGCAAAGCGTTGCGGGTCCGATGGCTTCCACCGCGTCGGGTTTGGTCGGGGTGGAGTAGATGGGACCGGCGCCCAGGTAGTCCGCACCCGCCCGTTCCGCCTCGATCGCTTCTTCCGGTGTGCTCACGGAAACTCCGATTATCATGTCCGGTCCGGTCATCCGGCGGACCAGGGCGCAGTCCATGTCCTCCTGGCCGAGGTGTACGCCGTCGGCTTTGCAGGCCAGGGCGATATCGATCCGGTCGTTTACGATGAAGGGAATGCCGAAATCCGAAGCCACCTTTTTGAAGGCGAGGGATTGCCTGAGAAAATCCCTTGTGCCGGAAATCTTCTCGCGGTGCTGGATCACGGTAATCCCGCCTTCGGCGCTTTGCCTGACGATTTGTTCCAGGGACTTTCCGCCAGCCAGGAGACGGTCCGTGACAAGATACAACCTGTAGTCGATTTCGGCTTTTTTGAAGCTCATGACAGCCTTAAACGCGTGCGGTTTCGGATCGCTTCCTCTCCGAGGGTGTACAGGGCATCGAGCAGCAGAGGCTGAAAGGTCCCCGGTCCCGGTGCCGATTGCCCCGCGATTTCGCCGGCTATGCCGAAGACGACGAGCGCCCCGGCAGCGGCGCGGAAGGCGTCCGGGGCGGCGGCGCAAAACGCGCCTGTAATCGCGCTCGCCGAACAGCCCGTACCGGTTATCCGGCCCATGAGCGGGTGGCCGTTGGCAATCTCGGCCTCGCGCGCGCCGTCGGTAATGAAATCGACAGCCCCCGTCACCGCAACGGTGATCCCGTATCGAGCGGCCAGTTTTGCGGCCGAGAGCCGCGCTTCGGAAGTGGTCCGGGCGGAATCGACACCTTTGGTCTTTCCGGATTCTCCGGCCAGCGCAAGAATCTCCGAAGCATTGCCGCGCAGGACGGTGACGGTTGCCCTTTCGAGAAAAGAAAGGGCGGTGTCGGTCCTGAACTTTGTGGCCCCCGCTCCAACCGGATCGAGCACGATGGGAATCTGTCGTTTTCGGGCTGCTTCCAGGGCCTTGCGCATGGATGCGACCCAGGGGCTTGAGAGCGTTCCGATGTTGATTACAAGCGCGGACGCCAAGCCAGTCATTTCTTCGACTTCTTCGGGAGCATGCGCCATCACCGGGGACGCGCCGAGAGCGAGAAGCGCGTTGGCGGTGAAATTCATGACCACGTAATTTGTGATGTTATGGATGAGCGGATGGTCGGACCGGATCTTCTGAAGGCTGTCGGCTATGTCGTCGCAGGTTTGCTTGCGGGAATTCTCCGTCACGGATCACCTCAATGAAGTTGCACAGTTGTCCGGGAGGCGGGCCGGTCCGGATAAATTCGACAATTCATCTGTTCCAGGCTCAGCCGCCGCTTTCCCGCAGATTTCTTGACTTTTAGTGTCCCGTTCTTAGTTTGCTCTCAACAAAATAGCGCAAGCTTATTGAATTGGAAAGCATTTCAATGGATTGACCTGTCCGTGCCACCCGCGGGCACTCCGGTAATTCATGGAAGCAAAAGCACCACTGGCCCGGCTTCGGACGAGAGCGTGTCCGAGACCCGAAGCGTTTGATCGAACCTCCTCGGAAACTCTGCATGGAACCACTTCCTCAAAACGGTGCTCATCTGCTCTCACCCTGGGAACCCGGCGTGCTCGGTCTTGCCGTCTACGCGGGCGCGGCGCTTCTCATGCTTGCGGCCATTCTCTTTCTAACCAGCTGGCTTGGCGAGCATAAGCCGGGGCCGGCCAAAGATCTGCCTTACGAAAGCGGGATACTTCCGACCGGATCGCCGCGAATCCTTTATGCAATTCCGTTTTATCTGGTCGCAACGTTTTTCCTCATCTTCGATGTGGAAGCCTTGTACGTCTTTTCCTGGGCGGTGGCATTCAACGATCTGGGCTGGACCGGATGGCTCCAGATGAGTGTTTTTATAGCCGTGCTCTTTATCAGCCTCATTTATGTGTGGAAAAAAGGAGGGCTCGATTGGGGTCCGGAATCCCGCGAATAAACAAGACCTCCGATGCACTTCTGGGCGCTCTGGACAATCTCTTCAACTGGGCGCACAAAAACAGCCTCTGGCCTCTTTTCTTCGGACTTTCGTGCTGCTTTATCGAAGAGGCCGCGGCGTTCACTTCCCGCTACGACCTGGCGCGATTCGGTTCCGAAGTCCTCAGAGGCTCACCCCGGCAGGCCGATCTGCTCATCATTTCCGGCACCGTGTTCAAGAAAGCCGCTCCGATGGTCCTGCGGCTCTATGAACAGATGTCGGATCCCAAGTGGGTGATCTCGATGGGTTCCTGTGCGAACTCGGGAGGGATGTACGACGTCTACAGCGTTCTTCAGGGAGTAGACCAGATCCTGCCGGTCGATGTCTACATTCCCGGGTGTCCCCCCCGGCCGGAAGCTCTGGAGGAGGGAATCATCCTTCTGCAGAAGAAGATCGGCTCCTGCGAAAGACCGGCGCGGCCGGTGCTGCACCGTGCCGGCGGCTGGGAAGGAACCACCGCGGCCATTCTGGAAGACGGATATACGAAGACTCGGGACACGCGCGGACCCGGTTTCGAAGGGATCGCCGAGCGCGGCACTTCGCTCACGCCGCCCCGGTTCTGGGGAAGCCGCTCGGATCTTATGTGGACGCCTCCCACTCCGAGAATCGAGCCGACCGAACGCGAGAAGTCTCTGGCCGATGCTTTGCGCGAACGGTTCGGGGATTTTATAAGGCCGATCGAGCACTCGGTCGACATGCCCGCATACGACGTTGACGGCAGCAGGATCAAAGACGTTCTGCGGTACCTGAAAACGAGCCCCGAGGCGCATTTCGTCCGCCTGGACGATGTCACGGCCATTGACGAGTCGGCCCGGCGCGATCGAGGCGTTACGGCGCCCGAAGGCGAAGGTGCGCCTTCATCGGAGCATCCGCCCGACTACACGCTCGTCTATCATCTGCTCTCCTATGAGTCTGCAAGCAGGATTCGCCTCAAGGTGGGGGTGCGGGGATCGGACCCGGCCGCCGAGACGATCACCGACATCTGGCCTTGCGCAAACTGGTATGAGCGCGAGGTCTACGACATGTTCGGCATTCGTTTCAATGGGCATCCCGACCTGCGGCGGATTCTCATGCCGCCGGAATGGCAGGGGCATCCCCTGAGAAAAAGCCATGTCTACAGGGCGACGGAAATGGCTCCCTATACGCTCGAAGACGCAAGGGCCATGCAGCCTCTGGACGGCCGGTACTTCGTGGAGGGCGCGGACCGGGACGATACGATCATCCTCAACTACGGCCCGCACCATCTGGGAACTCACGGCGTCTGCCGCTTCGTCCTGGCACTCCGGGGGGAGGAAATAGTCGATCTCGGCGCCGATATCGGCTACCACCACCGCGCAGCGGAAAAGATCGGGGAACGGCAATCCTGGCACCAGTTCATTCCGTACACCGACCGCATCGACTACATGAACGGGGTCAACAACAACCTGGCCTATCTCAACTCCGTTGAAAAGTTGGCCGGAGTCACGGTTCCCGACAGGGCTCGGTTCATCCGGGTCATGCTCGCGGAAATGTTCCGGATCAACAGCCATCTGATCTGGGCCGGAACGTTTCTCCATGACATCGGGATGATGGGCCTGAACTTCTATGCCTTCCGGGAACGCGAGCAACTCATGGATATAATCGAGCTGATTACCGGGGGGCGGCTCCATCCGTCGTTTTTCCGCATCGGAGGGGTCGCAATGGACCTGCCGGACGGATGGCGGGAAGCCGTTGACGCATTTGTGCGGATCTTCCCGTCTCGATTGAAGGAATACGCTCAGCTTGCGGAGCGCAACCCCATAGTCAAGGCGAGGACCGTCGGAATCGGGGTGCTGTCGAAAGAAGAAGCGATTGAATGGGGCCTCACCGGTCCCAACCTGCGGGCATGCGGGGTGGAGTGGGACCTGAGAAAAAAGATGCCTTACGCCGCATACGATGCTTTCGATTTTGAAATCCCCACCAGGACGGCCGGAGACTGCTACGCGCGCTATCTCGTCAGAATGGACGAGTTGCGCCAGAGCCTGCGCATCATCGAGCAGGCGGCCCGCAACATGCCGCCTGGCAGGCACATCACGGAGGACTACCGCTATGCGGTGCCGGACAAGCGCGACACCCTGAAGGATATCGAAAGCCTGATACACCATTTTGTGAACGTTACGCGCGGCCCGAAAATGCCGAAGGGTGAAGCCTACGTGCCGGGCGAGGTGGCGCGGGGCGAGCAGGGGTACTACGTGGTGAGCGACGGGATGAACATGGCCTATCGCATGCGGATTCGCGGCCCCGACTTTGCGCATCTCCAGGCCATGCCCCGCAAAATCATCGGGCGGCCGATAGCCGATTTCCAGGCCATGCTGGGCTCGATGGATTTCATCATGCCGGATTGCGACCGCTGATTTCCACGTTTGGGATAATGGACAATGTTGCCGGAAGACTTGAAGCACAGACTTGAAGCGATGATCATCGACTCCGAGACTTCGCGCGAGAAAGCGGTCGATGTGATGTTCGCAATACAGGACCGCTTCGGGTGGATGTCCGACGAGAGAATGGAGGAAGCCGCGGGACTGCTGCGGATGACCCCTCTCGAACTCGACGAGATCGCCACCTTCTACGATTTCATCTACCGCAGCCCGGTCGGCAAATATGTCATCCATGTCTGCGACTCTGTCATGTGCATGATGGAGGGGCACGAAAGGGTGATAGACCACATCTGCGCGCGGACAAACGTCACCCTGGGCGGGACGAGCCCGGACGGGCTTTTCAGCCTTCTGCCCGTCTGCTGCATCGGCTACTGCGACAGGGCCCCTGCCATGATGATAAACAAGCGCGTCTACGGGAAGCTCACCATCGAGAAGATCGACAGGATTCTCGACAAGCTGATCCGGGAAGACGGATTCCATCCATCGGAATAGACTATGGCGGAAATCCCGCAGGTACTTTTCAAAAACCGGAAGCCGGACAGGGTGCTCAGCCTGGAGGAATACCGCGAGATGGGCGGCTACGAAGCGCTCCGGAAATGCGTCGGCGGCGGACTGCCTCCGAAGGAAGTCACGCGGATCGTTACGGAAGCGGACCTGCGCGGGCGCGGAGGAGCGGGATTCCCCGCCGGAAAGAAATGGGAGGCGGTGCCCGATTCCGGCGACTTCCCGCGCTATCTGGTGGCGAATGCGGACGAAATGGAGCCCGGGACATTCAAGGACCGGATGCTCATACACGTCAATCCCCATGCGATCATAGAGGGCATGATCCTCACCGCCTATGCCTTTTCCGGCTCCAAGGGCTTCTTTTTCGTGCGTCCCTCCTACGAAAGCAGCGCTTTTATCCTGGAGCGCGAACTCGCGTTTGCCAAAGAGGCGGGTTTTCTCGGGAAGAACATCCTCGGAAGCGATTTTTCCTTCGACATAGTCGTGCACCGGAGCGGTGGAAGGTACATCTGCGGCGAGGCGTCGGCCCTTTTGAACGCCATCATGGGCAAGAGGCCAAACCCGGTCAAGCCGCCGCCCTATCCCACGGTCCGGGGACTCTGGGATAAGCCCACCGTTGTGAACAACGTCGAAACGCTTGCAAACGTCCCCTACATTCTCCGCAACGGTCCCGAGTGGTTCAAGGGCCTCGCGGTTGGAGCCAACGGCGCGGGGACGAAGATATTCGCCGTCAGCGGCAGGGTTGTAAGTCCCGGCGCGGTCGAGCTTCCGATGGGAACCCGGCTTAGCGAGATTATCGACGTCCACTGCGGTGGGATGCTGCCGGGGTCCGAATTCAAGGCGTGTCTGCCCGGAGGCGCTTCCACGCGTTTTCTTGCAAAAGAGCACTACGACGTGCGGATGGACTTCGACGGGTTGCGGGCGGTGGGAAACCGCCTCGGGACCGGCGCGATCATGGTGTTCGACCACAAGACCTGTCTGGTCGGGGCTACGCTCAACATGATGGAGTTTTTCGCCCGGGAGTCCTGCGGGTGGTGCACCCCGTGCCGCGAGGGACTCCCCTACATGCGAGACCTGCTCCGGAGGATCGAGTCCGGGGAAGGGAGGGCGGAGTATATTCCGCTTCTCAAGACCCTCTGCGGGGAGGTCTGGAATGCCTATTGCGCCCTCGCGCCGGGAGCCGCGGAACCCGTAGTCAGCCTTCTTCAGTTTTTCGAAGAGGAAGTTCGCGAACACATCGCCCGGAAAGGATGCCCCTTTCATGCCTAGGCTGGTCATTGACGATCGGGAAATAGAGGTTCCCGAGGGGACCAAGGTCATAGATGCCGCCGGGAGGCTGGGCATCATGATACCGCGCTTCTGCTACCACGAGGCGCTTGGCGCGGTGGGCGCGTGCCGGATGTGCGCGGTCAAGTTCCTGCAGGGCCCCTTCAAAGGGGTGCAGATGAGTTGCATGGTCGACGCCAAGGACGGCATGGTTGTCTCCACAACCGATGCCGAAGCCGTTGCGTTCCGCAAATGGGTGATCGAGTGGCTTATGAAAAATCACCCCCACGACTGCCCCGTTTGCGATGAAGGCGGGCATTGCCTGCTCCAGGACGAGACGGTTTCGTCGGATCACTCAAGGCGAAGGTTCCTCGGCTCGAAGCGGACGTACCGCGATCAATACCTCGGTCCCTATGTTCAGCATGAGATGAACCGGTGCATTCACTGCTACCGCTGCTCGCGATTCTACCGGGAATATGCCGGCTATCGGGATCTCGGAGCGATGCAGATTGCCGATAAGGTCTATTTCGGCAGGTTCCGGGACGGGCGGCTCGAAAGCCCTTTTTCAGGGAATCTGGTCGATTTGTGCCCGACGGGCGTCTACACGGACAAAACCTCCCGGTTCAAGGTCCGGCGGTGGGATCTCGAGAGGGCACCGTCGGTCTGCATCGGTTGCTCGTTGGGATGCAACACCGTTGCGGGTGCGCAGTTCCGCGCCGTACTGCGGATAGAGGCGCGAACGAACCCCGATGTGAACGGGCATTTCATCTGCGATGCGGGGCGTTTCGGATATTCCTACACAAACGGCGGCGCGGGCTTTAGGCAGCGTCCCAGGGAACCCATGGCGGCGGGTGCCGGGATTGGCCGGGAGGGCGCGCTGGAAAGGGCTTTCGGAGCCCTCGAAGAAGTTGCGCGAAAATACGGGCCGGAAAGCGTTGCGGCGCTCGGATCCGACCGGAACAGCGTGGAGACCCAGTGCGCGCTGAAAAAGATGTGCGCGGCCAAAGGGTATCTCCCTCCGGTCTTTTTCCTCGATCCCGCCGCGCGCCGCAAGACGTGTGAGGCCGTGGCGCGGCTTGACGAGAGGATCGCTTTTTCCCGGAGCGAGCTTGAGTCGGCGGATTTTGTGATCATCGCCGGGGCGGACCCGCTGAACGAGGCCGCAATGAGCGCTCTTGCGCTTCGCCAGGCTTTCAGAAAGGGCGGAAGGATAGTCGTTATCGATCCCCGACCGGTTTCCATGCCTTTCGACTTCGAACACATTCCCGTTGTTCCCGAAGCCATCCCGCGCATTTTCGGGATGATCGTCGCAAACAGTATCCCGGGTGAGGGCGGGGGACTCGATGCAAATGCCGGCAAGTTCCTCCGGAAATTGGACCGCAGGAGCGAAGACGCAACGCTGCAGTCAAGAATCGAGGATCTCGCAGCGGGGCTTGCCGCCGCCAAAAGGCCCGCGATCGTGTGCGGAACCGGCATCGTGGATGAAACGACTCCGGCCTTTGCAGCGGATTGTGCCCTTCTTCTGTATCGGGCGGGCAAAAGGGCGGGGGTATTCTACGTGCTCCCCGGGGCCAACTCGTACAGCTCGGCGGTTCTGTCGGAAAACGACGGGCGGACATTCGCGGACATTCTTGAGGCAATGGAAGGGGGCTCCGTGCGGGCCCTGGTCGTCGTCGAAAACGACCTGTTCCGGAACTTCCCGGATACCCGGAGGCTCGAAGAGGCACTTGCCCGGCTCGAACTTTTGATTGTAATCGATTATCTGCCCACGGGACTTGAGAACCGGGCCTCTGTCTTTTTCCCTTCGTCAACGGCATTTGAGACCGGTTCGACTTTCATTAACCAGGAGGGCAGGGCGCAGTTCGCCCATCCCGTTCATGCGGGCGGCGTGCCGATCCTGGGCGGTTCTCCCGAACACGTTTTCCGGCCGGATGTGCCCGGAGGCGGTCAGAAGCCCGCGTGGTCGATCCTGCATGGACTTGAAACCGGTCTCAGCGGGAGTGGTGGAATCTCTGCCGAGGAGATCATCGCATCGCACCCCGCCTTTGGCGCAATTGCCCCCCTGCGCTACCCGGTTGACGGCGTGCGGGTGATCCCGGTGCAATCGAAAGAGGAGTTCACCTCGCAGTCCGTTTCCGGCGGCGAACCTGCGCCTCCCCGTGGACTTAGGCTGCTTCTGGTGGACTGGATGTTCGGAACCGGAGAGATTTCGGCTTATTCGGACACGCTTTTGGAGAGCATCCCGGAGCCGGTCCTGACCATGCATTCGGCGGACGCCGAGCGGGCGGGACTCCTGGATGGCCAGGAGGTTGCCCTCCGACTGGAAGGCGGGACGGTTGAGGTCCGGCTCCGCGTGACGGAAAAGATGGCCGAAGGAGTAATCCTCCTCCCGAGGCATCAGAACCTGCGCTGGCAGAAAATCAGGGGATTTCCCGCGCTGATCGATCCGGAGAGGATTGCAGCGCTCTAGAGACCTTTGCCGGAGCGCCCGGCCTGAGGCGCGTGCGCGTAAGGCTGCGGCAGAAATCCCGAGGGGGTGCGGTGGAAATCATTGCCCCCGCTCTTTTCCATTAGTTTTATCTTGAACGCAATTTCGTATGAGTGATGTGCATCGGATACCTTGCTGACAGGTTTGAGCTCAGATGTGGTGGATTGTCGGATTTGTCGTTTTGCTGATCAAAGTTGCAGTCGTGCTCGGGGTGCTGTTCGGGTTCGCGGCCGGCATGGTCCTGGTCGAACGAAAGCTCCTGGGACGACTGCAGATCCGGTACGGTCCGAACAGGGTGGGGCCGTTCGGGCTCCTTCAGCCCGTAGCCGACGGACTGAAGCTGCTCCTCAAGGAAGACATCGTTCCGAAGGGCGCGGATCGGATCATCTTCTTCTTCGCCCCGGCCGTGGTGGCGCTCGTGCCGCTGCTCATCGCCGCGGTCGTGCCGTTTTCTTCGGATCTGAAGATCGGGGAAACGCGCATCCCGGTGCTTATTGCCGATCTCAACGTCGGGTTGCTGTTCTTCCTCGCCGTTGCCTCCCTCAGCGTCTACGGCGTTGCCCTCGGCGGCTGGGCTTCCAACTCGAAATACAGCATGCTCGGATCGGTCCGGGGCGCCGCGCAGCTTATCAGCTACGAGCTTTCCCTCGGGCTTTCCCTCGTTCCGGTCGTGATGCTCGCGGGCTCGTTCAGCCTGGTCGATATTGTCAACGCGCAGGCGGAATACCCATTTATACTCGTCCAGCCCGTGTCCTTTCTGATCTTTTTCATCAGTTCCATGGCCGAGTCCAACAGGCTCCCGTTCGACCTGCCCGAAGCGGAAAACGAACTCATAGGGGGGTTCCACACCGAGTACAGCGGCATGCGCTTCGCCCTGTACTTTCTCGGCGAATACATCAGCATGGTCGTTCTCGGAGCGCTCGTGGCGGTCTTTTTTCTCGGCGGCTGGCGGGGCCCAGTGCTTCCGCCGCTGGCCTGGTTTCTCATCAAGACGATGATCACGCCGGTTTTCTTCATCTGGACCCGCGCGACCCTGCCCAGAGTTCGCTACGACCAGCTTATGCAACTCGGCTGGAAAATCCTTCTGCCTCTTTGTCTCGTAAACATTATCGCAACCGGGGGCATAGCCCTCCTCGTGAGGTCCTGAGATGAACGAAAACGAATCGCGTCTTGGCCGGATAATGGACGGGATCGGCGGGATCGTCGATTCGTACGCCGTGACGTTGAAGCATCTTTTTCGGAAGCCCATCACGGAACAGTACCCGGAGCAGAAAAAAGTGCTGCCGGAGCGGACTCGGGCCCGGATTGTCCTCACGCGCGATCCGGAAGGCGAGGAGCGGTGCGTCTCCTGTTATCTTTGCGAGGCCGTTTGCCCTACCGACTGCATTTCGATGGAAGGCGCCGAACGTGGTGACGGCAGGCGCTATGCTCTCTGGTTCAGGATCAACTTTGCACGGTGCATCTTCTGCGGGCTGTGCGAGGAAGCCTGCCCAACGCTTGCGATCCAGCTTACGCCCGACTTCGAGTTCAGCAAGTACCACGTGCTGGATCTCGTCTACGAGAAGGAAGACCTTCTGATCGAGGGCTGCGGAAAGAACAGCGAGTACAACTATTACGAACACGCCGGCGTGGCGGTCGGGTTCGACAAGGGCGAGCATCCCGGCGAGGCCAAGCCGGTCGACGTGAAGAGCAACATGCCCTGATCGGGCGGAACAGGGGATTTTCGATGACGGCTCTGCGAATGGTTTTCTACCTGCTCGCGATTCTGATCGTGGCATCCACTGCCATGGCGATCACCAGGAAGAATCTTGTGCACGCGGTGCTCTACCTGGTGCAGTCCTTTTTTGCGACGGCTGCTCTCTTTTACCTGCTCGGAGCGCCCGTGCTCGCGGCCCTTGAGATTATCATCTATGCCGGGGCGATCATGGTGCTCTTCCTGTTTATCATCATGACGCTTATCGGAGGCTACACGGGATCGCGGAACCACCGGCAGTGGATATTCCCGTCACTGCTGGGGCTTGCATCGATCGTATCGGCCGGGGTCCTTCTCTTTTCCTCTCCCGCTTCGGAAACGGGGCTGATCGCGGCGACGGCTTCTCCGGCATCCTTCGGCCGGTACCTTTTCGACAAATACTGGCTGCCGATAGAGATTGTCTCCTTACTCCTTTTCGTCGCTCTGGTCGGCGCGCTCTACCTGGGGACCCACAAAGGGAAGAGTGTTGCGCAAATCGAGGTGGAACAATGATTGCGACAATGAACGAAGTGCTCATTCTCTCGGGCCTTGTTTTCATACTGGGCGCTGTTTGCGCGGCAGCCCGGCGCAATCTCATAATGATCCTGGTGGGAGTGGAGATCATGCTGAACGCGGCGGGAATCGCGCTGGTGGGAGCATCCCTGCGCTGGGCCGTTCTCGACGGGCAGGTGTTCGTGATTTTCATTATGGCCTTCGCCGCGGCGGAGGTCTCGGTTGGCCTCGCGCTGATCGTGTTTTCGCAGAGACGGACGAAATCCGTCAACGCGGATTCCTTCAGCTTGCTGAGAGGGTAAAAAGTGAAAGCAATCCTTGCTCTGATTCTCCTCCTGCCCCTCTGCGGCGCTTTGTTCCAGGCGCTTTTGGGGCGCGCCGCGTCAAGGCGACCGGCTGAAATCGCGGCTTGCGCGGCTATTGCGGGCTCGTTTGTGTGCGCGCTGGCGGCTTTCATTTTGGGCTGGGAGCAGAGCTTCACCCTCGAATTCTTCCGCTGGATCGCCGTGGACAATTTTGTGATCGCGGCGGATGTTTTCTTTAACCCGCTTTCCTCGCTCATGGCCCTCATGGTGACATTTGTATCGGGACTCATCCATGTCTATTCGGTCGGCTACATGAGGGAAGATCCCGATTATTCGCGGTATTTCTGCTACCTGAACCTGTTTGTCTTTTCCATGCTCGTGATTGCGTTTGCCGACAATGTCGTTTTTCTCTTCGTCGGATGGGAGGGCGTGGGTTTCTGCTCTTACGCGCTCATCGGCTTCTGGTATTCGGATGAGGAAAAGGCCTCGGCCGGGAAGAAGGCATTTCTCCTCACGCGAATCGGCGATGTGGGCTTCGGGGTGGCGATAGGCCTTTTCTTCGTGCAATTCAGCAGCACGTCGATCACGGTCATCAACGCCAACGCCGGTCAGCTTACGGCGGCGATGGCGACGGCCATGGGACTGCTGCTGCTGTGGTCCGCCGTCGGAAAATCCGCGCAGCTGCCGCTCACCGTATGGCTCCCCGACGCCATGGCCGGTCCAACCCCGGTTTCGGCCCTGATCCATGCGGCGACCATGGTGACGGCGGGTGTCTACCTTCTCATGCGCCTCTACCCCGTGGTGGCGCTGTCGCCGGATGCGATGACGGCAGTTGCGGCCGTCGGGGTCGTAACGGCGCTCTATGCCGCGCTTTCCGCCCTTGGGCAGCGTGACATAAAGAAGGTGCTCGCATATTCGACCATCAGCCAACTCGGGTACATGTTCCTTGCGCTGGGCGCGGGCGACATTTCCGGCAGTATGGGGTTTCTGCTTTCGCATGCCTTCTACAAGTCGCTCCTGTTCCTGTGCGCCGGGTGCGTGATCCAGGCCCTGCACGAGCAGGGAGACATCTATGCGATGGGCGGGCTGCGCAGGTTCATGCCCGGAGTCTTCTGGCTCTTTCTCGCCGGTGCGGTCTCGCTTGCCGCCCTGCCGCCCTTCGGAGGCTTCCTCAATAAGGACAGGGTCCTGGCCGCGGTCTTCGGAAATCCCGACCCGGTTTTCAGGGTCTTTTTCATCGGCGCGCTTGCCGCGACGTTTCTCACATCTCTTTATGCCTTCAGGCTCTTTTTCTGTGTCTTCCTGCGTCCGCAGGCAGAGACGGTCCACGACGTCAGGCCGGTGCCCGGCATCATGACCGGCCCGCTCTGGCCGCTTGCCCTTCTGGCCCTGAGCGCGGGCTTCCTCAATTTCGCTCCGGAATGGGGGGGCGGCGCATGGTTGCCCCGGTTTCTTGAAACGGTTCAGGGGAGTGTCGCTCACATCGGAATCCCGCGCGAGTCCGAACGGATGATAGCGGCCGTGGATGCGCTGCTTGCCCTGACGGCGGTCCTTCTTGCCTTTGTGCTGTACGGTCCGGTCCGGCTCTTCGGCGTGCGCGGACCGGATGCGCGTCAACCGGCGCGGGGAGGGCTTTTCTCGGCTCTTTACCTCGACTCTTTTTACCGCAGTTTCATTGCGCGCCCGTTTGAGGTTCTTGCAAACATTCTGTGGCATGTAGCGGATGAAAAGGGAGTCGACAGGGGCATCATTCGATCGGCGGAGATTTTTCCGAACCTCGCGGCCGGGATACGGTTCTGGACGACGGGGAAGCTCTCGACCTATCTCGGAATGCTGTTTTTGGGATTCGTTGCCCTGCTGGTGGGGCTTACGGTCACCTTTTATCTGGGACTCTAGATTCTCCCGGGTTTCGGTCGAGGGTATCCGTTTTTGCGTCCCGGCCGTTTCGTATCGAGGTACTGCATGTCCGGTTCTTTTCTGCTAACGACGATTGTCTTCCTGCCGCTCGCGGGGGCCTTTGCGGCACTTGCGCTCCGGCGCAACGCGGAGCTGTGCCGCATCGTCAGCCTCATTACGGCCGCGGCGGATCTGCTGCTTGTGGTCTCGCTCTACTTTTTCGACCTGAAATCGGGCGCAACGGGCAACTGGCTCCTGATCGAAGACCATAGCTGGATACCCGGCCTCGGTGTGCGCTACCTTCTCGCAATGGACGGCATCAGCCTTCTTTTGATTACGCTGACGGCTTTCATCGGCGTGCTGACCGTGCTCGTCTCCTGGAAGCAGATAGATGAGAAGGTGGGCACTTTTCACTTCTTTCTTCTCGCCATGCAGACAGGGGTCCTCGGCGTATTCCTCGCCATGGATCTTCTCCTTTTCTACTTCTTCTGGGAATTCCAGCTCATTCCGATGTTTTTCCTCATCGGGATCTGGGGGCACGAAGAGCGGGTGCGGGCAACGGTCAAGTTCGTCATGTACAGCATCGCGGGCAGCCTGCTGATGCTGATCGCGCTGATCTCGCTCTACCTGCAGCACGGGGCGGGCACGGGCGTATATACGTTTTCGCTCTTCGAGCTTGCGGGCTCGAAGCTCTCGGCAGCCTCCGAACTGCTTATCTACTCGGCGTTCCTCCTTGCCTTTGCGATCAAGATCCCGGTATTCCCGCTCCACAGCTGGCTGCCGGACGCGCACACCGAGGCACCGACGGCCGGAAGCGTGATCCTTGCCGGACTGCTGCTGAAGACCGGCGTCTATGCGGTCCTGCGTTTTGCGTTTCCCCTCTTTCCGAACGCCGCGGCGGCGTCCGTTCCCGTGCTGCTCGTCATCGGCCTGATTGGATTGTTCTATGCTTCCTGGATCGCGTACGCTCAAAAGGACATGAAAAGGCTCGTGGCCTATTCGAGTATTGCCCACATGGGGCTGATCGTGATCGGCCTGGCTGTCTGGAATATGATGACGGTTTCCGGAGCGGTGCTCCAGATGGTCAATCACGGCATCACGACCGGGGCCCTTTTCATCCTGGTTGGAATGCTGGACGAGAGGATCCGGACGAGGCAGCTTGCGGAAACCGGAGGGATATGGAAGAAAATGCCGATCTTCAGCGCTTTCTTCCTGTTTTTTTCCATGTCGACCATCGGACTTCCGGGCCTGAACAATTTCGTGGGGGAGATCCTCATCCTGGTCGGCACGTTCCGGAGCAGCCCGGTTGTGGCGATTATCGGTTTCGGCGGCATCGTGCTCGTCCTGCCATACGCGTTGCGGCTTGTGCAGGAAACGCTCTACGGGCCGTCAAGGGGCGAGTGCCCGGTATGGGATATCAACGGGCGTGAGGCGGCGATTCTTGCGCCTCTGGCCGCCGTCTCGGTCTTTATCGGCTTCTACCCCGGACCTTTGCTTGACCTGGTCCAGGGGCCGGTTCACGCCATTCTGAGCGGTACCGGGAATGTGTTTGCGTCCCTGCCGTAGCGGCGGCTGCAGCCTCTTGGGACCGGGACGCGGGGGAATTATTTCCGCTCGTTTCGAATTTGTGTTGATCGGAGAGCATCAATGGCACCTGAAACGTCCATCCTTTTCCCCTACATTCTGCTTGCGGGCGGCGGGCTGATCATACTCTGCTCCGGCATTTCGGGAAGGAGGAATCCGACTTTGTGCTTTGCCGTGGGGATCACAGCGGTGGTGCTCGCGGGATTCGCCTCGGCTTTTTCCGATTCCGGCGAACCGAGCTTCCGGGCCATGATCGACGGAAGCGGGTTTGCCCGCTATTTCGTTTCGGTTCTCTGCGCCATTGCGGCTTTTGCCCTTATCCTGTCCTACCGGTCCTCCCGCATCAGGGATGTGGCGGGGGATGAATATTACGCTCTCGCGCTCTATGCCGCGCTCGGCATGGCGCTCGTCGCCGGCGGGGTCAACTGGATCGTTTTCGCGATCGGCCTCGAACTTC
>JAJFVB010000134.1 GCA_021372055.1 Desulfobacteraceae bacterium | reverse complement strand
CCTTGCGCAGAAGAGCCTCACGGGTCAACTCTTGATGCGATAACGTCAGTGCTTTCATTGTCCCCCTCCTGTAAACGAGTTGGGAGACATAATGCGAAAACGCGTCAAGCATGTCAACTTATTTAAGGCGTTTACTATAGTGAAGAGGGTGGCAGTCTAGGCGAGAGTTGACACTATGTTGACACCGGCAAAGAAAAAGGGGTTAACCAATCTGGCTAACCCCTTGTGTTTTCTGGCTCCCCGGGACGGACTCGAACCGCCAACCTAGTGGTTAACAGCCACCCGCTCTGCCATTGAGCTACCGGGGAATGAACGAGAAGACTTCTTTAACAGAGCCCATTTGCTTTGTCAATAGATAGAGAGGGAGGTTTCGATTTTGCCGGTCGCGCGATCGAGGGTCCTCTTCCCGACGCCTTGGTTCGGACGCAAATCCTGAAGAGAGGGAGAAAGGATGGGAAACGCACCCGAGCCTTTTTCCCCCCGCATTGGATTCCTCCCGGGCCTTGACCTTGCGCTACCTCATTATTAATCAAATTTGCGCTCAAATCCGCCGTTTTGTGGTAATCTGCCCCGCAAACAGGTTCCACGGCAACTTCACTTTCTGCGATCGTGAATAGCTATGTACAAGAAATATTTCGGGATCAGGAAAGCCCCTTTTTCAATCGCCCCGGACCCCCGCTACCTCTATATGAGTGCGCAGCACAAGGAGGCCCTTGCCCACCTGCTCTATGGAGTAAGGCTCGACGGAGGGTTCGTTCTGTTGACGGGCGAAGTGGGAACGGGCAAGACGACGATTTGCCGCTGCCTTCTCGAACGGCTTCCCAAAAGTTGCGATGTAGCGTTCGTCATAAACCCGAAGCTGTCCTCTTCGGAACTGCTCGCGACCATATGCGACGAGTTCCGTATCAGCTATCCGAAGACAAAGGCGAGCACCAAGTTCCTGGTGGACAGCATCAACGAATACCTGCTCACGGAGCATGCGGGCCACCGCAAGGCGCTGCTTTTGATCGACGAGGCACAGAACCTCAGCGATGAGGTCCTGGAGCAGATACGGCTCTTGACCAACCTGGAGACCAACGAGCGCAAATTGCTGCAGATAATTCTGATAGGGCAGCCGGAACTGAGGGAAAGGCTTGCCAGACCGGAGCTGCGGCAACTGGCTCAGCGCATTGTGGCCCGTTACCACTTAAAGCCTCTGTCCAGGGAGGAGCTGGCTCCCTATGTGAGTCACAGGCTCCAGGTGGCGGGCCTTCGGGCGGAAATCTTTACCGCTCAGAGCTTGAGAAGCCTCTACGCTTACAGCGGAGGAATCCCGCGCATTATCAATGCAATTTGCGACCGTGCTCTGCTGGGGGCCTTCGTACAGGATAAGAGGCGCATCGAGAAAAAGATCCTCGTAAAAGCCGCACGCGAAGTACTCGGAGAATCCCGGGTTGGAAGTACCCCCAATCGGCTGACGACCGTTTTGGCCGCCGCGGCGATGCTGCTCCTGCTGGCCGCCGCCGGGACCGGATACTATTACCACACGCGCCAGACAGTCGGCGCGGAAAGCATGGAAGCGGCAGCAAACAAAACGGAGCAGCAGGATGTCTCCGCCGATCCCGAACCGGCGGAAACACAGGTTGAGAAGCCCCCAGAGCCCGAGGGCCAAGTCCCTGAGCCACCGGCGGAAACGCCTCCGGAAAAGCCGTTCCGATAGCGCGCGCAATGGTTGAGGCGCCGGGACCAGGACCGGCTGAGTGGATCAACCGGGTCGGGGCTGATGCCCGGTGCTGCAAACAGGACGTTAAAAGGCCTTTAGCATATGTCTTACATACTCGACGCCCTTAAAAAATCGGAGCGGGAACACCGAAAACGATCATTGCCCGAACTCCGGGATAACGATGTCTTGGGTACCGAACGGCACAAGAGGTCGCATTCGCTCCAGTACGCGATCCTGGCGGTGCTGCTCCTCAACGCTTGCCTTCTGCTCTGGTGGCTCAAGCCCTGGGCCTCGGCCCCTTCAAAAGATACGGCACGGACTCAGAGCGCGCCGCCTGTTCAGGACAGTCGCAAGCCGGCCCAAACGGCCGGGGCCGGGGAAAGGCACCAAGTTGCCGCCGGTACGCGCCAATCCGGTCCACCCGCGCAGGTCCCTTCCGACCGAAAACCGGCGGGAGCGGACCCGGCCTCAATGGTTGCCACCAATGACGCATCCCCGCAGCAGAAGGTCTCTCCGCCGCCGCATGGTAAGAACCGGGCTCCCCGCGGCGAAGAGACCCGAACCGCCCCCGGCCCCAAACCCGAACAGGCTGAGCCGAAGCCGGCAAAACCGCCCGCGCCTCCGGCCGACCGGGAACAAGCCCGTCCCGAGCCTCCCAAATCGGATCCCACGAAAGCAGAAAGGGCAAAACCACCCGCCCGCCCGCCCGCTCCAGCCGATCCGATGAAAAGCGCGGCCGCCTCAGAACGGCAGTCTCTGCATCCTGCCAGCAGCAAGGATTTGGCTGCCGATTTGAAGTCTCTTACCGGCATTCAGGGCGATAAGTCTCCCGCCCGGCAAACTCTCCGGTTTCACGAACTCCCTGCGCACGTTCGCGACGCCATGCCCAGGATTGCCGTTTCCATGCTGCTTTACTCCGGAAAGTCGGACGACAGGAGGATAACGATAAACGGGTCAAGGATGCGTGAGGGGCAGGAGGTCTCACCCGGGCTGAAACTTGAGGAGATCACCCCGGACGGGGCGGTTTTCACTTACAAGGGGCAACGATTCTATAAAGGAGTGATCGGGGATTGACGCGGCGGGAAGGATGAAGAACACGCAAAGGCCCTGTCCCGCCCTCCAGTCACGGATGCCGGCGTGAACGATGGCTCGGCCGGCGGATTACCATTTCGAACGCAACTGCCGTTGAGCGCCCTGCTCCCAGTGGCCGGGCTTGCATCCCGCCTGGTTTCGCGGCAGGGTGACCGTAAAAGTGGTTCCTTTCCCTTCCTCGCTGTAGACGCTTATGTCCCCGCAGTGGCGGACGACGATCTTCCTGCAAATCGCCAGCCCCATTCCGGTGCCGCCGTATTTGTCGTTTCTACCGTGCAGGCGTTCGAACGGTTCGAAGATTTTCCCCGCGAATTCCTGCCCGAATCCGATCCCGTTGTCGATGATGCAAAGCCTGCAGGTCTCTCCCGAGACTGTTCCGGATATTCTCACCACCGGCGGTTCGTGCTCGTTGCAGTACTTTATGGAATTTTCGATCAAATTCTGGAACAACTGCCGCATTTGAGACGGATCGGCTTCCAGGAACGGCAGCGGCCCGATCTCCACCCTCGCGTTTGACCTCTGGATCAGAACTTCCAGGTCGCTTACGACCTCGATGACGATCTTCACCAGGTCGGTGGGCTGATAGTCCAGATCCCCGGTTCCCACCCTGGAGTAACAGAGCAAAGACCGCAGCAGATCGGACATCCTGCCGGCGGACCTGATCATGCGCCCCAGATAATCCCTGCCCTGAGGACCAAGCGCGTCCTGGAATTTCGAGGTAAGCATGTGACCAAACGTCTGGATCTTTCTGAGCGGCTCCTGAAGATCGTGCGAGGCTATGAACGCGAAATCGGCAAGCTCCTTGTTGAGCACCTCCAGCCTCGTCATGTAGGTCATCAGCTCTTCTTCGGCTTTTTTCCTCGCCGTCACATCGCGATTGATCTCGAGAAAGCCGATCGGTTCCCCGGCTCTGCCGGTGTGCACCCCCCACTTGCTTTCAACAAATATTTCTTCGCCGCCCGCCTTCGTATGCCTCAGCTCACCGGACCATTCGCCGTCGCGCACGACCTTCTCCTTTATGCGCTCCAGAGGTTCCGGGAATTTCGTTTTCAAGAGTTCATGCGATTTCCGCCCTACCGCCTCCGCACTGGTGAAACCGTAGATATCCTCCGCGCCCGTGTTCCAGAAGGAAATCACCTCGGTCATGTCGCGAACGAATATGGCGTCACGCGCCATGTTGAGCAAGGAGGCCTGATCCCGCAGAGCTTCGCTTGCTTTCAGCAGCTCCGCGGTACGCTCCTGGACCCGCCGCTCCAGGTTGTCCCGGCTCTCCTGCAATTCGACAATGAGCCTCTCCTTGTCCATGGCGGTTGCGACCTGATCCCCCACCGCCTGCATGAGCGCAATATCCTGCGATGAGAAGTGGAGCCGGTTTTTTGCGCCGAAGGAAAGAGTGCCGATGGTTTTCCCGTCCACCATGAGGGGAAAACAGGCGTATGCCTGGATGCCGAAATCTTTGAGCAGTCCCGTTCTCGGATCGGGCGAGCGGGAAACGTCCTCGATCACCGTGGAGGTCCCTTCCGCCGCCGCCCGGCCGCAGACGCCGTCCGCGTAATCCATGGACTGGATTTTTCCAGCCTCATCGGCGGAAATCCCGGCAAAGGCATGGAGCCGGAGTTTGCCGATGCTGTCCTGCGCCAGGAAACTGAAAAAAACACTGCAGTCCAGATACTCCATGACGTCAAGGCACAGTTCATTGATAAGCCTCTGAGGCTTCGCAGATACCAGAAGACGGCCCGCTATCCCGGCCAGGAGCCTTGCCCTGGTTTCGCTGCGATGCAGTTCCAGCATGTTCCGCCGCTTCTCCGTAACATCATGGAAGACAACCACCAGGCCGGACGTTTTTCCTTCCCCGGCGACAATCGGCGCAGCGCTGTCCTCAATGGGGATTTCCCGCCCGTCACGCGAGAGCAGGGAAGTATCGTTTGCCAGAAAGACCACACCGCCGCCGTGCAGAACGGTTTTGACGACTCCCACGGCCGGCTCCCGGGTCCGCTCGTCCACAACCCGGAACACCTCCTCGATCATCCTGCCCCGCGCTTCCGCTTCCGTCCAACCGGTCAATCCGGCCGCAACCGGATTCATGAAAGTGATCCGGCCTTCCGCATCGGTAGCGATTACGGCATCTCCGATGCTCCTGAGAGTGACCCTCAAGCGGTCCTCGCTGAGCCTCACCGATTCCTCGCTTTTCCGGAGGGCCTCCTCGTTCTGCTTCAGGTTGCGGAGCAAGAGGTTGTACGGTTTTGACAGGCCCGTTTCGATGATGGCTTTGTATATGCAGTAGAATGAAAGGATCTTGAGGTAATGTCCGATGAGGTTTGATAAGCCGTAAGCACTGACGTAAAAGGTGAAGGATAGCTCGGAGCCGATAGTAAGGAGTATCGACCAGAGTACCCATCGCAGGACCGAAGCGTCCAATTCGCCGCGATTCCTGTAAAGAAGCACTCCGGCGACCATGAGGATGCAGGAAATAACGTATTCGCTCGTTTTCTTGAACGGCGTCAGCCCCACGCCGTCGACGAAACAGTCCGGAAAGATCCTCAGATAGAATATGGAGATGATGAGGAAGGAAAACACGGCCGCCGAGCCGAAAAAAGCCCAACCGGGCCTGAGCGCGCGGTTGAAGGAAAAAGGCGCCACAAAGAGTGCAAGGCTCTCCATGAACCTGGCCGCAATCCACAGCTGCGTGGGCAGGTTGGTTCCATACCCGAGGAACACCCCCATGCCTTCATAGGCGAGGACATGCACAAAGTCGAGCCCGGCGACAAAAACGTAGGCTATGCCGATAAGAAGAAGGTAATTGTTTTCCAGGGTCCTGCGCGTATTCCATGAGATCATGAATACGCCGCTCGCAACAACGATGGAAAATACTTCCGCAAGACTGTGGAACAGGGGATAGCTGTGAAGGCTGGCAAGATAGAGGGCAAAAAGAACTCCCAGCCCCAGCATTACACGCGCGGCTTTCCCCGACGCTTCAAACGCAGTATTGTTCGCTTCCATTTCGCACTTCCCGTCTATGTCTATCATCCGGATCGGATGGCGTGCCCTGAGGCTGTTCGGCGCCGTAGAGCATACGGTATCAGCGGGGTAAAATCATATGATAGCATTTAGTTTACCTTGTGGAAATCCCCCGATTCGTATGACTTTGCCCTTCCATTGCTCCTGATTGCGCAGGACTGCCCGAAGCCCGTGTACCAAAGAACGCTTTTAATACCAATGAGCTTTCAGACCGTGGGGAGCCGGCTCCCCACACCCCACACGCAGCTGCGCTGCTCATTTCAGCGCTTGCGGTGGGATTACTGCACCGGACTGAAATTACGAATCAAATGAGATCAAATATACATCTCTTCCAAGAATATCCATCAACTTGCAACGCAATAAAGAAAGGAATAGAGTGTAAAACCTTGACGAAGGTGGTTTTCAGCCCTTTTCCGCAAGAAATTGCTTATAAATTCGGCCAAACGTACCGATTAACGGGCATGTATCCGGTTTTCATTGGTATATTTCCGCCGTTTTATATCAAGGACCGAGAACACAGGAGAAGACATGCAAATTAGGTCTGCCGCCGCAACGTTTGGAGGCGACGAATGTGAGGCAACCGAGGCAACCGTCGACAGACTTCCCCTCGAAATTGGCGACGAAATGGTGATTCGTTCGCAAACAACTCCGGCACTCAGAACCAAGACAACGGTGCTCGGCGCATTGCACGGAGAATATATCATCATCAAAGAACCCGTCGTCCCGATCAACAAACGGATATCATCCTGCATAGAGGGCGCGTTCACCTGTTATTATTTCAAAAATGAATACTTGTACACCTTCCTCGGCGAATGCAGGAAAACCCTGATCGACGATATCATCTGCATTTATTATCCAAAACTCATTGAGGTCAAGCAGGTCCGGAAACACCGGCGGATTCGCGTCAACATTGAAGTCGAATTTTTTCTGGAGGATGCATCCGAGAGCATTCTCGGCGATATGCTGGATATCAGCCAGGGAGGGTGCCGGGTGGTGCTCAACACGCTGGCCCCCCTGCGCAAGGGAGCTTGCGGACGGTTGACGTTCAACCTTCCCAATGATGAACACGTCGAAGAAATCCAGTGCACGGCAATGAGCGTGAAGGCCACGGAGGATTATGCGACGACTGAAATCGGGATGTGCTTTGCCGGCCCTCCGCTGCAGCTCGAAGTCATCGCAAAGTTCTGCGAGTTTTGCCTGTACTTCGACATCGAATGACTTTTGGCCCATCCCCCGCTTGTAGCGCCGGACGGAGCCGCATTGCGGATTGCTGCGGAATGTTTTGAGCGCAAAAAAAACGGCTGCGCCCCCAAAAGAGCGCGGAGTGTTGTAGACGAAAGTCTTCCCGGCTTCGTTAGATCATTTTAGAACAGGTCAATCGCATTGACCGGTATATTCGGGAGGAGAGCGCAAGGGAGGTGAAGTCATGCGATTCGTCAAGATTGCGGTATTGTTGATTCCGGTATTCATGCTGGCCGGTTGCGCCGGGATGACCCGATCGGAGCAGAACGTTCTCGGCGGTGGAGTACTCGGGGCCGGGCTCGGCGCTGCAATCGGCGCCGCGGCATTCGGGAACCCCGCGGCGGGAGCGGCAATCGGAGGCGCGGCCGGATTGGTGGGCGGCGCAATACACGATTCGTGGGAACGGGAAAACTGCTGTTACCCTCCTGCGGCGACCGGTTACTACTATAATAGTCCTCCGCCCCCCGGATATTACCACTACGGCCCTCCCCCTCCTCCTCCCAGGTATTATCACTATGGTCCTCCTCCCTACTGAGAGGCAACTCTCCAAAGTGGACCTGAAGCGGAACAACCTGTAAGGCGGGGCCGTAAAAGCCCTGCCTTTTTTTTGATTGCCACGGTTGCGCCGCGACTGCATACAGTCTGTTCATAGAACGCTTCTTTCCCCGAACGATAGCCTGTAACCTTTCAGGATCCCTTTCCGTCTATGATATCGTTGTCAAATGGAACTTTCGGAATAATCAGGAGGAGGTTTACAATGGATGAGAAAACCGAGCTTTTGGTATGCATGGCGGCGGCGACGGCAGCCAACTGTGTTCCCTGCTTCGAGTACTATTTCAAGAAAGCCTCCGGCATCGGGGTCCAGGCCGAGGAAGTGAAGAAAACCGTGGAGCTTGCCTGCAAGGTCAAAACGGGCGCCGGCATTATGATGAAAAACTTCATCGAAGACATAACCGACCCGGACGGGAAAACCGACCGGTCGACTGGAAAAACCGCGGAGCATCCCTGCTGCAGATAGCAGGAACGGACGGCAAAATGGAATTTTTCGAAATATACCACCAGTACTACGGGAGAGTGAGAAGCTATATCCTCACCACGGTCAGGGATGAATGGGCGGCAGACGACCTCACGCAGGAAACGTTTATCCGTGTCCAGAAAAATCTCGACTCCGTAAATGACCCTTCCAAACTGGCGTCGTGGATTTTTCGGATTGCCTACAATCTCTGCCGGGACCATTTTCGAAGCAGCCGGACAAAAGCTTCCTCCAACGAACGGGAGTTTTCCGAAACCACGGATGGCTTCAAAGAGGCGATCGTGCAGAAAAGACTCGAGCAGGACGAAATGAGCGCGTGCGTCCGAAGAGTGCTCAGCCGCCTTCCGGAGCCTTTACGCACCGTCATAGATCTGTTTGACATGGCGGAGCTGAGCCACCGGGAAATAGCGGATATATTGGGCATAACTGTCGAGAACGTCAAAGTGAGGCTGCACCGCGGCCGAAAGCAGCTGAAGGCGTTGCTTGAAAAACAATGCACCTTCGAAACGGACGAGAGAAACGTGCTCACTTGCGAACCCGTCTGCGGAAGCAATACCAATGAGCGTTCAAGATGATACCCGGCTTTCAGACCGTGGAGAGCCTGCTCCCCACACCCCACACGCAGCTACACTGCTCATTTCGGCGCTTGCGGCGGGCCGCTGGTTGGCCTGACGCGCGTGCGCGTAAGGCTGCGGCAGAAATCCCGAGGGGGCGCGGGGGAAATCATTTCCCCCGCTCTTTTCCATTAGTTTTATCTTGAACGCAATTTCGTATGAATCTCCATCGCCGCGGAGTTCATAGTATTGAGTGCTGCCCGACGAAGACTCCTCTTGTATTCTCCAGGTTTTCGCTTTGCTATTGTCGATCCAGTCCGTGCAGTACTGATCCGGCCGGTTGCGCGTCCGTTTTCCAATTTACTTTCGGATTATGATCGGATAGCATCGTATCTTTCGAGAATGCAGTCATAGCGGGCTCTTGGAATGTGGAGTTGCCGGAAATCAATGCCGGAGACCGGACATTGCGTAAGCAATTGCTCATGTTGTCGTGCACGCCGATAGCAATCACCGGAATACCAGTGCCCGCCACCGGAATCCCCCGGGGCCCAGCTCTTTGCATCGGGCAAAATGCCTTGAATAAGGCAAATTTACCTGTCACCATGCTTTGGCCTTCAGTTCCATCAGGCAAATTCCGAATTACAATCGATACTGAATCAGCCGGCATCGCCGGGAATCGGTTTCAAAGGGCTTCGTCCCGCGGGCAATTACCCATGAACGAGAATGCCGGTGGACGGCGCCTTCTCCATTCGCTACGCCATCGGCTTGATATCATTTCGTATTCAGGGGACTTTTCTCAGGAGGATTTATCATGAGCCCGAAGATCTTGTCCGACATTTGGACCAGCATCCGCACCTGGATTACCGACTGGTACAAAGACGATGTCCTCCAGGAACTTGTTGAAAAGCAGGCCAAGGAGCAGCGTAAGCCCATCAACCAGGCACTGCTGACGGCGCACGCGAGAGCCCCTGAAGACTACGGCAAGGGACTACCGGAAAAACCCACCGATGAGGAACTCTTCAATTCGTTCATGTTCTCCGGGGTCGACTACCGCGGCCAGGCGCAGCACGCCATGGAGACTATGGGATACGGCGCTGGCGTTACGATCGCGGTGGATCTGGCGAAGATGTTCATCCCTCCCGGCGTGTCCGCGTTCCTGACCGCTTCCGTTTCGGGGAACTTCAGCGCCAAACGCGCCTCCCACCGTTTTTTGTTCGTTTCCAACCAGGGAACGCAATCCGAATTCGCCTTCCTGGGTCAGGTGGGGAACCTTCAGGGCAGTTCCGCTCCCCCGCCCCGCCAGCAAGTCGCGCCTCAGGTTCAGACGTGGCACCCGGTGGTGATGAGCTGCATGCTCGGCAAGTGGACCAACATGAAGGGGGGATTGGGGGTTACAGTCGGCGTCAAGGTCGATTCGACAAGCTTGACCAACATCAGCATAGGCGATGCGGAGTCGTTCGGTTTCGGGGTCAACCTCACCGGTAGCGTGAGCGGAAATCTTGACGGGACCTGGGTGTTCGCGACCGATCCCACCCCCGTGCATATGGAAAGATCCCATGAGAAGATGCGACCGTGGTTCATAAATCATCTGCATTCCACCACATCGGCCCAGCAGGAGAAGTTCGAACGGGGACTCGATCGACTTGATCTGGACGTCAATCCCCGGTGCTACCTGACTTGGTGGATACATTCCAAAGAGGCCAGCGCCGGTCTTTCCGGGGGAGTATCCGCAATCGCCGCCACCCACGCCGGCACGTTCAACGATCAGACCATCGGCCCGGGTGCGTCGTTTCAATTGTCGGCGAAGCTGCCGAGCGTCAAATGGACCGCGAAAACTTCCAGCTACCGGCTGAATCTTCCCTGTCCCTCCCCGGCGATCGTTCAGTCCCAGGAGACGATGATCCTGTACAAACAGGTGGGCGGGCAGTTGTTCGGGTTATCGATGGAGTTGGAACTCGGTTGCGCCGTGGTAAAGCCGAACCCCGCAAATTCCGGAAGCACCAATATCGTGACGATTCAGGACCCTCAAACCACTTTCATCCCCAAGATGACCCAGATGGTGGATGCATCGCCCAAGGCGTTCAGCAACTACTATGATTCAACGGAGCACGGCGGCAAGGGAAAGACCAAGATCACGGAAACCGTGGCGCCGCCGGACCTTGAACTGATCAAGAAGGGCGATTTCAAGGCCACGCTCACCTCAAAGTCGCTGAAGATGACTTTCCTGGAAGACAAGTTCAAGAAACTTGAGAAGACCTGGGAATACATCAACTCCATGTCCTACGAAACGGCAATCGTGTACTGGTCCAACCGGGTGCTGCTGGAAGGCAGCGGATTCGTGGTCGGCCAGAGCCTTACCCTGCCGAGCCTCATCAAGTATTTTGTCAACTGCCAGCAGTGCCACACGCTTTTCCGAACGGATATTCCCGAATTGAGGGATGTCAAGGAGTTCGTAAAGAACTTCATCAAGGAGATAATCCCCCCCGAGGAAAACGTGATGCCCACACTGCAAAACTGGATCGCCAGCACCGACACGGGGGATTGGCGCCGGAGCATCAAGGCGGTGGACGCTGCGGTTGAGGCCTACTGGAAGCACATGAACAGCGATCCGTGGAAAATGCCGGCGAACTGGTGGCCGGGCATTCTCGAAGATCAGGCCGAACAGAAATGCAAACCCGCGGAAGGCGAATCTCCCGCAGACAGGGCGAGACGCGTGTGCGGCATGCTCATAGAGCTGTCCCTGGCAGAAGCGCAGGCCCGTGATAAGCTGATTACAGGCATGCTCGCCGGAATCAACAAGTGGATCGCATCCAAGGGCGGAGAGGCCGGCGCCGGCAATAACAAGCGGTTTCCGGGAGTCGCCTCGCTTCGGGTGAAGTGCCTCTACGAACGGGAACGGCTCGACCGCTTCGCATCCAGTCTCGACGTCTGCAAGGAATACATAGAGTCGCGCAATCTGGAAGTCGGCCTCGCCGGGTCGCTGCACGTAAGCGTGGCCAACCTGCGCACTTTTCTCCGCGACAAGGGGATGGAGGGCGCGGTAAAAGACATCGTCAACCTGACCAAAGTGGACAAAGGACAGGTGCCGGGAGCGTTTCTGATCGAAGCATCCTTCAAGCTCTCATCCGACAACCTGGCAGCCCTTTCGAGAATGCCCACGATGTACGATCAGGCCGCGCACGATCTCAAAACAGGCTTTACCCAGCTGATCAAAAAGAAACTGGAGGGGAATTTCGACAACTCGCTTCAGTACATCAGCATCCGCTACCGCAATACCGACACGAAGGCGGCAAATCGCTCCTTCAAGCTGGGAGTCAACGTCGGGGCCGCTCAGTTCGGCTTCTCCGTTGACCGTGTCCGCAATGCGGGAACGGAAGGCAACTTTATGGTGAGCACGATATGGTTCGGACCATACGCGGGCGCAAACCGGGGCGGGGGCTGGCCGGAGAAGACGGTGCCCATGCCGGTCATACTCTCCTGAGAATCGATCAGGACATTAAAGAGCGGGGGAAATGATTTCCCCCGCGCCCCCCTCGGGTTCGCCCTTGCGCGCATGCGCGTAAGGGCGGGCGCTCCGGCGCTTGCGGCCGGGAGATGCCGGGGAGAGTTCTGCGGCCCCGTGGCCTGCCAATCCCCGTTTTCCTCGCAAAGCGCTCGAGCCCGCAACCCGATATCGGGCAGGAAAGCAACTCCGAGAATGAATGATATTCCCCTCGTCTGCGCTGCGGCGCTTCTCGCCGGTTTTACGCAGGGACTTACCGGTTTCGGTTCGGTCATCGTCGCCCTTCCCGCGTTCACCATCCTGGTCGGGATAAAGACGGCGGCGCCCCTTGCAAACCTGCTGGCCCTCGGTATCAGTCTCTATCTCTGCATCCGGTTGCGAAAGATCGTCCAGTGGAGCCGCGTCTGGCCCCTCCTCGCGGCAACGATCCCCGGCATTCCCCTCGGAATATGGATGCTCAAGGCCATTTCGCCGCGCGCCCTGGAAATCTATCTGGCACTGACCCTTATGGTCTTTTCACTTTATGCAATTTTCGGGAAGGAACGCCGCGGCGCACTTGGAACCGCGTGGGCGTGGTTTGCGGGGTTCACATCGGGATTGCTCGGCGGAAGCATCGGAGCCTTCGGGCCGCCCATCGTGATCTATTGTTCCTTTCAGCCGTGGAGTTTCGAAGCCGCGAAAGCGGCGATGAGCTTTTTCTTCCTTTTGGCCGGCGGTTGTATCGTCGGATTTCAGGCAGTGGAAGGGTTCATCAACACGGACCTCCTGACGCTGACACTTTTGTCCCTTCCGGCCGTCGCCTTCGGCGCGGTCATGGGAACAGCCTGCCAGTCCCGGATCAATGACCGGGTATGCAGGCAGGTGATCCTGGGAATTCTTCTCCTCTTCTCCCTGTACCTTCTCGTGAAACCCACGATTTAGGGCTTGCCCGTAAATAAAACCTTTGCGCTCGCATCCGGTTTTGGCGCAGCTCCCCGCGCTTTTCAAAAGCGTTCTTTGGTACCTTCTTGAGCGCAAAGGCGAATTACTCCGATATTCTTGAGCGGCGGCGTAACTTTTCCGAAGGTTTTCGGGACAAATACAATTGATACTGAGTTGCGTTCAAGTTGATGCCTCCCAGGACACCAAAGAGCGGGGGAATGGTTCTCCCGCACCCCCGTAGCTCCAAAATGAGCCGCGCAGCGGCGTGGGGGTGTGGGGGGCGCAGCTCCCCGCGCTTTTCAAAAACGTTCTTTGGTACCTTCTTGAACGCAAAGGCGGTGTTCGCGGCCGACGCCGTCTCCGACGCCATTCGCCGATTTCTCGACGACAGATGCTCCGGTGTGGCGCCCCTTCGGGCCGGATTCTGCAAAAAGGACGGATCGTGCGGATAAACAACGAGATCTACGAGACATATGGTGATTGCTGGTGGAACGACAACGCCGGTTTCGACTTTTCCAGCCTGAGATATTGCGTAAACCCCGTGCGGTACGCTTATTTCCAAAGCAAGCTGTCGAATATGGCACTCGCTGGCGGGACAGTCCTGGACATCGGATGCGGAGGAGGCTTTCTGGCCGAAGAGTTTGCAAAGGACGGTTTCGCGGTAACGGGGATCGATCCGTCCGGGCGCTCCATCGAGGCCGCCCGGAAGCACGCCGCAGAAAGCGGCCTGGGTATCCAATACCAGGTCGGGCGGGGAGAAGCTTTGCCGTTTGGCGACGGCTCCTTCGACATCATTGCCTGCTGCGACGTCCTGGAACATGTCGACGACCTGAAGCAAGTGGCCGGCGAAATAGGACGTTTGCTGAAACCGGGCGGGGTTTTCTTCTACGACACGGTCAATCGGACTTTTTTGAGCAAGCTCGTTCTCATCAAAATCTGGCAGGACTGGGGCATCATCAGGTCCAGTCAGTCAAACGTGCATGTATGGGAGAAGTTCATCAAGCCGGACGAACTGGTAAGGCTGATTAGAGACTGCGGGCTGGTCAACCTGGAGATGAAAGGCATATCCCCGAAGAGGAGAAATCCGTTCGCGATGCTGGGCACCCTGCGGGCCCTGTCAAAAGGCAAGATCCGCAACGAGGACCTCGCGGAGAGGCTCGGGTTGCATCAAACGGACGATCTGAACATTTCCTATATGGGCTTCGCCCTAAAACAGTAAAATCTTTTGGGAGCGCGGGGCCTTGCGCCCGGAGCCCCGCGCCATTGGCCGGGCTTTATTTTCCGATCAGCTTTTCGCTCTTTTTCACGGCCTCTTTTTTCAGCCGGTTCAATGTCTTTTCCAGAACGGGCAGGACGTTCTCCCGGATGTCGCCGGCCACGACTATAAACATGACGTCATCTCCCACGCGGCGCCTTCCCGTGAAGAGGAAAGCCTCCACGGCGGCAATGCCCGGCTCCGAGCGCATCTCCACGAGGATCTTGTCCCAGACTTCCCTATCCACATCGATGTCAAGGTATTCCGTCAACTCGCCCGCACGGGACGTGCCTCGCGCTACTCCGTTATGGCAGACAATCATGCCGACCTTCAAGAAGTCGACTTCCCGCTTTATCTTCTCAACAAGATCGTTTAGCGTCGTCATCTATCCCGCTCCTCCCACACCATAAGGATAATCAGGAATTCGCCCCGAAAACAGTTTCTCATACGAAATTGCGTTCAAGATAAAACCAATGGAAAAGAGCGGGGGAAATGATTTCCCCCGCGCCCCCCTATCGGCGGCGGCATATTTGCTCTCTTTCCATATACGAGCTTTTCAAAACTATTTCCCGTTTTTTTTCCCGCTCGGCCGTGAAATTCGGATGCGACCGGCAAAATGACGACAAATCGACAGAATAGCCCAATGAGGTCCACGGGGAATGCATCCACCCATCCTCCCCGCACAGCACCGGAAGGCGGCTGGTACGTCGTTTGCTTACCATGCACCGAGTGATTCGCTAACAAGAAAGCAAACTTCATTCATGGAGGAAAAAATCATGGTAAGCGGAAGGCGTTTGCAGCACCCTTATGTTTGGTCGCTATTTATTCTGGGATTTGCCGTCTTCGTCCTGTTTTCCAATGTCCACGCAGGCGGCGTTCACTTTGGATTCGGAGTGGATGTTCCGATTCCGGGTTCCGCGTATCCGCCTCCGCCGGTTGTTGCTTATCCGGCGCCGGTTGTAGTCGAACGGACTCCGCCGCCGCCTGTCGTTGTCGAACGGGTGGCGCCCGCCCCCGTGGTGGTGGAAGCCGCCCCTCCCCCGCCTCCGGCAATGATCAGGCGGTCGGCGCCCGTCGTGGTTTATGAAGAACCCGTTGTGATCGAACAACGCTCCACAGTTTACTACTATCCGAAGACATACCAGTACCGCTCGAACCGGGTGGAAACGGAGCGGGAGTATTACCGAACCCGCACCTGGGAGGAATAATCCGGACAGCGCCAAAATGAGCCGCGTAGCGGCGTGGGGGGCGCAGCTCCCCACGCTTTGCGGCGCGGTCCTTCGGGAGCATCTTTTTTCCGGGATCTTTCGCGCGTGCTGCTGCATTCCTTCGGACATGCCATATCTTCTCCTCATGCGATGTGCGCGAATATGAGGAGTTTTCCGTATGCTCACGCTGCTGAAGAACGTCCCTCTTTTTGCCTCACTCAGCCGGAAGGACCTCTTGTTCCTGGAGGAGATCGCAAGGCAGGTCGGATTTCCTCCGGGGACCGTGCTTTTCCATGAAGGCGATCGCGGCGACCGGCTCTACATCACGGTCGAGGGAAAGCTCGAGGTCGTCAAGTCCTTCGGCAAGCCCGACGAGCATGTCCTGAACATCTGCGGCGCAGGGGAGCCCATCGGGGAGATGAGCCTCCTCAATTCCAGGGGAGTGAGGTCGGCCTCCGTCCGCTCGCTCACGGAAGTGCGCCTGATCGAAATCACGCGCGAGGATTTCGAAATGCTTCTGTTCAGGCGTCCCGGACTGGCCTGCGGTGTTGCGCGCGGACTCTCGCGGCGGCTTCTCGATTCCGAAGCGAGGTTTCTCAACGCGGCCGTCGAGAAAAACCGCAAGCTCTGCCTCCTGACGAAGCTCCTCAAGTCCACGAGCGAGGAACTCATTGACTCCGAAGGGGTGGAGCAGGGGGAGACCGCCCAGGAAAGCCTCCCATCGGCCGTTCCGATCAGAATCAACGTTCTCGGAAATTTCCAGGTATTCCGGGGCGAGACTCCGATGGAAGATCACGAATGGAAGGCCAAGCAGCCCAAGATGCTCCTGAAGGCACTGATAACACGGGGCGCGTCCGGCGTGCCCAAGGACGTCCTTATGGAAGACCTCTGGCCTGAAGCCTCTCCCGAATTCGCGGAGTCCAATTTCAAAGTCGTGCTGCACCGCCTGCGCAAGACTCTCGATCCGTCGGCCCAAAGGGCGCAGCCCTCACACTACCTGAGCCTCAAGGCAAACCTTCTCACCCTGAACAGGGATCTCTGCCGGATTGACCTCGATGAGTTCCTCTCGTCCTGCCGGAAGGCGAAGAAATGCGAGCAGGCCGGGGACCTGAAGGGCGCCATTCAAGCCGGGATCTCGGCAACAACCCTCTACAGGGGGGATT